>CAJBBN010000121.1 GCA_903951325.1 uncultured bacterium
GAATAACCACAGTGGTGATTCGTTAACATTAATCCTTCTTTCGAAATCATTTCACCAGTACAAAAGCCCATCGAAACAATGGCATCTTTTAAACTAGAGTTGTTTACATTATAAATATCATCGGCTGATAATTTAAAACCGATTTTTTTCATCTCATCGTAATTCTTGTTGATGAGCATAGGCAACCACATACCTTCGTCAGGGGTGGTATTAGCCTTCGTTCCAAATGCCACAAACACTAAAGAAAGGGCAAGTACTACACTTTTAATTCTTTTCATAAAATAGCTTAAATATTAGGATACGAAACTAGGAAAAATACCAACATTCTGAAAGCTTCGTTGTAAAGGAATTAATACTATTTTTGAAATGTAAAGTAAAACACAAAATGAAGCGTATTTTTTTATTAAACTTACTATTAATCAGCAGTTTGACTCTTTTCTCTCAAGAAAATAACCTTGTTGCCGCTGAAAAAATTCAAGAAATTACTGTTTTTAGAAACCTAGCGGAGATTAAAAGCAAGGTTACAACGAACCTTTTTTCTGGTTTAAATACCCTTATCATCGATAATTTACCAAAATCTATCCTTAAAAATAGTATTCAAGTAAGTGCCGATGCCGGCATTCGGATTATCCAAATAAGTCCAATTACGGACTATAAAAGAGCTACACTACAAACCCAAGCTGGTTTAAAAGTTACAGACTCCATAGCTAATTACCAAGACCAATTGAGCACTTTAAACATTAAGAAGTATTCTTTAGAACAGGAATTGGAAATATTATTAGCCAATAAAAACTTAACCAGTAAAACAGATCTTGCAGGTGAAATAGAAGACCTTAGCGCAATTTATAAATCAAGAATTCCTGTTATTAAAGAAGAAATTTATCGCTTAGATAAAAAAATTAAACCCATTTTAAATACCATTAATCAATTAGAAAAAACGTTGGCCAATATGTCCAACAGCAACGATTATTGTTCTTTGAAAATTAGTTTAATGGCTAATGAAAATGCAAGCAAAAATTTAAGTCTCCATTATTTAGTAAATGACGCAGGCTGGAATCCAATTTATGATTTAAGAGTAGCGAATATTACTTCGCCAATTTTAATACAACAAAAAGCAAGTGTATTTCAAAATACGGGCATCGATTGGGAGCAGGTAAAAATTACATTATCTACCGGAAATCCAATAGATAATGGTGTTTTACCGAATTTAAATCCATTATATAGCGATATTTATTCATATCAAAGAACGAAAAGTTTAGATATGATAGAAAAAGCGAGCGCTCCTCAATTGGCTATGGCTGCTAACGTAATAGAGACAGAAAATCAATTAGCCAACAGCTATGAAATAAATGCATTAACCTCGATTGCTTCTTCACAAGAAAATAAAGTCATCGAGATAAAATCTGATACTCTTGCTGCTTTATATCAATACATGGCTATTCCAAAACTAGCTCCTCATGCCTATCTTATTAGCCGCATTCCAAATTGGAATAATTTAAATTTGCTTTCGGGTAATGCCAGTGTTTATTTTGAGGATGCCTATGTTGGAGAAACCTTTTTAAATACCATGCAATTTGATGACACGCTTCAAGTTTCTTTAGGGAAAGACCAAAATATTTTTATTGAAAGAATAAAGGTTAAAGAATTTAATACACACAAGTTATTATCGGGCTTTCAAACAGCCAGTTTAAATTTCAATATTAAAATACTAAACAATAAACAAAAGCCTATCGATATAATCATCGAAGACCAAGCGCCCATTAGTAAAAACAAATCTATTGAGGTTAAGCTTAATTCTTTAGATGGTAAATATGATATGGAAACGGGTAAGTTAACTTGGAAACTAAAATTGAATCCAAGCGAGCAAAAAGTATTTAGCTTTGGATATGAGCTTAAATACCCAAAAAACAAAATGATTTCTGGCTTAGAATAATTCTAAAAGCATGATCATTTTATCATCTAAATCGCTATTTTTGTTCATTCATTTAAAGAAAAAAAGAACCATATGAATTATGATGTAATTGTTATAGGAAGCGGCCCGGGTGGTTATGTAACTGCCATTAGAGCTTCGCAATTAGGCTTAAAAACAGCCATAGTGGAGAAAGAAAATTTAGGCGGTGTTTGCTTAAATTGGGGTTGTATTCCTACTAAAGCTTTAATCAAAAGTGCACAAGTATTTGAATATATCAATCATGCAAATGATTACGGAATTAATGTAAATGGTGCATCTGCCGATTTTTCTGCAGTTATTAAAAGAAGTAGAGATGTGGCCGATGGCATGAGCAAAGGCATTCAGTTTTTGATGAAAAAAAATAAAATTGATGTGATTGATAGTGCCGGTGTAATCAAAAAAGGTGGCATGGTAGAAGTGACTGCAGCAGATGGTAAAAAAACAACTTATACTGCTAAACATACTATTTTAGCTACAGGATCAAGATCTAGAGAATTGCCAAATTTAAAACAAGATGGTAAAAAAGTGATTGGCTACCGTCAAGCAATGACTTTAGCGAAACAACCTAAATCTATGGTTATTGTTGGTTCTGGAGCCATTGGTTGTGAATTTGCATATGTATATAATGCAATGGGAACAAAAGTAACCATTGTAGAATTTTTAGATAATATTGTGCCTTTAGAAGATGAAGACGTTTCTAAAAACTTAGCGCGTTCTTTCAAAAAATCGGGTATCAATATCATGACTGGTTCTGCAGTAGAATCAGTAGATAGCAGTGCAGATTTATGTAAGGTTTCTATTAAAACAGCAAAAGGAATTGAAATTATAGAAGCAGAAGTAGTACTATCTGCAGTGGGTATTACTGCTAATATCGAAAATATTGGTTTAGAAGAATGTGGTGTAAAAACAGATAAAGGAAAAGTGTTAGTAGATGAGTTTTACAGAACCAACATTCCTGGAATTTATGCCATTGGCGATATTGTTCCAGGCCAAGCATTAGCACACGTAGCCTCTGCAGAAGGAATCATTTGTGTTGAAAAAATTGCAGGTAAAAAAGTAGAAGCATTAAATTATAATAACATACCAGGTTGTACTTATTGTAATCCAGAAGTAGCTTCTGTTGGAATGACAGAGAAAGCCGCAAAAGCTGCAGGTTACGAAGTAAAGGTTGGAAAGTTTCCATTCTCTGCATCGGGTAAAGCAAGTGCATCTGGTAGTAAAGACGGTTTTGTAAAATTAGTTTTCGATGCTAAATATGGCGAACTTTTAGGATGTCACATGATTGGTAGCAATGTAACCGAGATGATTGCGGAAGCAGTTGTTGCTCGAAAATTAGAAATCACAGGTCACGAATTAATTAAAACAGTTCATCCACACCCTACCATGTCTGAAGCGATTATGGAAGCGGCTGCAGATGCCTACGGTGAAGTAATTCACATGTAATCAATAGCAATAACAAGAGCGCCATTAATTTTTTTAATGGCGCTTTTTTGTTTAAGCGATATATCTTATCTTCCACTATCATTAACATTTAGCTATGAGAATACAAACAATAGATACCGGATTTTTCAAATTAGATGGTGGCGCCATGTTTGGTGTTGTTCCAAAATCGATGTGGCAAAATATCAATCCACCCGACGAAAACAATATGTGTACTTGGGCCATGCGTTGTTTATTAGTCGAAGACGGCAATCGCTTAATTTTAATTGATAATGGGATTGGTAATAAACAAGAAGCTAAATTTTTTAACCATTATTTTTTACATGGAGATGCCAGTTTAAAAAAATCATTACATGCGTCAGGTGTTGATTTTTCGGATATTACCGATGTGCTTTTAACGCATTTACATTTTGACCACTGTGGTGGAAGTATTAATAAAGATGCGGATGGTAAACTAAGCACTGCTTTTCCAAACGCCACATATTGGAGCCATGCGGATCATTGGAAATGGGCCACCGAACCCAATCCGCGAGAAAAGGCTTCTTTTCTAAAAGAAAATATTCTCCCGATTCAAGAAAGTGGACAATTACAATTTGTAGCAGATCACGGCCAATTTTCAAATAATATTAATATCCGATTCAGCTCTGGACATACCGATCACATGATGCTGCCCATCATCAATTATAAAGAAGAAAAAATTGCATTTTGTGCAGATTTGATACCTTCAAGTGGTCATTTGGGTTTGGCTTATGTAATGGCCTACGATACTCGACCCTTACTTTCGATGTCTGAAAAAGCAGATTTTTTGTCAACTGCCATGCAAGAAAATTGGACATTATTTTTTGAGCACGATCCAAAAGTAGAATGTGCAAAAATAATTGCTGGCGAAAAAGGGGTAAAAATAGCTTCTACTCACCTACTTGCAGATTTAACTTAATTTAAAACCTGCCAAAACCATTTTAAGGTACGATTTTTGCTAGTAATGGAGCGCAGAAACAATGTCTGAAATTTTGGCTAAAAGGCCTGTAATATGGCAGATAATTGGTTTTTCGCATATTTTTTAGTAAATTCGCAACCTTTAACTTAAACCCACCAGGAGGATAAATGAGACAACTCAAGATCACCCAATCGATTACGAACAGAGAAAGTCAGTCTTTAGATAAATACTTACACGAAATCGGTAAAGTAGACTTAATTACCGCTGAAGAAGAAGTTATTTTAGCTCAAAAAATTAGAGAAGGCGATCAAGCCGCATTAGAAAGGTTAACCAAAACCAATCTTCGTTTTGTGGTTTCGGTAGCTAAACAATATCAAAATCAAGGTTTAACCTTAGGCGATTTAATTAACGAAGGTAATTTAGGATTAATTAAAGCGGCTAAACGTTTCGACGAAACCAAAGGCTTTAAATTTATTTCTTACGCCGTATGGTGGATTCGTCAATCAATCTTGCAAGCCATTGCAGAGCAATCTAGAATTGTAAGATTGCCCTTAAACCAAGTAGGATCTTTAAGTAAAATCAGCAAAGCATTTTCTAAATTAGAGCAAGAATTTGAAAGAGAACCTTCTCCAGAAGAATTAGCGATTTTATTAGAAACTACAGTAGATAAAATTTCAGATACCATGAGTAATTCTGGTCGCCATGTTTCTATGGATGCACCATTTGTTCAAGGAGAAGAAAATACCTTATTAGATGTATTAGAAAACCGAGATACTCCTCAAACAGATAGTATGTTAATCAACGAGTCGTTGAGTGAGGAGATTAAAAGATCTTTGGCTACCTTAACCGAAAGAGAAAGAGAAATAATCGTGTTGTTTTTTGGATTAGGTACCAATCATGCCTTATCATTAGAAGAAATTGGCGAGAAATTTAACCTTACCCGCGAAAGAGTTCGTCAAATTAAGGATAAGGCTTTACAACGCCTAAGACACACTTCTAGAAGCAAAATATTGAAGTCATATTTAGGATAATAACCTGAATTTTAAAAAGATTGAATGTTAATATTATATTAATGTTCAATCTTTTTTTATTTTTGAGCACCTATAAAAACATCCTATGTTAAACAAATACGAATCTGAGTTAAAAGTTTGGATTGCCAAAGAAAAACAGGCCATCGAACTGATTAATGTAGTTGGCAAATTATCTTTCGATAATGCCATCGAATTGGTTTTATTTAGAAAACCATTAATTGATGTAAGTGCAAGTGAAATTTTGAGCAGTCATTTATATGCACAACAAATCATTGGCAAAGCCATCGAAGTTGAAGAGACCCTTGCCATCGCCAATGAAATTGCTGCTTTAGCCATTGCGCCATCTCGCATAGACCTTGGCAGATTAGCCTCAGAATGGCTCGAAGAAAAAAATAATTTTAATTCCATTGCAAATTTTGTGCAAACAAAACTAGCCACACATATTGGCTTAGATAAAAAAGTATTGAAACCCAAAGATGTTGTTTTATATGGCTTTGGTAGAATTGGAAGAATTGCCGCAAGAGAGTTAGTGATGCAAGCAGGCAAAGGAGAACAATTAAGATTAAGAGCCATTGTTACCCGCAGCAATTCGGATAAAGATATAAGCAAAAGAGCCGATTTATTAAGATATGATTCGGTACATGGCCCATTCAATGGCACCATTGTAGAAGATTTCGAAAACAAAGCATTAATCATTAACGGGCAAACAATTGCCATGATTGCTGCTAAAGATGCGGCAAGCATAGATTATACTGTTTACGGAATTAACGAGGCATTAGTGATCGACAATACCGGTGTACTAAGAGACCGAGAAGGTTTAGCAAGTCATTTAAAGGCAAAAGGTGTTGCCAAAGTTTTATTAACCGCACCAGGTGGAGGCGTACCCAATATTGTATTTGGAGTTAACCACGAACAACAAGCCGCCGACGAAAATATTTTTTCTGCAGCATCTTGTACCACCAATGCCATTGTTCCAGTTTTAAAAGTAATTGACGAGGCCTTTGGCATTGAAAAAGGACACATTGAAACGGTGCACTCTTATACCAACGATCAAAATTTATTAGATAATTACCACGAAAAATATAGAAGAGGTCGTTCGGCTGCTTTAAATATGGTAATTACAGAAACTGGTGCAGATAAAGCAGTTTCCAAAGTATTACCTCATTTAACAGGAATTTTAACTGGAAATGCGGTAAGGGTTCCTACACCAGATGTTTCCTTAGCTATTTTAAATTTAAACTTTAAAAAAGAAGTCAGTTTAGCGGCCATTAATGATAGCTTAAAACAAGCTTCCTTATTTGGAGATTTAGTGGAACAGATTGAATACTCTATTTCAAACGAATTAGTATCGAGCGATTTAATTGGCAATACCCATGCTTCTATTGTAGATAGCCCGGCAACCATCTTAGCAAAAGATGGCAAAGGTGCTGTTTTATATGTTTGGTACGATAACGAATATGGTTATACGCGTCAAGTTATCCGATTAGCAAAATCTATTGCTGGTGTGATTCGATTAAGGTATTATTAATCCTAAAATATTCCCTATAAAAAAGAGGTTCCAAATGGAGCCTCTTTTTTTGTTTATATCTTTATTAACAGAATTTACAAAAACCTTTTAAACTATTGATAATTAGCTATCTAAAAAAATACTTATGCTTTACTTATCCACATATTTTGTGAATAATTATTATTGATAAAGCAAGCTATTCTATGGATATTTAGGAGTAAAAACGGAGGAAATTGTGAGATTAAAATCATTAGAAATTAAAGGCTTTAAAAGTTTTGGCGATAAAATAACCGTCAATTTTGATGAAGGAATTACGGCCATTGTTGGACCAAATGGATGTGGTAAATCAAATGTTGTGGATGCCATTCGCTGGGTTTTAGGTGAACAAAGCACTAAAACTTTGCGTTCAGAAAAAATGGAAAACATTATTTTCAATGGTACTAAAACCCGCAAGCCAGCAAATTTAGCAGAGGTTTCTTTAACCTTTGATAATACCAAGAATGTATTACCAACCGATTATACAACCGTAACTATTACGCGTAAGCTTTACCGAACTGGCGAAAGCGAATATCGTTTAAACGATGTGCAATGTAGGTTAAAAGATATCACCGATTTATTCTTAGATACGGGTATTGGTTCAGACTCCTACTCTATCATTGAATTAAAAATGATTGAAGAAATTTTAGCCAACAAAGACAATTCAAGAAGATCACTTTTTGAAGAAGCTGCTGGTATTTCTAAATATAAAATCAGAAAAAAACAAACCCTTAATAAATTAAAAGATACTGAAGACGATTTAAATAGGGTTGATGATTTACTTTTTGAAATTGAAAAGAATTTAAAAACTTTAGAATCTCAGGCTAAAAAAACAGAACGTTATTATAAGCTTAAAGAGCAATACAAAGAATTAAGCACGCAAGTAGCCACTTTTAGAATTGGGGGCTTGAAGCGCTCAATGGAAGATTTAGAAAAACAAGAAGTTGCATTTAACGACGAGAAAAGTCAGTTTGCTACTTCCATAGATGCCATCGAAGCAAATATTCAAGAAATAAAACTCGATGCTTTAAATAAAGAAAAAGAGCTCGCTCTTCAACAAAAAACTTTAAACGATTTTATCGCTAAAATTCGTAGCTACGAAAACGAAAAGAAAATCAAAAATGAACGCTTGACATTTCTTCAAGAAAAAGAACGCAAAATTACGACTGATTTAACAATAGACAAATCATCTGTTACAGAAATCAATTCGCAATTAGCCATTGTTCAACAATCGATTTTAACCGAGCAAAAAATATTAAACGAAATTGAGTACGAATTAGCCGAATTAAAATCGCAAGTTGATATACTTAAAGAAGCGCATCTAAGTTGTACAGGGTTGCAAACAAGGAAGAATCTTTTTGCCTATACTGTTTTAAAAATTCAAATAAATTGGA
>CAJBBN010000122.1 GCA_903951325.1 uncultured bacterium
AAACTATTGACTGGACTACTGTTGAAAAAGTAGAGTATAAGGGAGAAACAGGAACTGCATTCTGGCAGACAATTCAATTAAATGGTCTTAGAATTCGTTTGATAGAATATTCCAAAGGATATCTAGCTGACCATTGGTGTCAAAAAGGACATATAGTTCATTGTTTAGAAGGATCCTTTGTAAGTGAACTCAAAACTGGGGAGAATTTTATTCTTACTAAAGGAATGACCTATGTTGTATCTGAAATATGGTATTTTTTTTCAATAAACTGATAATAGGAAACAACCGTTTCGTTAATGGGTGTGCTGGTTATGGTTCTAGCACCCGCCTCGGCCAAATGTATGTCCATTAATACAAAAGCCATAGTGTCTTTAGAAACTATGCCATTTGGTGTTTTATTATTATTTCCCTTACAGGCTAAAATAAAAAGGCTAAAGAGTAATAAAAATGCAAATGCTTGCTGATGTATTCTCACAATTATATAGATTTGTATCAAAGGTAAATATAATGAGTATTTCGACGAAAATAAATGAATTTAAATTAAGCCTTGAGCCAAAAGGTGTGAAATTAATTGCGGTGTCTAAAACTAAGCCTATTGAAACCCTTCAAGAAGCTTATGATGCAGGACAAAGGGTTTTTGGTGAAAACAATGTACAAGAATTAGTACAGAAGGCAGAAGCCTTACCAAAAGACATTGAATGGCATTTAATTGGACACTTACAAAGCAATAAAGTAAAGTACATTGCGCCTTTTATTTCTTTAATTCATTCGGTTGATAGTTTAAAATTAGCGCAAGAAATTAACAAGCAAGGTTTAAAAAACAATAGAGTGATTGATTGTTTGTTACAGGTATATATTGCAGACGAAGAAACAAAATACGGTTTAGGTTACGACGAATTAATTGATTTGTTAAGATCCGAAGAATTTACAAATTTAACCCATTGTAGAATTGTTGGATTAATGGGAATTGCAACTAATACAGATAATCAAAGACAAATTAACGAGGAGTTTAGAGAATTAACAGTGCTATTCAACGGCATTAAACAAAGCTATTTCAGACAGGCAGATTACTTTAAAGAAATTTCTATGGGTATGTCTTCAGACTACGAATTAGCCATCGAAAATGGCAGTACCATGATTAGAATTGGCAGTACTATTTTTGGAAAAAGAAAAGCAAATCTACCAGATTTCAAACTGAATTAATATGAAAATTATTGAATGTCCAAGAGATGCTATCCAAGGAATTGAAACCTTTATTCCCACTGAAAAGAAAATAAAATACCTCAACAGTATTTTAAACTTAGGATTTGATACCATAGATTTTGGAAGTTTTGTTTCTGCTAAGGCCATTCCACAATTAAGAGATACAGCGGAAGTGCTTGCAGGTCTTGATTTAAAAGAAGGCAGTTCCAAATTATTAGCCATCATTGCTAATTTAAGAGGCGCAACAGATGCTTGTCAATTCGAAGAAATTAGCTACTTAGGATTTCCTTTTTCTATTTCCGAAACATTTCAACAAAGAAATACCAATACCAGTATCGCCGAATCTTTAGTTAATTTAACTGCTATTCAAAATTTAGCAATCAATAATAATAAAACATTAGTGGTGTATTTATCGATGGGTTTTGGTAATCCTTATGGCGAGGAATGGAATGTAAATGTGGTTGCAAAATGGACAAAAGTATTAGCCGATATGGGCATTCAGACCATTGCATTTTCCGATACCATTGGCGTTTCTAATGCCGAAAATATTACTTATTTATTTAAAGAAATTACCCCGCTATTTCCAAATGTGAGTTTTGGTGCTCATTTGCATGCTAATCCAGCCGATGCCATTAACAAGCTAGCAGCAGCTTACCACGCGGGTTGCAGAAGATTTGATGTAGCCATTAATGGTTATGGTGGCTGCCCTATGGCAAGCGATGAACTAACCGGAAATATAGCAACCGAGGTTTTAATCAATTATTTAAACGAACAACAAATTGCACATGATGTAAAATCAGTATCCATCCCCAATATGATGGCTGATTTTCAGGCAATGCTAATTGGAAATAATTAGATTTTTTTATTGAATAATTTAAAACGCAATTCGGTTAATTTCTTTTTGGTATACAAAGGAAACATACCATTTTGCATCCAATCATAATAACTTGGTTCGGTTCTAAAAACTTCTTCTACCGTTTTGCCTTTGTGTTTTCCAAAATTAAATACTTCTTCTCCTTTTGCATTGTAAACAATGGTGCCTGCAAAATCTACATTTTTTTGCATTTGCGTAAATACATGTAAAGCTTCAATATCATTTTTAACGGGAACCGATGTTTCGCCCTTTTTATCAGTCATTTCGGTGTTTTCGTACCTTTCAATCTGACTCAACAAGACTTCGTAAGTAGCCCTTATATCTGCTTCGGCAGAATGCGCATTGATTAAGTCTTTATTGCAATAAAAGCGGTAAGCTGCTTTCAAAGTTCTTTGTTCCATTTGGTGGAAAATATTTTGCACATCAACCATTTTTCTTTTGCTGATATCAAAATCCACCTCTACTCTTAAAAATTCTTCCATCAACAAAGGGATGTCAAATTTATTAGAATTATAACCACCTAAATCGCAATTTTCTAAAAACTGAGCCAAACCTTTTGCAATTTGTTTAAAGGTAGGTTCGTCTTTAATATCCTCATCGTAAATTCCGTGAATCAAAGAAGACTCAATAGGAATAGGCATTTCTGGGTTAATTCTTTTGGTTTTAACTTCTTCTGTACCATCCGTATTTATTTTTAATATAGATATTTCTACAATTCGATCACTCGCAACATTGATACCAGTAGATTCAATATCGAAAAATGCAATTGGTTTTTTTAGATTTAATTTTATCATCATTTTTATTTTAAAAAATTTATTCTTCTATTAATACACCCATTTTACCCATTTGATAATCTCTAAAAGCTTCCATTAACTCAGTTTCAGAATTCATTACAAATGGACCATGCGAAACCATTTTTTCGTTTATGGGTAATCCAGACATCATTAAAATACGCGTATTTTGTTGCGCTATTAAGGTAATTTGCTCGCCATCGTTGGCAAAATAAACGGCATGCTTTGCCTCCACAATACCATGCCCTGCTACATTTAATTGCCCGTCTAGCAAATAAATAAAAGCATTATGAGTAGCCTCAAACGGAATTGAAATAGTACCTTCCGCTTCAAAAAATAGCGTCGCTGCATTCAATTCTGAATGTGCATGAATGGGGCCTTGTAAACCTAAAATATTTCCAGCTTGCACACAAACTTTAATTTTTTGATCGTCAAAAAAAGCAGTAGGAATTTCTTCTGCAGTTAATGGAATATAAACTGGTTCGTCCATTTTATGACTAGCCGGCGTATTGATCCACATTTGAATAATTTCTTGTTTACCACCAATGGCTTGTATATCTGCAGGCGGCCTTTCGCTGTGTATAATACCCATTCCAGCGTTCATCCATTGAATGCCGCCTTTGTAAATGGTATTGTTATTTCCTCTGCTATCTTGATGATGAACACCGCCTTCGAATATAAAAGTAACCGGTGAAAATCCACGATGTGGATGCGGACCAACACCCGTATGTTTAGGATCACTTTCTTTCGGAATTTCCACCACTGCATGATGCAGTAAAATAAATGGATCTATTTGTTCCACTTTATTGGTCGGAAAGGGCTGTCGGATGGGCATTCCACCCATATCAAATGGATGTGCATATAGTATGGCAGCAACCGATCTGTTTTTATTATTTTCCATACGTTAATATTTAAAGTTGTTCATTAAAACTGATTTCGTATGGTTTAAAGAAATTATTTTATTAGTTCTTTTAATTTTGCAACCACAATATCTATTTCTTCTTTGGTATTATATTTAGAAAAAGAGAACCTAACCGCCGAACGAGTAGGATCCGATTTAATTCCTGTAAGCACATGTGAGCCTACATTTGAGCCCGAAGAACAAGCACTACCACCCGATACAGAAATTCCAGCAATGTCTAAACTAAATAACAACATCTCTCCCATTTCACTTGGAGGAAACGAAACATTTAAAACAGTATATAAACTTTTTTCAGGATCAATATCTCCATTAAATGCAATGTTTGGAATAGCGGCTTTCAACGATTCAATCATATACGTTTTTAACGATTGAATATGTGTTTGATGTGGCTGCATCTCTTCGTAGGCAATACTTAGCGCCTTTGCTAAACCCACAATTCCATAAACATTTTCGGTACCTCCACGCATGTTTCGCTCTTGCGAACCTCCAAAAATAAGTGGCTTTATTTTTACTTTATGACTGATGTATAAAAATCCAACTCCTTTAGGACCATGAAATTTATGTGCGGCACAAGTAATAAAATGAATTGGTAAATTCGCTAAATCATGTGCATAATGACCTATGGTTTGCACGGTATCTGAATGAAAGATGGCATCATGTTTTTCACACAATTCGCCAACGGCTTTTAAATCTATTAAATTACCAATTTCGTTGTTTGCTTCCATTAAGGAAACCAAACTGCGTTCGTTTTCGGCTAATAATTTGGCCAAATGCAGCATATCTACACTGCCCTTTTCATCTAATTGTACAAAGCTTAATTTAATAATTCCATCATGAGCGAGTTCTTCTAAGGTATGAACCACTGCATGGTGTTCTATACTTGTAGTAATTGCATGTTTAATACCTAAGTCTTTGATGGTGCAACGAATAGCCATGTTATCTGCTTCGGTACCACCAGATGTAAAAAATATTTCTGAAGGGCTAGTATTTAATAATTTTGCAACTGTTTTACGCGCTTCTTCTACTTTCGTTCTAACGCCTCTTCCGTCTGCATGAATAGAAGATGGATTACCAAATTGGTTTTCCATCATTTCTGTCATAAGGGAAACAACCGCTTTGTCCATAGGCGTTGTAGCTGCGTTGTCTAAATAAATTCTATTCATGGTAAATTTATTTAATAAATTCTTTAATGTCTCCGATGATTTTTTCTGCTAAAGCCTGAGCTGCTGCTGCTGTTTGACTTTCTGAGTAAATTCTGATAATTGCTTCGGTGTTTGATCTTCTCAAATGCACCCACTCTTTATCAAATTCGATTTTTAAACCATCAACTTCGTTGATAGGTTGTGCTTGGTATTTTGCTTTAACCTTTGCTAATAATTGATCAATATTAATTTCGGGAGTTAAATCAATTTTATTTTTAGAAATAAAATAGGCTGGGTATGATTTTCGCAATTCAGAAATGGACTGATTTGATTTTGCTAAATGCGTTAAAAATAAAGCGATACCCACTAAGGCATCTCTTCCATAATGAGATTCAGGATAAATAATTCCGCCATTACCTTCGCCACCAATAATTGCCTGGTTAGCTTTCATGGCGTTCACTACATTTACTTCGCCAACTGCAGAAGCAATATATTTACCATTGGCCGCAGTAGTTACATCTCTTAAAGCTCTGGTAGAAGATAAATTAGAAACGGTATTCCCTAATTTCTGTTGTGCTGCATAGGTCTGCGAACTGGTATTTTTTAAAACGAAATCGGCAACAGCAACTAAGGTATATTCTTCGCCAAACATTTGTCCGTCTTCACAAACAAAACAAAGTCTATCTACGTCTGGATCTACCGCAATTCCTAAATCTGCTTGGTTTTGCTTAACCGCATCCGATAGTGCAACTAAGTTTTCTGGTAATGGTTCTGGATTATGCGGAAAGTGTCCATTTGGTTCGCAGTATATTTCGGTAATTTGATGAACGCCCAAGGCCTTCAATAAGGCAGGCACAAATATGCCTCCCGTAGAATTCACTGCATCTACTACCACTTCTCGCTTTGTTTCTCCTGATGATTTCAAGTTCCGAGTAGATGCATTGCATGCTGCTGGCATTGGAGTCATTCTCGATTGGGTTCCTGCACACTTTCCAAAAGATGAGTGGGCTCTGGCTAAATTTGATGGCACTGCCCTTTATGAACACGCAG
>CAJBBN010000123.1 GCA_903951325.1 uncultured bacterium
AGCATGCCACTGGCCCAAAAGAAAAAAGTAATCAATGCTTGGGCATTTTACGATTGGGCTAATTCTGTATATAATTTAACCATTACCTCCACTATTTTTCCTATTTATTGGACTGCGGTAACCAGTAATGGCGGAACCAATAGGGTGAGTGTTTTTGGCATGGAATTTTTAAATTCTGCGCTATATTCTTATGCCATTTCTTGTTCTTTTTTAATTATCGCCTTGTTATCGCCAATTTTATCGGGCATTGCAGATTACAACGGTACTAAAAAAAGATTCTTGCAAGTGTTTTGTTTAATTGGTTCTATTAGTTGTTCTGCTTTGTATTTTTTTGATAGCAGTAATATTGAATATGGGGTAATTGCTTTTATGGTTGGAACCATTGGATGGGCTGGAAGTTTGGTGTTTTATAATTCTTATTTACCCGAAATAGCTACCGAAGAGGAACAAGATAAAGTAAGCGCAAGAGGCTTTGCATTCGGCTATATAGGCAGTTCTATCTTATTAATTTTAAACCTGATTGTAATTCTTAATCCAACGCTTGTTGGTATCGAAAATGGCTCTAGTTTACCCGCTCGTATTTCTTTTTTAACTGTTGGGGTTTGGTGGTTTGGTTTTGCGCAATATACTTTTCATTATTTACCCAAAAACAAACATAAAATTGTTATCAACTGGAATGTACTAAGCAAAGGTTACCGCGAATTAGCAAATGTTTGGAAAGAACTAAAAGAAATCAAACGCCTCAAATTATTTTTGTTTTCTTTCTTCTTTTACAATATGGGCGTACAGTCTGTCATGTATGTAGCTGCATTATTTGGAAGTAAAGTTTTGCATTTAGCTTCGGGGCAATTAATTACCACTATTTTAATTATTCAATTTGTAGCTATTGCCGGTGCTTATTTATTTGCTTATTTATCAAAAAGAATAGGTAATATCAATGCTATTATTGGAGCTATTTGTTGTTGGATTATCATTTGTATTTTTGCATACAATATTCAAACTTCCAATCAATTTTATGCTTTGGCATTTTGCGTAGGCATGATTATGGGCGGTATACAATCCCTTTCTAGGTCTACTTATTCAAAGCTTTTACCCGATACTTCCGATACCACTTCTTATTTTAGTTTTTACGATACCACCGAAAAAATTGCCATCGTTTTAGGCACCGCCTCTTATGGTATAATCGAAGAATTAACCGGCTCTATGCGAAATTCAATCTTTTCTTTAGTTGGATTTTTTACCGTGGGGCTTGTTATTTTAGTTAAATATCGTAAACAAATTACCAAGGGATAAGAAACAAATGCTATTTTTGTTGTGATGAAAGTTTCCCTATTTATTCCATGTTTTATTGATCAATTATTTCCGCAAACAGCCCAACATACCTTTTCTATTTTAGAAAAATTAGGTTGTAAAGTGGAATTTAACGATAATCAAACTTGTTGTGCCCAACCTGCTTTCAACGCTGGTTTTTGGGACGAAGCAAAAGTGGTGGCACAAAAATTCATCAATGATTTTCCTGATTCTATGTATATCGTAAGTCCTTCTGGATCTTGCGTAGGCATGGTAAAATCAAGCTATTCCGAATTATTTACCAATTCCGCATCCCACAATAAATGCAGGAGCATACAGCAAAATATTTTTGAATTAAGCGATTTTCTTATCAATGTATTAAAGGTCGAAAATATTGGCGCTCATTTTCCTCATAAAGTTACCTATCACGATGCTTGTGGTGCGCTTAGAGAATGTGGTATTAAGGAAAGTCCTCGCACATTATTAAAAAATGTACAAGGTCTTGAACTAATAGAAGTAGATGATTGCGAAACTTGTTGTGGATTTGGCGGTACATTTGCCGTTAAATTCGAAGCCATTTCAACCGCTATGGCCGAGCAAAAGGTGCTGAATGCCATTCAAACAGGAGCGGAGTATATCGTTTCTACCGATATTTCTTGTTTAATGCATATGCAGGCTTATATCGATAAAAACGAATTGCCTATAAAAACGATCCATATTGTGGATGTTTTGGCTACCTGCCTTTCAAATTAGGGCCTTTTTTGCTAAATTAGCGCCATGAAGAATTTTTTACTTTCTTTTTTAATCATTTCTATCTTATTTGCTTGTAATGCTGCCCCAAAATCAGATACCACAAGCAATAACAATACTGTTGTAAAAGATTCTGCCATTATTTCTGGTGATCAAATTCCAAAAGAATTAATTGACTTAAACGAAAAAGTTAAAAATAGAGCTGGAGATCCATCAGTTTATGCTGCACGTGCGGCCTATTTAGTAAGACATCAAAACATTGATGCTGCCTACGAAGATTTAATTAAAGGATTCGCGATCGATTCTACTTACATGCCATTATACAATAGTTTAGCAGATTATCATTTAATGAAAGGTGAGCCTGCACAAGCTAAGCAGGCTTTAGAAAAAGCCTTATCTATTAATAAATCTAGTTACATGACCTATGTTAAAATGGGTGAATTATTTTTCTTAGCTAAAAAATATGATTTGGCATTTAAGCAAATCAACAATGGCTTAAGAATCAATAAATATTATAGCGATGGTTATTTTTGGAAGGGAATGATTTATAAAGAAAAAGAAGATACCCTTGCTGCAAATGCTAATTTTCAAACTGCTATTGAACAGGATCCAGATAATTACAAAGCCTATATGCAATTGGGTTTGCTGGCTATTCCTGCTAGAAATAAAATGGCAGTAGATTATTTTACTTCTGCTATTAAAGTAGATCCAACAAAAACCGAAGCGTTCTATGGTAGGGCTTATTATTATCAATTAGTTTCGGAGTTTGATAAAGCCATTCAGGATTATACCAAAGTGGTGGAAATTGACAAACACAATGCAGCTGCTTTTTATAATTTAGGTATTTTACATTATAATTTAAGAGTGATTGAAATTGCGGCGGCAAACTTTAATAAAGCCATCGAAAATAATCCAAAATATGCCGAAGCATTTTATATGCGAGGACTTTGTAACGAAGCCAAATCTAATGATGACGCGGCAATTGCAGATTTCGAATACGCATTGAGTTTAAAAGAAAATTACATATTAGCAGCTCAAGGACTCGATAGGGTTCGAAGCGCTAAGCAATCAATAAAAAAATAAAAATGATAAATATTACATTACCTGATGGATCGCAAAGATCATATGAAAAAGGAATAACTGCCTATCAGGTTGCATTGAGTATTAGTGAAGGTTTAGCGCGTAATGTTCTTGCGGCAGAAATCAATGGAGAAGTTTGGGACGCAAGTAGAGCTATTCAAACAGATGTAAATTTAAAATTATTAACCTGGAATGACGATAAAGGCAAGTCTACTTTTTGGCATTCTTCTGCTCACTTAATGGCAGAAGCCCTAGAAGCATTGTATCCAGGCACAAAATTTGGAATTGGACCTGCTATAGAAACTGGTTTTTACTACGATGTAGATTTTGGCGATCGCGAATTTTCTTCTGAAGAATTCAAAAAAATTGAAGAAAAAATAATGGAATTGGCGAAAGCTAAATCGGAATTTATTCGAAAAGAAATTAGTAAAACAGACGCCATTAATTATTTCCAAGCCAAAGGAGATGAGTATAAATTAGATTTATTAGAAAGCTTAACTGATGGTCAAATTACTTTTTACGAACAAGGTAATTTTACCGATTTATGCAGAGGCCCACATATTCCAAACACTGGATTTGTAAAGGCGGTAAAGCTAATGAGTGTGGCCGGAGCCTATTGGAGAGGCAATGAAAAAAACAAACAATTAACTCGAATATATGCAGTTACTTTTCCTAAACTTTCAGAATTAACAGCATACCTCGAACTATTAGAAGAAGCAAAAAAAAGAGACCACAGAAAATTAGGAAAAGAATTAGAACTTTTTGCTTTCTCTGAAAAAGTAGGCATGGGTTTACCATTATGGTTGCCTAAAGGAGCGATGTTGAGAGAAAGACTCACTCAGTTTTTACAAAAAGCACAAATTAAAGCAGGCTACGAGCCAGTAATAACGCCACACATAGGGCATAAAAATTTATATGTTACCTCTGGTCATTACGAAAAATATGGTGCTGATTCTTTTCAGCCCATTAAAACGCCTCAAGAAGGAGAGGAGTTTTTCTTGAAACCAATGAATTGCCCACATCATTGCGAAATTTATAAAACAAAACCAAGGTCGTATAAAGACTTACCCGTTCGTTATGCTGAGTTTGGAACAGTTTACCGTTACGAACAAAGTGGAGAGCTTCACGGGCTTACTAGGGTGCGTGGCTTTACGCAAGACGATGCGCATTTATTCTGCCGCCCAGATCAGGTAAAAGAAGAATTTAAAAAGGTAATTGATTTGGTTTTATATGTTTTTGGTGCTTTAGGTTTTGAGAACTATACCGCCCAAATTTCCTTAAGAGATCCAGAAAACAAGACTAAATACATTGGATCCGACGAAAACTGGCAATTAGCAGAACAATCAATTATAGAAGCTGCAGCAGAAAAAGGGTTAAAAACAGTAGTAGAACTTGGAGAAGCGGCATTTTACGGCCCTAAACTCGATTTTATGGTCAAAGATGCGATTGGCAGAAAATGGCAATTAGGAACCATTCAAGTTGATTATAATTTACCAGAAAGATTCGAATTAGAATATACCGGCAGTGATAACCAAAAACACCGTCCTGTAATGATACACAGGGCGCCATTTGGCTCTTTAGAGCGTTTTGTGGCTGTTTTGATAGAGCATTGTGCGGGTAATTTTCCATTATGGTTAAGTCCCGATCAATATATTATCTTGCCGATTAGCGAAAAATATGCCGATTACGCAAAAAATATTTCAAATTCACTAAATAATTACGATATTCGCGGTCTGATTGACAATAGGGATGAAAAGATTGGGAAGAAAATCAGAGACGCAGAAGTTAAGAAAATTCCATTTATGCTGATTGTAGGCGAAAAGGAATCTGAAGATGGTTTAGTGTCTGTAAGAAAGCATGGTGAAGGTGATTTAGGTGCCATGAGCATGGAGGCCTTTGCCGAACTAATAAAAAAAGAAATAACAATTTAATAACAAAATAGGAGGATATCCCAATAGCACAGAGTTTTCATAAACCCAGACCTAGACCAGATTTTAGGAATAGTAGAAAAAAAGAGGCAGAACACAAAATCAACGAATTAATTCGTGTAACGGAAGTTCGTTTAGTTGCCGAAGGAATAGAACCCGGAATCTACAAAATCGCTGAAGCATTAGCTATTGCTGAAGAACAGGGATTAGATTTGGTTGAAATTTCGCCTAATGCTGTACCACCTGTTTGTAAAATAATTGATTATAATAAGTTCGTTTACGAACAAAAGAAAAAAACAAAAGAGATTAAAGCGAAGGCAGCTAAAACTGTCATTAAAGAAATTAGATTCGGACCAAACACCGATGACCACGATTTCGAGTTTAAATTAAAACACGCTACTAATTTCTTAACAGAAGGTTCAAAAGTGAGAGCTTTTGTTCATTTTAAAGGAAGAGCAATTGTATACAAAGAGCAAGGCGAAATTTTATTATTAAGATTTGCGCAAGCGCTAGAAGATGTTGGAAAAGTAGAACAATTGCCAAAATTAGAGGGTAAAAGAATGTTTATTTCTATTGCTCCAAAAGCTAAAAAATAACAAACAACTAAATAAATAAAGCGATGCCAAAAATGAAAACTAATTCCAGTGCTAAGAAGCGTTTTAAGCTCACTGGAACAGGTAAAATTGCAAGAAAAAGCGCTTTCAAACGTCACATCTTAACCAAGAAAACTACGAAACAAAAGCGTGGTTTAACTGGTACTGTTTATGTAACAGATGCAGATAGAGGCAATGTTGAAAGAATGCTTTGCATGGGTAAGTAATTACCAGACATTCGGAAAGACGAATAATTAATTAATTTTTAACCAGGTACCCGGTATTAAGTTCGAAAGACGCCGAAACCAAAAAACGTAAAAAAATGCCTAGATCGGTTAACGTAGTAGCGGCCCGCCGCAGAAGAAAAAAAGTACTAAAAGCCGCAAGAGGCTTTTGGGGCTCAAGAAGTAAAGTTTTTACAATTGCTAAAAACACTTTAGAAAAAGGTATGCAATATGCATATCGTGATAGAAAAGTAAAGAAAAGAGAATTTAGAGGTTTATGGATTCAACGTATCAATGCTGGTACGCGTTTACATGGAATGTCATACTCTGTATTTATGGGTAAATTACACGCAAAAAACATTGATTTAAATCGTAAGACATTAGCAGATTTAGCAATGAACAATCCAGAAGCTTTTAAAGCGATTGTACACGCAGTAAAATAATTTATTCAATAAGCATTAAACAAAAAAGGCTCGGAATTTTCCGAGCCTTTTTTGTTTGTGTATGAATTTTGTGTTTGTATATGAATTTGTGTTTGCGTATGATTTTCTGATTGCTTAAATAAACATATCAGTATCTTCTTTTTTCTTTCTCAATCTAGCTGCGCCATAAGCTAAACCTACACCTAATAAAATAGAGATGCCACCATCTACTGGCACATCTGAGGTGTTATCATCAAAGCCTGGAACTGTTCCTGGGCCTCCACCTGGTGCCACTGCATCCGCACTCGGACCAAAATCAAATTCCATGGTTGGTAATTCATCGTTTGATAAAATACCGGTATTGTATGATTCCTCGTCTGCTGTTTGTGCGCTTACTGTTAAGCTATTTGTTGCTACTAAAAGCAACATCAGCAAGGTTATTTTTTTAAATATTTTCATCTCTAGATTTTATATTTTTTAAATGTCTTTGAATTATTTTACAAATTTGATGGTTTGCAAATCTTTGCCATTACTTGCTGTAATGAAATAAACACCAGCACTAAAATCATCGATATTTATTTGACCTTGCTTATCATCTGCAAAATCTACCACGCCCGCTTGAACCATTGCACCTAGCTGATTGTAGATGTTATAGCTGTAAGTGCTTTTTTGATTGGCTGTTAATTTCAAAGACAAATTAATTACACTGCTAGCAGGATTTGGATACACATTGATTTTGTTTTTTGCCAATGCTTGTTGATTTACACCTGTTGATTTATGATTATAGAATAACCAAAAACGATCATCTCCTTTGCTACTTACGTCTGTTGTAATTTCAAAGTTGATTACACTATCTTGCTTTAC
>CAJBBN010000124.1 GCA_903951325.1 uncultured bacterium
GGATGACCTTTTGTAGCGTTTATCCTGATAGTCGAAGACTCATCAGGGAGAGAGAGATGAATGCCGACGCCCAGGGTCAGCATTCTGACAACCTAACACTATTTTTCTTTTTGTAGCGAGAGAGAGATTTGAACTCTCGGCCTCAGGGTTATGAATCCTGCGCTCTAACCAACTGAGCTACCCCGCCATTTCTTATCTTATTTGGATAATGGTTTGCAAATATAGAAGATTTTGTTTTCCTTTAAAAAAAATGACAAAATAAAAGCAGTATTTCTGTTAAAACGAATGAAGAAGAAAGAAAACTTAAAGCAAAAAATTACGATGGAGTTTAGCATGCGCTCTTCTCCTAAAACATTATTCAGTTATTTAAGCTCTCCAAATGGTCTAGCAGACTGGTTTGCAGACAATGTGATATTCAAAGACGGTTATTATTTATTCATTTGGGATAACGAATCGATGCGTGCCAAAATGGTGGCCAACCGTGAAAATAAATTAGTTAGATTTAAATGGGATGATGGCGACCCTAATTCTTTTTTAGAATTTGAAATTGTACAAGACGAATTAACAGGCGATGTGGCACTTTGTGTAATCGATTTTGCTTACGAATCCGAAATTGCCGATAAAAAAATGATTTGGGGTAATCAAATCCAAGACCTTACGCATGCTTTAGGTGCCTAACAAATGAATTTGCCAATAAAAAAAGTTCATAAGCTGATTATTGGTTCTTTCATAGGCCCATTTATATTAACTTTCTTCATTGCATTATTTATTCTTTTAATGCAATTCTTATTTAAATATATCGAAGACCTTGTAGGTAAGGGTTTAGAATGGTACGTGGTATTAGAACTCATTATTTATGCTTCTTCTACGCTAGTACCAATGGCGCTGCCTTTAGCCATCTTACTTTCCTCTATCATGACTTTCGGTAACCTCGGCGAACACTACGAATTGGTAGCCTTAAAATCTGCTGGAATTTCTTTAAGAAAAATAATGACGCCTTTGGTGTATTGTGTATTGCTTATTAGTATTGGAGCATTTTATTTTTCAAATGTAGCCATGCCCTACGCTAATTTAAAAATGGGTGCGCTCATGTGGGATGTCAAAAATCAAAAACCAACATTGGCCCTTAAAGAGGGTGTATTTTTTAATGGCATGGATGGTTTTAGTATAAGGGTGGGTAAAAAAGAAAAAGATGGACAAACATTAAAAGACATTGTGATTTACAATCATTCCAATCAAAGTGGAAACAAGAATGTAATGATGGCCGATAGTGGACGCATGTTAAAATCCGAGAACGACCGTTTCCTAATCATCGAACTTTTTAATGGTATTAGTTACGAAGAATCGGGCACACCCAATACCATCAACGATCGCAAGCAGCTATTACGCGTAAAATTTAAGCAGCACGAAGTTAAATTTGACTTATCTACTTTTCAAATGAATCGTACCGATGAGAACTTATTTAAAGATCATTATACGATGCTGAATATTAATCAGCTAAAATATTACGAAGATTCGCTCACGAAGAAAAAAGCGAGTGAGACATCTTATTATAATCAAAATTACAGGGCCTATACATTTATGGATAAAAAATTTGCAATCGATTCGAGCGCGAATGCAAGTATAAAATTAATTCATCCAGATATTCTTGCAAACTTTCCAAAGGCTTCGCAGCCGGGCATTTTAGCCAGTGCCTACGCCACAATTCGAAATGTTAAAAGTTATTCAGAAAGCACTGCTGTAGATCAAGAAAAATTAGCAGAAAAAATTCGTCGACACGAAATTGAATACTATAGAAAGTTTACGCTTTCTATAGCTTGCTTGATTTTATTTTTTATTGGTGCACCATTGGGCGCAATTATTAGAAAAGGTGGTTTAGGAATGCCGGTCATTGTTTCTATTTTCTTTTTCATCTTCTTTCATATTTTATCAATTACCGGCGAAAAATTTGCTAGAAAAGGGGTATTAGATGTTTGGGTAGGCATGTGGATGGCCTCTCTTGTTTTATTACCTATTGCCATTGTGCTTACCAGAATGGCAACCACAGATTCTGCGGTATTCAATTTAGAGTCTTATACCAACTTTTTTCGCAAGTTGGGTAAGCGAATAGGTGCTAAATAGCGCTTCATTCAAACAAATTTGAAATAAAATCGTATTTTTAGCGTTAGATTCTAGGATTTTTATAACATGGATAGCATAGCCGGTTTAGCTGTAAATACAGATTGTTTGTTTTTTAAAGGAGATTTGCCTTGTGGCCCCCATAAAAAATCGGGCTACCATTGTGTAGATTGCCCTGCTTACGAAAAAATAAGCAAGCGCATATTAATCATCAAACTGGGTGCCATTGGAGACGTCATTAGAACCACGCCACTCATTCGTAAAATCAGAGCAGTTCATCCCAATGCAAAAATAACTTGGCTTACGCATACGCCTGCTATTTTACCTAATCAAGCCATAGACGAAATTTTAAAATATGATTTTACGGCTGTACTTTATGTACAACAAGTAAAATTTGATATTGTATATAATTTAGATAAAGACAAAGACGCTTGTGCTTTAGTTAACACCATAACAGCTAAAGATCGCTTTGGTTATCATTTAAAAGACGGGGTTCCTTTCCCTATGAATGCTTTAGCCGAACACAAATACAGTACCGGTTTATTTGATGATATCAGTAAGCAGAATCAAAAATCTTATGTGAAAGAAATTTTTGAGATGGCTGGCTGGGAATTTAATGGAGAAGAATATCTTTTTGATAACCATCAAGACAAAGGCTTTGTATGGGAATTACCTTCGAATAAAAAATTAATAGGTTTAAACACGGGTTGTGGTGATCGTTGGACCACCAGACTTTGGCCAGAATCGCATTGGATACAATTGATTCAATTGATCCAACAAGCAGGTTTTGTACCCGTATTATTAGGTGGTGAACAAGAACACGAAAAAAATACCAAACTTGCAAAGGCAACAGGAGCAAGCTACACAGGCTTTCATTCTTTGCCAAAATTCATCAACTTGATGTATCAGATGGATTTAATTGTTACACAAGTTACCATGGCTATGCACATTGCCGTGGCTTTGCAAAAGCAAATGGTTTTGATGAATAATATTTTCAATCCATACGAATTTGAATTGTATCAACGCGGTCAAATTGTAAGTCCATCCAAAAATTGTGAATGTTATTTTCAAGGTGCTTGCAAAAATGGCGAATCCTGCATGAAAGATTTATCAGCGGCATCAGTACTGGATGCAATCAAAGCGAGTATCAAATAAATTGAGAGTTTTACAGTTAACATATCGGGTCCCATTTCCACCAACAGATGGGGGAGCAATGGGAATTTATGCCATTACTAAAGGTTTAAAAGAGAACGGCGCAACCATAGACTTATTAGCCATCAATACGCCTAAGCATGCACAACCAAAAGGCGCAATGGCCGAATACGCCAATCAAATAGATGTTTTTGTAGATACCCGTATTTCGCCAGTTAAACTATTGCTCAATTTAATTTTTAAAACAATTCCATATAATGTGGAGCGATTTTATAGCAATAATGTTTCCCAAAAACTAATCGAATTATTGCAAGCAAACACCTACGATTTTATTCAAGTAGAAGGTGCTTTTGTTGCAAAATATTTAGAAGTCATTCAAAAATATTCTAATACTCCCATTATTATAAGGGCGCATAATATTGAATATATTATTTGGGAGCGACTGGCTGTTAACACAAAAAATCCATTGAAAAAATGGTTTTATAATCATTTAAGTAAAAGGCTGAAAGCTTTTGAAAACAAGTATTACAATATGGCTAGCGGTATTGCAGCGATTACCGAAGAAGATAAGCAGCGGCTGTTAGACATGGGCATTACAAAGCCTATAAAGGTTATTCCTGCGGGGGTAATTTTAGATAAATATTTACAAGCTGATTTATTTACAGAAAAGCCAAATACTATTTTTAGTATCAGCGCTTTAGATTGGGCGCCGAATATAGAAGGATTGAAATGGTTTTTAGAAAATGTATGGAATGAATTATTGAAACAGTATCCCGAAATAACATTGCACATAGCCGGAAAGTCAACACCCGATTGGGTTTTAAAGCTTCAGCTTAAAAATGTTTTTATTCATGGTTTTGTTGAAGACGCCATTGCTTTTAAAAAGTCGCACCAAATTATGTTGGTGCCGCTGCTTTCTGGCGGAGGAATGCGCGTAAAAATTATTGAAGGAATGGCAGCAAAAAAATGCATTATTAGTTCTACGATTGGTGCAGAAGGAATAAACTATACCCATAATAAAAATATGGTTATTGCCGATACACCTGCCGAGTGGATTGCAGCCATTACACATTGTTTGCAAAATAACGATTTTCGTGAAAGTATTGCTGCTGCTGCATTTGAATTGGTGGGTAGCCAATACGAAAACAAAGCCATCACGCAAAAATATATTGATTTTTATTTAACCATTAAATAATTGGGAATCTACGCTTTTATATTTTGCTTATGTATCGCCTTGTTGTTTCACAGCTATGTGTTATTTCCATTGCTATTATCGTGGTTTGCTAAAAATAAAAAACAAAACGAAATTACTTATGCGTTAAATGACCTCGAACTTCCTACGGTGGCCATTCTTATTGCTGCCTACAACGAAGAGACGGTAATTGAAGAAAAAATAAAATCTATTTTTTTGACCGATTATCCCATTGAAAAAATACAAGTTTATATAGGAACAGATGCCTGCACAGACCAAACAAATCCTATCGTTCAGCGTTATGTAGATACGCATGCAGTTCATTTAATTGAATTCAAAAACAGAACAGGTAAAACGGCTATCATCAACCATTTAGCTACTTTGGCTAAAGCTGATGTATTTATTTTAACCGATGCGAATGTGTTTTTTTTAAAACAAACTATTTTTGAAATGCTCAAACATTATAAAAATAAGGAGATCGCTTTGGTGGCTGGAAACATTCTTAATCCGGTTGTGAAAATGGATGGCATTGCGCATCAAGAAAAATCTTATTTAACTAGAGAGAATAAAATAAAATACCAAGAGGGAATTTGCTGGGGCAGCATGATAGGCGCATTCGGCGGTTGCTACTCTTTAAGGGCAGCAAACTATACTATCGTACCGAAATATTTTATTGTAGACGATTTTTACCTTTCCATGAATGTACTCAAGCAAGGTAAAAAGGCAATAGTAGCTTTAGAAGCAGTTTGTATCGAAGATGTGTCCAACAAAGTTTCGGAAGAGTTTAGGCGAAAGGTTAGAATAGCTACGGGTAATTTTCAGAATTTGTTTCACTTTGCAAGCCTACTGAAAAATCCTTTTAGCAGTATAGGATTTTGTTTCTGGTCGCATAAAGTAATTCGCTGGATGGGTCCATTTTTGCTCATTATGGCGTTTAATACTAGCTACCTATTGAGCCTTAGCCATGCTGCTTTTCTTCCAGTAGTATATTTGCAATTGGGCTTATCCCTCAGTCCAATCATCGATTGGGTATTTAAAAAAATTGGCATACATCTAAAATTGCTTAGATTTGCATCACATTTTTATTTAATGAATTTGGCTTTACTGAAAGGCTTCTTTATTTTCAAGAAAGGAATAAAATCAAGTATTTGGGAGCCTACTAAAAGAAATCAATAATATGAAATTCCATACCATAGAAGAAGCAATTCTTGAAATACAAGCAGGCAAATGTATCATCGTTGTAGACGACGAAGACCGTGAAAACGAAGGTGATTTTTTAACGGCTGCACGCAACGCAAGCCCAGAGATGATTAATTTTATGGCAACGCATGGCAAGGGTTTAATTTGCATGCCCATGACCGAAAGTCGTTGTAAAGAAATGAAACTCGATTTAATGGTGGGTAACAATACCGCTTCACACGAGACTAATTTTACAGTATCGATTGATTTGTTGGGTAATGGATGCACCACTGGCATTTCTGCTTCTGATCGTTCTAAAACGGTGCTCGCGTTAATTAATCCGGCTAGTAAGCCCGATGATTTTGGCAGACCTGGTCATATATTTCCATTAATGGCTAAAGATGGCGGCGTGATTAGAAGAGCTGGCCATACCGAAGCGGCAGTTGATATCTCTCGTTTAGCTGGTTTCGAAGAAGCTGGATTAATTGTAGAAATTATCAGAGAAGATGGAGAAATGGCAAGACTCCCAGATTTAGAAATCATTGCTAAAAAATTCGATTTAAAAATTATTTGCATCAAAGATTTAATCGAATATCGTTTAAAGCATGAATCTTTAATTAAAAGAGAAGTGACGATTAATTTGCCAACCGAATTTGGAGATTTTGAAATGGTGGCCTTTACGCAAATAAATACCGGTGAAAATCATTTAGCACTGATCAAAGGTAATTGGGATAAAGAAGAGCCGGTGCTTGTGCGCGTGCATTCATCTTGCGTAACAGGTGATATTTTTGGATCATGTCGTTGCGATTGTGGATCACAATTACACAAAGCCATGCAAATGATTGCCAAGGCAGGCAAAGGTTGTATTCTATATATGAATCAAGAGGGCCGAGGCATTGGCTTGATTAATAAATTGAAAGCGTATAATTTACAAGACCAAGGATACGATACAGTAGATGCAAATATTCAATTAGGTTTTAAAATGGACCAACGCGATTATGGAGTAGGGGCGCAAATTTTACGCGATTTAGGAATTGCTAAAATGAAACTTATTTCGAATAATCCTACCAAGCGTGCGGCCATTGTTGGATATGGTTTAGAAATTGTAGAAAATATTCCAATTGAAATTGAAAGCAATTCGCACAACGAAGTTTATTTAAAAACAAAGCGCGATAAAATGGGACATACCATTTTAAAAGACAAATAAATTAAATTGCTGTTTTCTTCCTCGTTATTTTTCCCCATAACTCTTTAAAGTTATCGAATTCTATGCGATAGAAAACGCCTAAGCCTTGTTCGTTTTGGCTATTTCCGCGTTTTAAGATATCGCTATTATTGTCGTTTCGCTGAAAGGCTTTTGCTTTTAATCTGCCATCTTTACTGATTTTATATTCAATACTCACATCACCAGTAATGGCACTGGCATTGCTGTTTGTAGCAGTTGAGGCACTAGTTTGATTTGCAATACTGCCATCGATGGTAATTCTTTCATTAAACAATTTCAAGGATCCGCCTACACCTCTTTCTAAATTTAAATTAAAGTTTTTAGTAGAAATTAAATTAGAAAGTTGCGCATTGATAAAACCAGAGGTGGCAATACTGGTATTGTTGGTAGTCGAATTTACAAACCTTCCAAACACCAATAAACTAGCCACTTGATTGTTTAAATTATCTGTATTAGCAAGGTAACCGCCCACTTTACTGCTCACATCTTGATCGTTTGGAAAGCGTAATCCAAAAGTAATATCAGGTGCAAGCAAATCATTTTTCATATAAAGTACGCACTGCGATAGCACTTTTGTTGAAGTCGAATAAGCGCTGGTGTCGTTTGTTGCAGATACAATGAGCGGATAAATAGAGGGTCTAGTTTCGAATACAGCAGAGAGGTCTATTTTGGCTTTAAATGGATCTCCATTCCATCTAATCGTTCCGCCTTTTTCTATTTTAAATTTTTTGTTGATGATATTTTGAATGTTGAAATTGTACACCCCTTCCGAAATTTCAAAATTGCCAAACATTTCAAAATTACCAATGGTATTGATGGCCAATTTCAAGTTCGCAAAGCCGCGGCCTTTAATGGCTTCGCCTGTATTGGGGTCCATAATTAATTGCACTTCTGCCGCATCATTTACTTGTAAATTCATGTTTAATGCAATACCAGATAGGTCAATTTTATAATCTGACTTTTTTTGCAAGGAATCTTTTGTAATAAAATGAATATAATTATTTGCAGAGATAGAATTTTCGTCGGTAATAGGAATAAATAATTTGGTACCTGCATTGGTAGCCGCAGTAATGTCAATTTTAAAACGATCTAATGGTCCTCTGAATAGGTAGGTGCCGCTGGTATAGGCTTTACCATAATACAATTCATTGTCTTTAACCGTCGTATTTAAGCTCATTAAATTTTGCGATTGCACTTTAACATCAAATACAAAATCGCTAAAGTTTTGATGGCTGATGCTGCCATTGGCAGTGCCTTTGTTGCCCTCTTTATCTTTTAGCTGCACATTATTAATAATGATTTTATCTTCTGTGAATTTAATTTGTTCGTTTAAAGTATAGCTGGTATTAAGGTAATTTACCCTAAGGCCTACATTCTTTAAGTTTAAATAACCATCAAGCTTAGGGCTTTTAATACTTCCAGTTATTGCTAAATCGGCAATAGCAGTTCCTTTTATATTAGAAACATAATCTTTTACAAATGGTTCAATAACAGAAAGCTCGGTCTCGTCTAATAAAATATTCAAATTTAAATTATCAACTTTTCGACCAATATTGATACTTCCACCAATCTCTAATGTTTTGAGCGTTTTATTAAATACGCTTCCTGCAATCGAAATAATTTTACTTTTTTCATCTAGCGTACTGTTGAATTTTAAAATGCCAATGCTGTCTTTATTATATACTAAGTCGTCTATTCGCAAGTCGGATTGTAAACTCATGTCGCCCGAAACAGCTGCCAGCGTAGTGTTTGCATTTAAAGTACCCGCAATAGCAATCGAATATTTTTTTAGAATTTGGTTGAAAGATTTCAACGAAAGCTGATGCGCTTTGATGCTTAGTTTATCGTTTTCATTATCAGAAACAATTCCAGTAACAGAAAGACTTTGTTCACCATTGCTCAAATAAAAATCATTGATGATAAAATTGCCTTGTGGCGTATAACATAATTTAAAGGCCGATGGAATTTTCCATTCTGCCCGGTCGATAATAATTTCTGATGGCAATACACTTAGATTGACACTATCATTGAAGAAATTAAGTTTTCCATTTAAGTCTAATTGATTGATCGCGTCTTTGTCTGATAATTTAACGTTGAACTGTATGGTGTCATTTGCTATCGCATTTGCAATCTCCACATTGTTGATGTTGACACTATCGTTGATTAAGATTTTATTGCTGGCAATATTGAGGTCAAAAGTTTTGCTGTTATTTTCGCCGTCAATGACTATTTTTTCGAATTTAAACGATTTATATCTGAGAAAATCGAGTCCAATATTAATCTTTAGTAAATCCTTTGCTGTATTGAGTTTGCCGTAAATAGATCCACCTTTTGCCAATTGAAATTCGGGGAAAAATAAATCGGTAATGGGTTTAGAATTGGCTAATAATATTTTGAAACTAAAATCTTGATTTTCGAATTTATTAATATTACCTAAACGCATAGAAGGCAAAAAGTTTTTCAAGAAAGATTTACTAGCAGAGCTAATATTGGCAAGATGGTAATTACCATTTAATTCTGCTGTAAATAATTCGGATGCAATATTAATATTCTTATCTAATCCATTGAGTTGCGCACGAATAGCAATCTGATTAATATGGTGTTCGATGGTCCCTTTTTGAATTTGACTATTTTGGAAGTTTAAATTTCCTGATATCTTTTCAAAGTCGGCCCCTATAAAATCGGCTTTTAATTTACTACTAATCACAAATGAATCTGTTGTCAAATGCAATGCCAATAAGTCGATGCGCTTAATGTTAGCGGTTAGTTGGAAGGCAGGTAGTTCGATGTTTTTCAAATCTACCTTTCCATCGATGTCAAAATTCAGGGCA
>CAJBBN010000125.1 GCA_903951325.1 uncultured bacterium
CCAAGCTACTTGTATACTACCTGCAACCGATGTATTTATTTGATAAAGCCCCCCTATACTTGCTGTTCCTAAAATAGAAACACTATCAAACTGATAGTTTGAATTAGCATAATTTACTTTAAATTGATAACTACTTATTGCACTAGCAGAAATAATATTAGACTTAACATCTAATACAAGTTTATCTGGCACTCTTAAGGTGTCTTTACTAGCGTACAAAATTAATGAATCTGCTAAAATCTTATTAGATAATTTCTCGGATTTTGCTATTCCAAATGACAAGAATATAAATAAAGAACAGCATAGTATGCTGATTTTAAATAAGTAATTGTTTTTCATAGATTTAGGTTTAAATTTTACTTTCTTAAAAATTGCACTATTTTTACTAATAAAAAATTCCATTTCACATCAATACCGAGCACATCAACCATATTCAACCTTATTTCTTCACAGCCCTTGATATCCTATAAATAATCTTGTATAATTGCTAATATTTTTAGCATTATGCACCTTAATACCTCTCAACATGCAGCTGTCGAGCTCATTTTATGCGAGAAAAGCGTCGAATTAGCGCTTCCACTATTGTCTAGTAGCATCAGTGCGGGCTTTCCTTCGCCGGCACTCGATTTTATCGACCTTAAAATTGATTTAAATACCCATTTGATTAAACACCCATCGGCTACTTTTTTTGGCAGGGTAAAAGGGCATTCAATGAAAGATGCAGGCATTGGCGATGACGACCTGATCATCATCGATAAAAGTATTCCGCCTAGCAATGGAAAAATTGCGGTTTGCTATTTAGATGGTGAATTTACGCTCAAGCAAATTAAAATCATCGATAAAGAAATTTGGTTGATGCCCGCCAATAGCGCATACAAAGGCATCAAGATGGAAGCCTTTCATCATTTAGTCGTATGGGGCGTAGTAACTTATGTAATTAAAAAAATACCATGTTCGCTTTAGTCGATTGTAATAATTTTTACGCTTCTTGCGAGCGTTTATTTCGGCCCGAATTAAATGGTAAACCGGTAGTAGTTTTATCGAATAACGATGGCTGTGTAATTGCACGCAGCAACGAAGCAAAAGCCATAGGCATTCCTATGGGCGCGCCCGCCTATCAATACGACGCGCTATTTCGTACACACAGTGTAAGTGTATTCTCTGCTAACTTTCCGCTTTACGGCGACCTCAGTAATCGGGTGATGCAAATTTTATCGGAGTACAGTCCGGAAATAGAAATTTACAGCATCGACGAATTATTTTTAAAGCTGGTCGGTTTTGATTTTTTTGATTTGCAAACCTACGGAGCAAGTATGCGAGAAAAAGTGTTTAACTGGACCGGAATTCCCATTAGCGTAGGCATTGCACCAAGCAAAGCTTTATCAAAATTAGCTAATCGCATTGCGAAAAAATATCCTGAAAAAACGGCAGGCGTATACATTATAGACAGCGAAGAAAAAATAATCAAAGCGCTCAAATGGTTGAAAATAGAAGATGTTTGGGGCATTGGTTCGCAGCTAAGTAAAAAATTAAAAGCCATTAATGTATTTAGCGCTTACGATTTTACACTGACCAATGATGCTTGGATTAAAAAAAATATGGGCATTGTGGGTATTCGTTTAAAAAGAGATTTACAAGGTTTACCTACCCTAGATTTAGAAAGCCTTGGCGCAAAAAAAAATATTGCTACCACCCGAACTTTCGACCGCAATACCAACGATTTAAATTATTTAGAAGAACGGGTGTCTACTTTTGCCGTGGCTTGTGCCGAAAAATTACGCAAACAACAATCGTGTTGCAATAGCTTGCTAGTGTTTATTCATACCAATGGACATCGACAAGATTTAGCGCAATACCACCAACATATTTTAGTGCAACTCCCCTTCCCTACTAACTCTAGTATAGAGCTTTCTCAATTTGCAACCGCAGCCTTAAAAAAAATATTTCAAGCGGAATATCAATATAAAAAAGCCGGTGTAATGGTACAAGACATTACACCCGAATACCAAAAACAATTATCGGTATTTAATAATAGTAACGAGCTACATGCCCCACTGATGAAGGCATTTGATAAAATAAATAATATATTTGGTCAACAAAAAATAAGGTTAGGCTCGCAAGATCGTCGCATTTGGAAAATGAAACAAGAACGACTATCGCCTAGGTACACCACTAAATTAAGTGATATTATAACCGTAAAAGTATAATGTGTTTTCATTCTAAACAATCACAAACTGCGCAAGCACTTGAGCATCGATTCAAAGCAAAAGTGGCCGATGGCATTAGCATTGAGCCTACTATCTATAATGGTTTCAGCTTTCCAAAAACACCCATCATTATCAGGCAAGCACCCGATAAGATTATTTTGTCGAACTGGGGCCTTATGCCTAGCTGGGCTAAAGATACAAGCTTTAGAAAAAACACCTTGAATGCCAGAGTAGAAACCCTACAAGAAAAACCTTCTTTTAAAAACTATGTACAAAATAGGTGTTTAATTATTGCCGATGGATTTTTTGAATGGAAATGGTTGGATGAAAAAGGATTGAAAAAAGAAAAATATTTTATTGAGCTACCCGAGCAGCAAAGCTTTGCATTTGCAGGCATTTGGAGCCATTGGCTAGACCAAAGTACAGGAGAAATTCAACACACCTATGCCATGCTAACCATGCAAGCAAACGCACTTATGAGCGAAATTCATAATACTAAAAAACGCATGCCAATTATTGTTTCGCCGAACACCGAGCAGCAATGGCTCGAGCGCGGCGAATTATATATTGCAAACGATTTATTGCAAGCGCATTTGGTTTAGGGAAAAAATTTCTTTAATGATAGAAAATTTACATCTTCGTAATTCGCTGAAACACTTCTCCAGCTTGAATCACATAGATTCCATTTGCTAACCCAGCTAAATCAATTATTCCGCTTCCAACAATTTCTTTGCTTAACATTAAATTTCCTTGCACATCGTAAACAAAAATAGTTTGCGATTGATTCATTTGAAATCCATCTAAATAAACTCGATCATGAGTTGGATTAGGATAAATTTTAATACTATTTTTAGTCGAGTTATTTACTCCTACTGTTTTTATAAAAATTGTACAAGCCGAAGTATCTACGCAACCTAAATAAGTAATTAAACACTTAAAAGTACCAGTTGCAGCAGGTGTAAAGCTTTGAGCCGTAGCCCCCACAATAGGTAGTCTGGTAAAACAATTTACCCATTGGTATTCTGCGCCTGCTAAATTTGCTTCTAAATAAGTTGTTTTATTTGAAACGGTAATATCAAAATTGATAATAAAAACATCTAATACAATAATCGAATCACAATTTGCCGCTGTTTTATATATTACCGAATCGCTTGTAGTAGCGGTATATACTTTACCATTTTTATCCCAAGTAAAAGTTTGACAAGCAATTTCAGATTGAACGATTCTGAATGCAGGCGATATCGTTAAATACAATGAAACTAAAGAATCACAGCCTTTTGAAGTAACCAAAATTGCTTTATAAACCCCAGATTTACTATAGGTTATGCCGGTGGCCGACCAAGTATATGGATTACATTGATTAACATTAAAATCTGCAGAATCTTTTTTATTGATAGTTAAGTTTAAAGTAATTAAAGAATCACATCCTCTTGCATTCTTTAAAATGGCAAAAGCTTGCGTACTCTGCGTATAACGTTGGTTGTTTTCTGGCCAAGTATAGGCATCGCAGGCACTGATATTTTGAACAGTTGGCGGAATTAAATTGACTGTTAAATTTAAAGTGACAATGGAATCGCAACCGCTAGCTGTAAGTATTGTATCTGCATAACTTCCAGAGGCTCCATAGGATTGACCATTGAGCGCCCATGTAAAAGTATCGCACGCTTTAACCGTAATACTACTTCTTAAAATATTAGTAATAGTTAAATTTAATTTGATGATCGAATCACAACCATTGGCTTTTGCCATTCTTCCAATATACGTTCCACTAGTATTATAAGTTTGATTCGTAACTGGCCAATTATAAGCATTACACTTAGTTAAATTAATTTTATTGACGCTCAAGCCTGCAGCTAAAGATTTTCCTGTAACAAAATTAGAAGTAGAACCGGAAAGCGTAAAACCATTTAAAGCACCCGTTCCAAAAGTATTTCCATAAGAGGCAATGCTAGTATTTGCAGTATTTGTAGCTCCTGGCGTTCCTTCGTTCATTGGAAAATAAGCCACCAAATTAGGAGTAGAATTACACAATTCTACATTTCTATTATTGGCAATTTGCGAAGCGGTTCGGGCAACATTCCAAACCCTTACTTCATCTATAGTACCATTAAAATAATGAATACCATCGCATCTTCTGCCAATTTGAATATTACCTGTTGCAGCTGTATTAACTGTAACTGTTAAATTACCAGAAGCCTCTAAATTTCCATCTAAATACAATGCTACTTTGGTTGTGGCTAATGGGTCGTAAACCCCTGCCACATGGTGCCATAACCCGTCGTTTACAGCAGTAGTACCATTGATCCCATTGCCTTCCACTTCTAATCGAATGGCATTATTATTTAAAATATTCAGCGTGAAACGAGTGCCGGTAGACATGAGTCCCATTTCTACAATTACCGTTTGTACACCTCCAGCAGAAGGGTTACTATTGGCCGTTGTTTTTATCCATGCCTCCAGCGTTTTAGCTGTATTTCCAGCAATTGGAGAAATGTCCGACATCACATAATCGTCTGTTCCATCGAAATATAAACCTGCATTTTGTGCAATTAAATTATTTGATAATACAAATAAGAAAAACAGTAATAGAAATTTGCGAGTATTCATATTGCTTTCGTTAAATCATTAGGTAAAATAATTAGCAACTTAAGCAATTTTAGACAAAGCAAAGCCCCAAAACGCTAAATAACAGGGAATATAGCGTTTGGAGCTAAAAAATTAGGCCTATATTTATAGTATTAAAACGAACAACCCTATGGATATCGATAGCAAAAAACTCTTGCATGCAGAAAGCGAGCAACTCATTAAACTGCAAAACATTGTTAAAAAAACCATCGAAGATGAAAATTTAATCATCGAGCATTTATTAAATCCACCGAAAGATATTTTAACCAATGGGCAAGAAATTTCGGATAAATTAGCCCGATTTGGCGGAAGTTGGTCATTCATAATTTCCTTTTTTTATCATATTAATTAGCTGGATTGTATATAATTCTTTATCCAATGCAACAAATACCTTTGATCCATTCCCATTTATTTTAATGAATTTAATTTTGTCTTGTATAGCAGCTCTACAAGCCTCCATCATTATGATGAGCCAGAACAGACAAGAAGAAAAAGACAGAAAACGCAGCGAAAACGATTATTTAATTAACCTAAAAGCTGAATTAGAAATTCGATCATTAAATCAAAAAAATGATTTATTATTAGCAGAACAAATCAAAGTGCTTTTTGATAGCCAAGCCAAACAATTAAAAATCTTAAAAAACATCGAGAAATCTATTTCGAATATTCTAAAATCTTGAATCGGTTGCAATAAAAATGTTAAAAATTAAAACTTTTTGTCTTGAAAGTATTTGAAGGACAATTCGCCTTTACTATGAATTTTTAATTTACGATACAAGCTTTTAATATATTTACGAACGGTATCGATGGAAATGTTGTATTCGAAAGCAATCAGCTTATAGCTCAATCCACTTGCTAAACCCGCTGCAATTTGCTTTTCGCGACTATTCAATAATTCTGCGATAGTGTTTTTTGAGTTGAAAAAATCGAAATCCTTACGCGCTATCACTTTTGTAACTGCTGTACCATTCGTATTTAATTCGATAATGGTTTCTTTTATATTATCTAATAAAGATTTTTCTCCTGAATAACTGCCTTTATCTTCATTTAAGGATATCAAAACATCATCGTTATCGTTAATGACTCCAAACATAAGAATGTTAGCTGAAGGGTGTTTAGCATTAATAATTGGAATAAGTTCGGTTCCGGATTTTTTTGGGGTGTTAATATCTAATAGAAAAATAGTTGGAATATGAGAGAGAGTAGCTGCTTCGTAACTTTCTGCGGAATTAAAAACGGAAATATTTGTAAATTCTGATTGATTTTTAAAATACTGACTTAAGGCCAACTGAATATTTAAATTATCTTCTATTAAAACTAAATTCATAGCGCAAATTAGGTATAAATATCAACCAAACTTGAAAGGTACATGTTTATGCACCTGCTATAATTGCTAAATACTAAAATAATCCATTTTTATCCATTATTAATATTTAACAGAAAAAAAAGCTTAAATTGCTATATGCAAAATGATGGTATAAAAAAACTTGTGGAAACCAGATATGGAAAAAATATTGCATTCTCTAACGAGTGCGAAGAACTTTCCTTGCATATCAAAAAATCTATTCAAGCAATCATTAGCCCTCAAACACTACGTAGATTATTAGGTTTTATTGATGATGATGTGCAACCTTCTAAAAGAACGCTGCATTATATCAGTATGTATTGTGGTTTTCAAAATTTTCAAGAACTAGAAAAAAATCTTAGTGATAAAAAAGAAGAGACTGTATCAGAAAAAGACGACTTATTTTTAATTAAACAATTTTATGATATAGAGCTATCGGATAATAATAACATTGATATTAATTACCAAAGAGCCTGCGGAAATATTGCTAAAATTATTCTTAAAAATCCGAAATTACTTGAAGAATTAGCTGGCTATTTAAGTAAAAATCCTGTTAGTCAAATTTATTTTTTCGAACGCTATCCATTTATTTCTGGTTTATGTAATGGTTATCTAATTCACCTAAAGAAATATTTACAAGAGAAGAAAACACCAGAAGCTAAATTATTTGCTAATTGCCTGTTCTTTTTAGGGGCCTATTTATCTGGCAATCTTAAAGATCAAAAAAAATATTTGGATATTATCAACTCCATTCAAAATGTAGATAAACTACACCCTTTCCCCATCGCAAGAAAAATAATGTCTAATGTCCTTTATGCTTATCAAATTAAAGACACGGAAAGCATTAAGTATTGGACTAAAATAGCATTCGAGCAGGAGTCTAAATTTCAAACTGAATGGAAATCAAGAAATATTTTTCCATTCTACCACTACTTAATGGTTGATTGTTTTAACTTAATTGGTGACTATGATACTTCTTTGAAGTTCATTAAAATAGCTGAACTCGATTATAAAAGTTATAACGATGGTACTATAGAAATTGGTTATTACGAGAGCTTTGATTTAATGAAAGCTATTTGTATCTATCATTTAGGAGAAAAAAGTGATGCAAAGCGAATTTTAAATAGAACCGATAGCAGTGCTTTACAATTTACTTTTCACGAATACCATTTAATACATCGCTTAAGGCTAGAAATAAAAATGTGCAGCAATACAAATAGTATAAAAAAACAAAAGCTCCAAAAGGCCTTAGCTGATTTAATTATTAAAACGGGATTTACACAACTTGCGCTTTAATACATGCCTATTTCATATATAATTTCCTTATTTTTGAAATATGGAAAACTTCAATATTACTGGCGAATACATTCAACTCAATCAATTATTAAAAGTAATTGGATGGGCAAATGATGGCGCAGAAGCCAATCAATTAATAGACGATGGGATGGTTAAAGTTAACGGCGAAGTTGAATATAGACGCAGAAATAAACTACAACCAGGCTATAATGTATCATTTAATGGAAAAAAAGTAGAAATTTTACCCCCCGAATTAAAATAATCCCCTTATTTTGTGTTTTAAATATTTGGCAGCAAATTTGCTGTACTCGCATCTAAAACCCATTTTATGAAAAAAATTGTACTCAGTTTATTTTTATTATTCGTTGTATTCAGCGTATTTAATTTATTAGCGCCAAATGCGATTTCTAATCCAACTGGTGCACCTGCCGGAAATACAGGTTCGCCATCGGATGCTACTACCTGCGCAGAGTCTTGCCATGGTGGAAGTGCAGTTACTCAAGCAGGTTTAATTACTTCTAATATTCCAACTGCTGGCTATACCCCAGGATCAACATATACTATTACTGCAACTGTTATAGGAGCCGGTGATAAAGGATTTCAGATTTCACCACAAAATATTTCGGGTACATTACTTGGATCACTAATTTCTGGAACAGGAAGTCAAATTGTGGGTATAAAATATATTACACATACTACTCCAAAAACAACTACCACTGGAACTTGGACATTTCAATGGATTGCACCTGCAGCAGGAACTGGTAGTGTTACTTTTTATGGTGCCTTTGCAATTACTCAAAGTACTACAAAGAAAAGCACATTAGTTGTAAACGAAGCGGTGGTAGTGGCTTTGCCAGTTATTACCAGCTTTACCCCAACTACTGCAGCAAGTGGCGCTACAGTTACCATTACAGGTACGGGCTTTACAGGAGCCACAACTGTTAAATTTGGTGATTCCGCGGCAAGTTCATTTAATGTGGTCAATGCCACTAGTATTCAGGCTGTAGTAGGAACCGGTTCAACAGGTGACGTTTCTGTAACTACTCCTGCAGGAACAGCCACTAAAATTGGCTTTGTTTTTGTTGCAGCCCCTACAATTACCACCTTTACCCCAACAACAGCGGCAAGTGGTGCTACAGTTAACATAACAGGAACAGGGTTTACTGGTGCAACTTCCGTTAAATTTGGTGGTACTGCAGCAAGTTCATTTAATGTGATCAATGCAACTACCATACAAGCAATTGTAGGAAATGGCTCTTCTGGAGAACTAACAGTAACAAACCCAACTGGCAAAGCTTCTAAATCAGGTTTTGTTTTTGTAATTCCACCAACCATTACACAATTTATACCATTAGCCGCAAAAAGTGGTGAAACGGTTACGATAGTGGGAACAAACTTTACGAATGCAAGTGCAGTTAGATTTGGAAATGTAAATGCAAGGTCATTTATTGTTCAAAATGATAGTTTAATTACAGCAGAATTATCAAGTGGTGCAAGCGGAAATGTCACAGTTGTGACTTCATCAGGCAATGCAACTTTGGCTGGATTTACCTTTTTGAAAACAATTAAAATAAAATCTTTCTCTCCCGATTCTGCAAAAACTAACGATACTATTATTGTTATAGGCGAAAACTTTTCAGAGGTAATGGATGTAACTTTTGGTGGCACTGCCGCATCTAGTTTTACCGTATTAAATGATACTATGATATTGGCTGCAGTTGGTGCTGGATCTACTGGAGACCTAGGCTTGTCAGACAAATCAGGTTCGGTAAGTGCCCCAGGATTTGTATACCTAGCGGTACCAAGAATTGGATCTTTTAGTCCAACAACAGCTAAAAGAGATGAAGTGGTTACCATTTATGGTAACGAATTATTAGATGTGAGCAATGTATTGTTTGGAGGTGTTGCTTGCAATAGTTTTACCGTTATTTCTAATACTCAATTAGAAGCGCGAGTTGGCAATGGCAATAGTGGCAATGTAACTGTTGTTGCAGCAAATGGTTCGGATTCAAAACCAGGATTTATTTTTGGAACAAGCATTGGAATTAATCAGCAGGGCAATACAAAAGCTTTATTAAAGGCCTACCCTAACCCTGCTAACAATAATATTCAAATTCAAATCCCAATTTCATTAACGAATAGTAAAATTTCGATCTACAATTTATTAGGGGAAGAAATTTATAGCCACGAAATTGCAGCACAAACAAATGCAATTTTTATTAATCTAAATGACTGGAAAGCTGGAAGCTATATTATTAGATGGAATGATCAAAGTACTACACTAAGTAGTTCATTCCTTAAATCAAATTAAAAAGAGTTAAACTAAATTAAAAAGAGGAATAGGTATTAAACTTATTCCTCTTTTTTTTCTTCCAATAAAAATTTATGCAACAAACCCATCGATACATATAATGTGGGTGCAATTAAAAATTCATTGATTTCAAATAAGATCACCCTGATATTTAAAGGTAATGGATGAACGATCCAGTCAAAGGCACCAAAGCCAATGATGATAGAGATTCCGGAGAAATGAACGATATGCCAAATGGTTTGCATCCAGGCTATTTTTTCTAAATTCAATTGTCTTAAACCAATTAAGTAAACAGTAATCAACATCGTAAATTTAATCAAGTGTCTTATTTTACGAGGAATTAATTCGAAATTTGGCGATTCAAAAAAGAAAAGATAATATGCAGAATACAGTAAAAACAATACTGTTAAACCAATCCAAAATTTCCTAGGCATGTTGATTAATTTTTTGATTGATTTGCGTAAAACGAACCCATAAGAAAAATACAATTCCATATACCATTACCTTAAATAAATAATGGTGGGCGAAAAATAAAACTTTAGGATTAAAATAAGCAAACATGGCTAGGCCTGTACATCTTAATATATTCACCAAAACAATTAATATTAAACCTAAAAATCCATACCTAATTTTAAGCCATAAAGATGCTGGATAAGCAATAAGGAAACCAATAAATAAAATAAATAAGCTTAGTCCATTACAACCATCTGCAATACCGATTAATTTCATTCCGTCTGCAAAAATGGTTGTTTTTAAATAATCGAATTCCAGGGCTTCTACTTTTTCTCTCTGCAATACTTCTTTCACCACTATAGAATGTCCAGGCATCAATTTTTTAACACACCAAGCAGTTGCATTGCCGGTAAACATAGAAAGGGGTTTATCGATTATACGAGTAGGTGCTAAAAAACCTAGGTAAACAACCTGCCAAACTATCAATAAAAGTAATGCCTTGCTAGCAAAAGTTTTTACCGGGTTAGGGATCTCATTGATTGCTTTTAATGCTTTGTGTAAGTAATTCATGTCCAAAATTAAACATACAATATTAAGAAATTAATTTAAAACCTATATTAATTAGTATTAGTCTATTTAAATTTCAGTTATTTAATTTATTGTCTATTTTTAGAAAAAAAATAAATTAATGAAAAAAATAGCTACCCTTTCTTTTATATGCATCATTACTGCAATTACTTTAAGTTTATTCAGTACTACCGCAAATTCTAACCCAGAAGGCGCTCCAGCTGGCAATACTGGCTCACCAGCAGACGGAACAACCTGTTCGAAATCTGGCTGTCATAATGGAACTCCCGTTACGCAGGCAGGTATTATTACTTCGGATGTACCCACATCTGGTTACATTCCTGGAAACACTTATAACATTACCGTTTCGCTAAATGGTTCAGGTGAAAAAGGATTTCAAGTTTCTCCACAAGATATCAATGGCAATGTAATGGGTAGCTTAATAGCAGGTACTGGTACAAAAATATTAGGAACAAAATACATTACCCATTCGGCTGCCAAAAGTACTACAAGCTGTACATGGACTTTTAAATGGATTGCTCCTATTGCAGGCAAAGGTGCTGTAACTTTTTATGGTGCATTTGCGATTACTCAGGATGCCACTAAAAAAAGCACCTTAATTATTCCAGAAGCAAGCACAGTGCAGGGTATAAGCAAGGAGACAAATACCAAAATTAGTGTTTATCCTAATCCGGCATCAGATTATATTCAAATCAAATTAACAGATGCAATCAGCAATGGCAAAGTAATGTTGTTTGATCTAAGTGGAAAATTAATGCTTTCTGAAAATATCGAATCAAATGAATTCCGTTTGAATGTTGAATCTTTTCCTGCTGGCAGTTATTACCTAAGTGTTACAGATGGTCAACACCAATACTTTAATCATTTTGTGAAAAAATAATTAAATTTTAATCATAAAAAAAGACCAATTTAACGATTGGTCTTTTTTTTGGAATTGTTATTCTTCCGAAAGTGCTAGGATGCGATCAAATTCGGCCGCTTTTAATGGCATTACGGACAACCTGCCTTGTCTGATTAAGCCGATGTCTTTTAATTGCTTATCAGCTTTAATTTGCGCTAATCCAATCGATTTTTTAAGCGTCTTATAAGGTTTTAAATCTACTACCACCCAATTGGCATCATCGGTGGTTGGATCTTGGTAAAATTCTTTTAGCACAAGGGCAATTCCAACGATACATTTTCCTTCATTGCTATGGTAAAACAAAACCATATCGCCTTTTTTCATTTCGCGTAAATTATTACGCGCTTGGTAATTTCGCACACCATCCCAAAAAGTTTTTTTGTCTTTTAAGAATTGCTCCCAAGCATATTTATGCGGTTCTGATTTAACTAACCAATAATTCATATCGTATTTTTAGTGTAAAATTTGAAAAACTAATTCTTTCATTAATTCGCCATCTTCTGTATTACCAGTACTTTCCACTCCTTTAGATTTTAAATCGTAATTGCGTAATAAAGTAATAATTGCACATGTTTTTTCGAAAGAAAAACTCCTTCCAGCCGTTTCATAATCTTGCACAAAGTATGGATTTACTTTGAGCACACTGGCTACATTTCCCCTGGATTTATCGGGTAAAAAATGATACATCAACAATTTGCTAAAATATCCATTTAACACACCAAGTACCATTACCAGTGGATGGTCTTTTTTATTTGCTGCAAAATAATCGATGATTTTATTGGCTTTTAAAACATCTCTTTTACCTAATGCCGCAGTCAATTCAAAACTGTTGAAATCTTTACTAATGCCAATATTTTTCTCAATGTCTTCTGCGGTAATGGTTTTACCTGTAGTGGTATTAATGGCTAACTTAGAAAGTTCGTTAGCTACTTTAGATAAATCATTACCCAAAAATTCGGGAATAAGTGCTGCTGCTTTAGGTTCAATTTTTAAATTTAAACTGTGCACATATTTTTGCACCCAATCTGCAATTTGATTATCATATAGTTTTTTAGATTCAAAAAGCACCCCATGTTTATCAATCAGCTTCGCCACTTTTAAGCGTTTATCGAGCGAACCATATTTATGACAAAATACTAAAACCGTACTTCGCAAAGGGTTTTCGAGGTAAGCAGCAAAAGGATCTTGGTCTTTTTTATCTTCTTTACCAAATTTAATATTTTGTGCTTCTTTAACAATCACCAATTGAAATTCAGACATCATTGGAAATCTTTTAGCTGCAGAAAGCAAAGTAACTAAATCTGTTTCTTTACCATATAAAATAGTTTGATTAAAGCCCTTCTCCGCTTCAGTCAAAACTGTTTTTTCTAATTCATCTGCAATTAAATCGATATAAAAAGATTCATCGCCATGTAAAAAATAAACGGGTTGAAACTTACGCTGTTTTATATCTGCTAAAATTTGCTCAATTGTCATAATTCAAAGATAAAAAGTTTAGCAAATTATTGAGGAATATTCGGGTATATCGGCAATGAATTCCAAATGTTCTTTTTCGTAATCTACGGCACAACAAAAATGTTCGAGTCCATTACTCAAAACCAAGTATTTTGCTTGATGTACATAATTATATCGAATAATTTGATCAAATACGCTTTGATCTATTTTAATAGCAGGCGCCTTACATTCTACGATCAGCAATGGTTTGGCATCATTATTATAAACAACAATGTCTGTTCGTTTATTCCTTTCGTGCAGCTTCAAACCTTTTTCTATGGCAAACAATGATTTTGGGTATTGCTTTTGATTAATTAAAAATTGAATGAAATGTTGACGCACCCACTCTTCTGGGGTTATTAAAATGTCTTTCTTACGCAAAGCATCAAATAAATAATAACCCTGCTCCGTCTTTTTAATTTTAAAAGGATAAGGCGGTAAATTGAGGGCTTGAAAAGGCATAAACTAGATTAGTTTTTTTAAAGCCGCCATTTTAGTTTCCGCATCGGCTCTTTTCTTTTGCTCGTTTGCAATTACTTCTGGTTTGGCATTTTGCACAAACTTTTCGTTGCTCAATTTTTTATCAACCGAAATTAAAAATCCTTCTAAATAGGCAATTTCTTCTATCGCTTTTTTACGTTCTGCTGCTTCATCTATGTTGGCACCTAAATTTATAAAAAACTCATGGGTGCTTACCATAAATGAAATAGCATTAGCTGGATTTTCTGTTAGCGTAGTAAACTCCGAAAGGTTCGCCAATTTTACAATCACATTTTCTGTTTCTTTGAAATAGCTATTTGTATTGAGTTTCATGGCTAAAGGCAATGCAACTTTAGGTGCTATTTGTTTGCTATTTCTAATCATTCTAATTTCGGACACCAAAGATTTTACTTGAGCAACTTTTTGTAATAAATCTTGATTGATATTCCCCGATGTTGGATAGCTTGAGACGATACAACAATCTGCGGTTGCGCGTTGACCAAATAATTCTTCGTCGTGCCATAATTCTTCTGTGAGGAATGGCATAAATGGATGTAATAAAGATAAAATATTACTTAATTGCACAATCATAAACTCGTGTGTTGCAGTATCGATAGGGTCTTGCACGCCTTCACCACTTTCGTTTTTCACAAATGCTGGCTTCACCATTTCTAAATACCAAGAACAGAAATCGTCCCAAACTAATTTATAACATGCCATTAAGGCTTCCGATAATTTATATTGATCGAAACTACTTTCAATTTCTTTTAATGCTTCGTTGAATCTAGCAGCAAACCATTCGTTGGCAACCCTATTTTTATTTGGCATTGTTGGATCTACGCGTAAACCCTTTACCATTTTAAAGGCATTCCAAATTTTATTAGCAAAGTTTCTGCCTTGCTCACAATAACTTTCGTCGAACATTAAATCGTTGCCAGCAGGAGCGCAAAGTAGCATGCCTACACGCACGCCATCGGCACTATATTGATTCATTAATTCAATTGGATCGGGCGAATTACCTAAACTTTTCGACATTTTACGACCCACTTTATCGCGCACAATACCCGTTAAGTAAACGTTTTTAAATGGAATGGCTTGTTTAAATTCTTGACCCGCCATAATCATTCGCGCCACCCAAAAAAATAAAATATCTGGACCCGTTACTAAATCGTTGGTTGGATAATAATAATTTAAATCGGCGTTGCCTTTATTTGGTTTTTCACCGAATACCGTTGTATCGAAAACAGCAATGGGCCACAACCAAGAAGAAAACCAGGTATCCACCACATCTTCGTCTTGTTTTAAATCGGCAATGGTTAAATTGGCATTAGCCGTATTTTGTTGAAATATTTGTAAGGCTTCTAAAGCTGTTTTAGCAACAACCACTTCGCCATTGGGTGCATAAAATGCTGGAATTTGTTGACCCCACCACAACTGACGAGAAATACACCAGTCTTTTACATTATCCATCCAATGCTTGTAGGTATTGGTATATTTTTCAGGAATTAATTTTACCTCTCCACTCAAAACCACATCTAATGCAGGCTTTGCCATGTCTGTCATTTTGCAAAACCATTGCATCGACAATTTAGGTTCGATCACCGCATCGGTTCTTTCCGAAAATCCAACTTGAGATTTATATTCTTCTACTTTTAATAATTGACCCGCATCTTCTAAAAGTTGGATGATTTTTTTCCTAGCAATAAATCGATCTTCGTTAATTAAAATTTGTGCCTTTTCATTTAAAGTACCGTTGTCATTTAAAATATCAATTACAGGTAAATGATGTCTAATACCTAATTCGTAATCGTTTAAATCATGAGCTGGCGTTACTTTTAAGCATCCCGTACCAAATTCAATATCAACATATTCGTCTAATATAATTGGAATTTCTTTTTGAATTAATGGAATGAAAACACTTTTACCATGTAAAGCTACATACCTTTCATCTTTTGGATTAATACAAATTGCTGCATCGGCCATAATGGTTTCTGGACGCGTGGTGGCAATGGTTAAAAATTCATTTGTCGCACCAACAATTTGATAATTAATATAAACTAATTTTTGATTGACTTCTTTTCTGATAACCTCTTCGTCGGAAACAGCGGTTAATCCTTTCGGATCCCAATTCACCATGCGTACGCCTCGGTAAATTAATCCTTTGTTATATAAATTAATAAATGCGTCTGTTACCCCTTCCGATAAATCTGGATCCATCGTAAATTTGGTACGATCCCAATCGCAAGAAGCACCGAGCTTTTTAAGCTGCTCTAAAATAATCCCACCGTATTTATCTTTCCAATCGTAAGCATGTGCTAAAAATTCGGCTCTCGAAATATCTTTTTTCTCAATTCCTTTTTCGCGTAATAAATTAACCACTTTAGTTTCGGTGGCAATAGAAGCATGATCGGTACCCGGAACCCAACAGGCATTTTTACCCATCATACGCGCTCTTCGAATTAAAACATCTTGAATGGTATTATTTAACATATGGCCCATATGCAGCATACCCGTTACATTGGGTGGCGGAATAACAATGGTATAAGGCTCTCTGTGGTCTGGAACAGATTTAAAAAACTGTTGCTCCATCCAATAGCTATACCATTTATTTTCAAACTCTTGCGGGCTATAGGTCTTTGAGGTATTCATTAAAAATTAAATTTGGGGGTCGATAAAGCTCAAAAATAACAAATTATCGATTACTTTCGGTATTTTAAGTGTAGGATATTAACCTAAGGCAAAATTAAAATGAAATTCTTGGCATTTAACTATCAAATGCTCCCAAATGCCTATATTTGATGGAAGAAATTACATGAAAATTAATTAATAAAATTATATGAAAAAAATAGCCTTAGTATTTACAGCCATTTTAATGGGCAGTATTATTTCCGGATGTAAAACAAAAAAAATTGAACGCATAGACCCTACGCAACAAACAGATTTAAGTGGCAGATGGAATGATACCGATTCGAGATTGGTTTCTAACGAAATGATTAGCGATTGCATGTCTAGACCATGGAGAACAGAATTTACTGCAGTAAAAGGTAAAAAACCAATGGTAATTATTGGCAATATTAAAAACAAAACAACCGAGCACATTGAATCCGAAACTTTTATCAAGGATATCGAAAAAGCTTATATCAATTCTGGTTTAGTTGGTGTAGTACAAGCTGCAGATGCTAGAAAAGAATTAAGAGAAGAGCGCAACGATCAACAAACTTATTCTTCTGAAGAAACTAAAAAGAAATGGGGCTTAGAAAAAGGTGCCGACTTTATGTTAAACGGTGTGATTACTTCTATAGTAGACCAATACGGAAAAAACAAAGTCGTATTTTATCAAATCGATTTAGAATTAACCGATTTGCAAACAAACGAAAAAGTTTGGATTGGAGATAAAAAAATTAAAAAAGCCATTACTAATTAATTAAAAAAACACCCTGTAATATAGATTTACAGGGTGTTTTTTTGTCATCATCTTTTGCCTATCGGCAGCAATAAATTAGCTAACATTGAAAATTTTATCGTCTTTTTTTCTTTTCATTTGCGCAGCCATGCTATTGTCTGCTTGTGCCACTTATTACCAAAAATTAGCGGTATTTAATAATGATTTTGAAAGTGGAAATCTCGTAAAAGCAAATGATTTTTTAACAAAAGATGTAAAAGGCCAAAAGGGTAAAAACGAATTACTTTACCATTTTAACAAAGGTACTATTGAACATTTATTGGGTAATTATTCCGAAAGCAATACCCAATTTAACCAAGCAGACCTACTCATTGAAGACTATCAGAAAAAAATAGCCGATCAAGCTTTAGCGATGGTTACCAATCAAATGAATACGCCTTATCCGGGCGAAGATTTTGAAAAAGTATTGATTCATTATTACAAGGCGATTAATTATTTAAGATTAAATGATAACGAAAAAGCCTTAATTGAAGCCCGTCGATTAAATTTAAAACTTCAACTACTGAATGATAAATATAAAAACAAAAATAAGTATGTAGTGGATGCTTTTGGTTTGAATTTAATAGGCATCATTTACCAAGCAGACCACGATTACAACAACGCTTTTATCGCATATAGAAATGCGCTAGAAGCCTATGAAAATAGCTATGCTAAGCAATTTAATATTAACGCCCCCATCCAATTAAAAAAGGATTTAATTTATACTGCTTATCAAAGTGGCTTTGCAGAAGAAGGTTTGTTTTATGAAAATAAATTTGATTTAAAACTCGAAAATCCAGCAGCTACTAATGGAGATCTTCTCTTCTTTTGGAATAATGGATTAGGGCCGGTTAAATCGGAGAATAGTATCAACTTTACTAAAACCGGAGCAAACCAAAATTATATGACCTTTGTGAACCAAGAATATAATTTAAATTTTACGGTGCCTTACCAAAGTAGCTCCAATAAAAAAGAAAAAGAAGGTTTTGCTTCTTTGGAAATAATGCGAATTGCTTTCCCAAAATATGTAGCCAGAACACCTTATTATGAAAATGGCTACATCAGTTTTGAAAACAATAAAAAAGAACTGGAATTAGCCGAAAATATCAATTTAATTGCTTTTAAAACCTTAGAGGACAGAATGCATAGAGAAATTGGTAATGCCCTCATTCGATTAGCGACTAAAAAAGCTGCAGAATATGCCATGAGAGACAAAAACCAAGACATAGGCACCTTGGTGGGTGTTGTGAATGCGGTAACCGAAAAAGCAGATACTAGAAATTGGCAAACCTTGCCTTATAGCATTTCCTATACCAGAATGAGCTTGCCGGCAGGTAAACAAACTATAAAATGGACCGGAAAAGCAATAAAAGGCGGACAGGATAAAGAACAATTGTTTACCTTTGATATTGTAAAAGACCGAACAACATTTCAGCTATTTCAATCGTTAGAAACTGTTAAAGCTGCAAACTAATCGGCACACATAAAATTCATGAAAAAATATTTACTTTCCATTAGTTTTTTGTTCCTCAGCATTTTTGTAATGGGGCAATCAGCATTGAAAGTAAATTCAATAGAATTCAAAGCCAATTATTATAAATTTAAAGGTCAAATAATTGATGTGCGTACTGCGCAAGAATTTGCTGAAGGGCATATAGAAGGTGCTAAAAACATTGATATCACTAACGATACTTTTGAATCTGAAATAGAAAAGCTAGATAAAAATCAAGCCTTTTTTGTTTATTGTGCTATTGGCGTAAGAAGCGGCAGAGCAGCGGGATTGCTTCGTAAAAAAGGTTTTAAAAATGTCATTGATTTAAATGGTGGATACGAAGACCTTTTAAAAGTTGGCATGAAAAACGCGAAATAAATGCATCCCGAAAATATTCGCAGCATGCTAACTGCAGATGGATCTACCACTTTTTTTAATGCAGATTTAAACGAACACTATCATTCCATAAATGGCGCACATCAAGAATCGCAACATGTTTATATCGAAAATGGGCTGCAGTATTTTCATCAAAAAACATCGGCTAAACATATTTCCATATTAGAAATGGGCTTTGGCACTGGATTAAATTATTTACTCAGCCTAGACTACGCATTAAATAAAGGATTGAGCCTAGCCTATACTGGCATTGAAGCTTACCCACTTCCGCTTTCGTTGATTCAACAAACCAATTACCAACCATTTTTAATCAAGCCCGAATTAATGGATTGGTATTATTCAAAATACGAAGCAGCTTTGCTTTCCGATCAAGAAATAACTGGGGAACAAAAACTTCATATTATGGAGAAAAAATTAGCCGATTTTAGCAGTGATAAAAAATACGACATCATCTATTTTGATGCCTTTGCTAGCAGTAAACAACCGGCCCTATGGACCGAAGAAATGATCGAACATATTTGTCAATTTTTAAATGATAAAGGTATATTTGTAACCTATAGCGTAACCGGAAATTTAAAGAGATGTTTACGTAAACTAGGATTTAGCATAGAACGCCCAAACGGCGCCTTAGGCAAGCGCGAAATGATGAGAGCAACACTAACTCAATTATAATGTACAAATCGATTATAAGGCCTGTATTATTCTGTTTCGATCCCGAAAAAATTCACCATTTTATTTTTGCTTGCATTTTATGGATGAATCGTATACCTGGCGTTTCGATCTTGATCAGCAAAATATTTGTAGTTCAACACCCGGCTTTACATCGAAAAGTATTTGGAATAGATTTTCCTAATCCGGTTGGCTTAGCCGCTGGCTTTGATAAAGACGCTAAACTATTTAATGAATTAAGCCATTTTGGATTTGGTTTTATTGAAGTGGGAACCCTTACTCCTGTTGCACAACCTGGCAATCCAAAGCCCCGAATGTTTAGGTTACCTAAAGATAACGGATTAATAAACAGGATGGGCTTTAACAACGAAGGTGTAGCAGCTGCTGCCATTCGCTTGAAAAAAAGAAATAAAAATTTAATTATTGGTGGCAATATTGGTAAAAATAAAATTACCGAAAACGAAAATGCCGTACTTGATTACGAAAAATGTTTTGAGGCATTATTTGAAGTAGTAGATTATTTTGTTGTCAATGTAAGCTCGCCCAATACCCCAAATTTAAGGGCATTACAAGAAAAAGAACCCCTTAAAGCATTACTCCATCATTTGCAAAAAATCAATCAATTAAAAGCAAATCCAAAACCCATAGCATTGAAAATTGCACCCGATTTAACAAATGAACAGTTAGATGATGTGGTAGAAATTATGCTCGAAACAAAATTAGCAGGTTTAATTGCAACCAATACAACTATAGATCGCAGTGGTTTGCAAACCGACGAAAGCACTTTAACAAACATTGGCGCCGGAGGTTTAAGCGGCAAACCCTTGCGCCAAAGAGCAACCGATGTGATTCAATATTTAAGCACGCAAAGTAAAGGTCAATTCCCGATCATTGCTGTGGGAGGTATTCATTCTGCAGCAGACGCCTTAGAAAAACTGAATGCAGGCGCTAGCTTGATTCAACTGTATACCGGTTTTATATACGAAGGCCCAGCTTTGATCAAAAAAATTAACCAGGCAATTCTGAAAAAAACCGCATAAAAAAAGCCGTTTAAGTTTCCTTAAACAGCTTCAAATAGGGTATATAAAAACTTATTCTGCTGCGTTATTTTCTTCTGTACGCGCAACTGGTTTCTTAATAGATTTATCAGTAGCACTCTTTTTATGTTGTACTTTCAATCTAGAAACTGTTTTATTTTTTCTGTCTTTTCTCTTTAATCTTGTAACTGCCATTTTCTTAAAATTAATTTTTTAAATACTGTTTTTTTGAGGTCGAGAGCGGATTCGAACCGCTGTAGAAGGTTTTGCAGACCTCTGCCTAGCCACTCGG
>CAJBBN010000126.1 GCA_903951325.1 uncultured bacterium
AACAACTCTAGTTTAAAAGATGCCATTGTTTCAATGGGCTTTTGTACTGGCGAGATGATTTCGAAAGAAGGTTTAATGTTAACGAATCACCACTGTGGTTATTCAAGTATTCAATACAATAGTTCTGTTGAACACGATTATTTAACGGATGGTTTCTGGGCTAAATCTAAAGAGGAAGAATTAAAAGCACCTGCAATTGTGGCTTCATTCTTAGTAAGAATGGAAGATGTAACTGCTAAAATTTTAATGGCAACAAAAGATGCAAGCGAAACAGAAAAAGAAGCTAAGTTGAAAGAAGCAATAAAAGCTTTGACAACAGAAGCAACTAAGGGTACTATATACGAAGCAGACATCAAAGATGTTTTTGGAACAAATCAATATTTAATGTTTGTTTATGAGCGTTACAGAGATGTTCGTTTGGTAGGTGCGCCACCAGAGTCGGTTGGTAAATTTGGAGGCGATACAGACAACTGGATGTGGCCTCGTCACACGGGCGATTTTTCTATGTTCCGTGTTTATATGAGCAAAGATGGCAAGCCAGCTGCTTATTCAAAAGACAATGTTCCATATCAACCTAAAAAACATTTAAGCATTTCTTTAAAAGGTTATAAAGAAGGTGATTTCTCAATGGTTATGGGCTATCCAGGCCGTACCAATCGTTATGCTTTTTCTCGTGAATTGCAAAATGCAGTAGATCAAGTTAACCCTGCTTTAATCAAATTAAATGGTAAGAAGTTAGCCTTGATGAAAGCCGATATGGATAAAGACCTTGCTGTTAGAATTAAATTAGCATCTAATTATGCATCATTAGCGAACTCTTGGAAATACTACATTGGACAAAACGAAGGCTTGAAAAAATTGAATGTAATTTCTGGTAAACAAACGTTAGAAAAACAATTTACAGCTTATGCTAATTCATCAGAAGATTTAAAAGTAGCTTACGCAAATGTAATGACCAATACCGATAAATTATATGACGACTACAAACCATATGTAGTAAGAGGCTTATATTTATCAACTGCAGGTATGTCTACCGTAAGTGTAATGATGGCTAATTCTTTTAAATCTTTAGGCGATATTTTAATCAAAACACCTATCGATACAGCGGCATTAAACAAGCAAGTACAAAGGCTAAAAGCTAATATCGACGGACAATACAAAGATTATGTTCCTGCAACAGATCAAAAAATATTTGCAGCTTTATTAACTATTTATTACCAAGATATTCCAGCAGATCAACAACCTGCAGTTTTAGCAGAAATCATCAAAAAATACAAAGCGAAAACACCCGAAGCAGCTTTCGAAAAATTTGCAGAAGCAATATTTAAGCGCTCTATATTTACTTCAAAAGAGCGTGCAGCAGCATTCTTAGCAAATCCTACGGCAAAGGCTTACCAAGCAGATCTTTTAGTTCAATACATTAATAAAATGATGGACTTTAGAAATACCTATATGAGTACGGTAATGGCTATTAATGCTGGCTTAGCCAAAGAGAAGAAAGCATACATTGCAGGTTTATTAGCAATGGATCCAACCAAATTAGTTTATCCAGATGCCAATTCTACGATGCGTGTGAGTTATGGAAAAGTAGCAGGTTATACTGCAAAAGATGCGGTGGTTTATAATTATTATACTACAGACAGGGGTTTATTAGAAAAATATAATCCTGCAGACGAAGAATTTGTATTGCCTGCGAAATTAGTTTCGCAATTGAAACAAAAAGATTTTGGCATGTATGCAAACGAAAAAGGGGAGTTGCCAATTTCGTTTTTAACAGATAACGATATTACTGGCGGTAACTCTGGAAGTCCTGTAATCAATGGCAATGGCGAGTTAATCGGTGCTGCATACGATGGCAACTGGGAAGCTATGACCGGCGATTTAGTGTTTGATAAAAACTTTAAACGCACCATTGTGGCCGACATTCGTTATATCTTATTTATCGTTGATAAATATGCGGGTGCTACTAATTTAATTAATGAAATGACTTTGGTTAAATAATCAAAACTCAAGCATAAAAAAAGGGATGGTAAATTTTACCATCCCTTTTTTTATGCTTTAGTAAAATTAATATTTAAAAGTGCCGAACTCCGATTCAATGGTTAATTGTTTTGCATCAGCAGCTTCCACACGGCCAATTATTTGCGCGGCTACATTAAATGATTTTGAAATATCGATGATACTTTGTGCGATAGATTCATCTACATAAATTTCCATTCGGTGACCCATATTAAACACTTGATACATCTCTTGAAATGCAGTGCCAGATTGCTCTTGAATCAATTTAAATAATGGAGGAATCGGGAATAAATTATTTTTGATGATGTGAACATTGTTTACAAAATGTAACACTTTGGTTTGACCACCTCCACTACAATGCACCATGCCATCTATTTGCGTAGGAAATTGTTCCAATATTTTTTTGATGATGGGAGTATAGGTGCGGGTAGGAGACAATACCAATTTACCAGCTGTTATTTTGCCGAAATTTTCAATTTCAATTTCATCTGTTAATTGCATGCCGCCAGAAAAAACTAAATCGTATGGTACTGCCGGGTCGAATGTTTCGGGGTATTTTTCAGCAATTGATTTATTAAATACATCGTGTCGTGCCGAGGTTAAGCCATTGCTGCCCATACCACCGTTGTATTCTTTTTCGTATGTCGCTTGTCCAAAAGAAGCTAAACCAACTATTACATTTCCTGCTTTGATTCTGTGATTCGAAATAACTTGCGCCTTAGGCATTCTGCAGGTTACGGTAGAATCAACTATAATGGTTCGCACTAAATCGCCTACATCGGCTGTTTCGCCGCCTGTAGAGTAAATTTCCATCCCATGCGATCTTAATTCTGCTAAGACCGATTCGGTGCCATTAATAATAGCAGCAATCACTTCGCCAGGTATTAAATTTTTATTTCTACCAATGGTAGAGGAAAGTAAAATATTGTCGACCGCACCCACACAAAGTAAATCGTCTGTGTTCATGATAATAGCATCTTGTGCAATACCTCGCCAAACACTGATGTCGCCAGTTTCTTTCCAATAAGCATAGGCCAAAGAAGATTTGGTACCTGCACCATCGGCATGCATAATATTACAATAGTCGGGGTCTTTACCTAAAATATCGGGAATGATTTTGCAAAAAGCTTGAGGAAATATCCCTTTATCAATATTACTAATTGCTAAATGGACATCTTCTTTGGAAGCACTTACACCGCGAAGGTTATATCTTTGGTCGCTCATAAAATAACAAAGGACAAATATAATTATTTGTCCTTTGATTATGGTGTTTAAATGTTGATTAAGGTTTCTTTCTTACTGGTACTGCAGTAGCTGGTGCTTTTGCAGGAGTAACAACTGGTGCAACTACAGGCGCAACTACTGGAGTAGCGGTAGCCGGAGCAGTTGTTGCCGGCGCTACAGCATTTGCTTTAGCTGGGCTTGCAGCAGGTGCAATTGCTTTTGGAGTAGCTGCTTTTGGCGCTACTTTTTTACCTGCGTCTGGTAATTTTACTGCCTCTTTTGGAACATAATCTTCAGAAATAATAGAGAATGTAGTACGACGGTTTAAGGCATGCATTTCTTCGGGACAAGTTACACCATCTTTACATTCATTTAATAATTTTGATTCTCCGTAACCTCTAGGTCTTAATCTTTCAGTTTCAATTCCTTTAGATACTAAATAATTAACTACGGATTGCGCTCTGCGAAGTGATAACTCATTGTTGTAAGTTGAATCAGCTCTGGAGTCAGTATGTGAAGCAATTTCGATTACAAAACTAGGGTTGTCAGATAAAGTTTTATTAATAGTATCTAATCTAACAATCGATTCTGGTTTTAAATCTGCACTTGCTAAATCGTATAAAATTCCTTTGATGATAATTTCTTTTAATGGAATAGGATTCAATCTAAAGTTTAATTCGAAATCTTTAGATTCTTTATAACCATAAGTTGATGTTTCTGCCACATCACCAAAGAAACGATATTTCGAAGCACTTAGTTGATAATTAACATCTTTTTTAAGGGCAAATTTATATTTACCTGCAGGGTCTGTAATAAGCATCTGTGTAGAGCCATCGCTACCAATAATATTGATTTTAACACCTGCAAAAGATTTGCCAGAAGCATTGTTGATGGCTTTACCAGAAACATTAAATACCAATGGAATGGCAATTACAGAATAAATATCGTCTTCGCCTTTTCCGCCAAAACGGTTAGAGCTGATATAGCCAGTTTCTTTATTTTCATCTAAAATAAATCCAAAGTCATCTCCTGTAGAATTGATAGGAGATTTTAAATTAGTAGCATCGGTCCAGTCGCCTTCTTCAAAATCACAAAATAAAACATCGAATCCGCCAATACCTTTGTGACCATTAGAAGCAAAATAAAGGGTGCCAGATGGGTGAATAAAAGGAAACTCTTCGTCGCCCTCGGTATTGATTTTTGGTCCTGCATTTACTGGATTTCCCCAAGTGGTTCCTTGTCTTTCTGAATACCAAATATCTTTACCACCTAAACCACCTTTTAGAACAGAGGTAAAGTAAATTCTAGTTCCATCTGCATTGATGCTTGGATGCGCCATTAACACAGAATCTGGATTGGGTATTTCTACTAACTTAGGTTCTGTCCAAGTATTTCCTTCATTTTGAGTTTGTAAAATTGCACAGCCAATTTCTTTGCCTTTATTTCCATTACATTGTGTATAATAAAGAATGCGATTGTTATTGTCGAAACTCGTTACCCCTTCATTGAAATCAGAATTGATGGCTTTGTTTAAAGGGTCAACCCTAGACCAACGGTTTTTTCCGGTTGTTGCTGAAGCAAATATATTTTCATAGTTTTTTCCAGTTCTTTCGTAATAGTTTTTCCCTTTTACTTTTCCTCTATTAGAAGTAAAAATAATGCCTTTTCCATAAAAGCTAGGTGCATATTCTACATCTTTTGTATTAAGAGCACCTTCGTTAAAAACATCAAACCATGTTGCTTTTTCTTTCCATTTTAAAGCTAAGTTGCAATTTTCTATACCTAGCAAAGCCAATGAATCTCCGGGTTTTTGCGATAAATATTCTTTATAAGTTGCAATTGCATCTTTCAGTCTATCTTGAAATTTATAAGCATTTGCTAAATTCAAATAAACTTCCTTGCCCTCGTAACCAGCAGCAACTGCTTTCTCGTACCAAATAGAAGATTGTTTAGTGTTATTAATTTGACGATAAGATTCTGCAACCTTATAAATTAATTCTGCTTTGGTTTTTTTATTCCTGATGGTTGGAATTGCTTTTTTATACAAATCGGCAGCAATAAAATATTTTTCTGCGTTGTAGGCTTTTTCTGCTGCAATAACACTTGGTTTTTGTGCACCACAAGAAGATAAAACAATAATTGATCCGGTCAAAAAGGTTAAACAGATGTTCTGAATTAATTTCATTTCGTATTGAATTTTATTTTTAAATCAACCTTTTAAAAAAGGCTCATAGGGTCTAATTACCAAATATAAATTATTTTCAATATAAACCTAAGCGCTAAATTGCTTTATCTATAAAAAAACCCATCAATTGGATTGATGGGTTTTAGTTTTGTGGGGCTAATTACTTGATAAACAAGAGTTCTCTGAATTTTGGTAATGGCCAAAATCCATCCCCAATGATCAATTCTAATTTATCCACATGGTAACGAATTGGCTCAAAATAGCTTTTTACCTTTTCGTCGTATGCAATGGCTATTTTACGTGCATCTGTAATCACATTTGCTTTTTTACGATCTTCGATCATACTATCAACAGATGTTTTAACGGCTAATAAATGTTCAGATATTTGTTTAATTAAAGACATTTGACCTTCAAAAGTATTTTTAGGCATTCCTAAATCTTTTAAGCCTTTTACGTTTTCAATTAAGGTGTTTTGATAAGCTACTGCAGCTGGAATAATTGTACTGGTTACTAATTCACCCACAATACGCGACTCAATTTGCATTTTCTTCATGTAGTTTTCTAACATGATATCGTGTCTTGCATGTAATTCGCGCTCATTGAAAACACCATTTTGAGCAAAAAGATCGGCTGTTTTCTTAGAAATGTAAGCATCAAGTGCCTTTGGAGTTGTTTTAATATTTGATAAACCTCTATTCAGCGCGTCTTTTTCCCAATCTGCACTGTATCCATTGCCTTCAAAACGAATGCTTTTTGATTCTTTGATGTATTTTTTAATAACTGTAATTAAAGCGATATCTTTTTTCTCGCCTTTTTCAATTAAGGCATCTACTTCTTTTTTGAATGCCGTTAATTGAGCTGCAACAATGGTATTTAAAACGGTCATGGCTGCCGATGAATTGGCTGAAGATCCAACCGCTCTGAATTCAAATTTATTACCTGTGAAGGCAAATGGCGAAGTTCTATTTCTGTCGGTATTGTCTAATAAAATTTGTGGAATTTTTGGAATACCTAACCACATGGCATTATTTGTATCTGCTTTTTTATTGATTTTTGAAGTTTCGATTTCGTTTAAAACTTCGTCTAGTTGAGAGCCTAAGAAAACCGATATAATAGCTGGTGGTGCTTCGTTTGCACCTAAACGATGATCGTTATTAATAGAAGCAATACTTGCTCTTAATAAATCGGCATGCTCATAAACTGCTTTAATGGTATTGACAAAAAAGGTTAAGAACATCAAATTATTTTTCGGTGTTTTACTAGGTGCTAATAAGTTTTTACCTGTGTTGGTAATAATAGACCAATTGTTGTGTTTACCAGATCCGTTTACACCTGCATATGGTTTTTCGTGAAGTAATACTTTGAAACCATGTTTGCGCGCAATTTTATCCATTAGATCCATCAATAACTGATTATGATCTATGGCTAAATTAATTTCTTCGTAAATAGGGGCGCACTCAAATTGATTTGGAGCCACTTCGTTGTGACGCGTTTTTAAAGGAATGCCTAATTTAATGGCTTCGGTTTCAAAATCAATCATGTAGGTTAATACACGTTCTGGAATTGAACCAAAATAATGATCTTCTAATTGTTGGCCTTTGGCAGACATATGTCCAAAAAGGGTTCTACCAGTCATCATTAAGTCGGGTCTGGCATTGTATAATGCTAAATCAACTAAGAAATATTCTTGTTCAATTCCTAAAGAAGCAGAAATTTTAGTGATGTTTTTATCAAAATATTGGCAAACTTCAACTCCTGCTTTATCTAAGGCATGTAATGCTTTTAATAAAGGCGCTTTGTAATCTAGCGCTTCGCCAGTATAGGATACAAATACCGTTGGAATACAAAGCGTATTTCCAGAAATTGATTCCATAATAAATGCTGGAGATGATGGATCCCAAGCAGTATAACCTCTTGCTTCAAATGTATTTCTAATACCTCCATTTGGAAACGAAGAAGCATCTGGTTCTTGTTGCACTAAGGCATCGCCAGAAAATTTCTCTATAGAACGACCATCCGAACTGGGTTCAAAGAAAGAATCGTGTTTTTCTGCGGTGCTACCAGTTAAAGGTTGAAACCAATGGGTATAGTGTGTTGCGCCTTTTTCCATTGCCCATATTTTCATGGCTGTTGCAATGTTTTCTGCAGTCACTCTGTCAATTGCAGTTCCGTTTTCAATGTTATCTATAATCGATTGAAAAGATTCTTTCGATAAATAGTTTTTCATTTTTACTTTGTCGAATACATTGACTGCATAAAAATCTGAAATTTTGGTTGATGGTGGGTTAACCGCCACTGCAGTTCTGTTTAAAACTGTTTCGAGTGCTTTGAATCTTGATTGAGGCATAATTTTAGGCTTTTTTAGATTTTACCTCACAAAAATACATAAATCGGCTAAATTTTTAAGTGTTTTTCTAAAAATGTGGTAAAATTTTGGCAATTGTTGATAAAATTTTAGGTGTTTTGCTGAAAAAGGCAAAAAAAAGCACAAAAAGGCAATTAATAATTTTTGTTAATTTCGAACAAAATGATTCAATTCTTTAAAAATAAAATTCAGTCTAATAAAGAGGCAATGCTTTTGTATGTAGGAAATTCCTTCGTTACAATTTCTTCATTTTTAATAATTGCATTGCTTTCTCATTTTTTGCCAATAGAATCCTATGGTATTTATAGATTTATTATTACCATTAGCACCCTTGCCATTACCTTAGGAAGTTTAGGCTTTGCCAATGCTTTGTATTATTATTTATCTTCTGCTAATTTCTCTCAATACCAATCAAAAATCAATTCAAATAGGTTAGGCTTAATCATCATGAGTATGATTACGCTTTTTTTGATGAAGTTGATTTCGTTTTTTTTCTTCGAAAAATTGGCCGATTTTCAATTAGCACAATACGAATGGGTGATAGCAGGAATAGTATGTATAGGCATTTTACAATCTAATGAACTCCATATTTTTTTAATCAATAAAAAAATAAAAGTTTATTTACTAATAACCTTAAGCGTTATTATTTTAAGAATTGCTTCCTTATTCATAGCCTATTATCAGCATTGGACGCTTTTAGATTTATTGCAGCTCCATTTGTTGTGGAGTTTTGTTTCTTTACTAATTAATCAGCTATTGATTAATCGTTTCAATCATATTCGCCAAGTTCAAATAAATTGGAAAGAAATTTTGGAACAATTTCAATATGGCTTTCCAATTGGATTAGGCTTGTTCTTTGGTGTTTTATTAATCAATGCCGATAGAATAATACTCAGTGCTTTTTATCCAGATCCAACACAATTTGCTATTTTATCGAATGGTAATTTCGAAGTACCCATAATTACGCAGTTTTATATATCATTTAGTACCATTGCCTTACCTATGTTGATTGAGGCTTATAGGCAAAAAGATTTCCACGAGTTCTTTCAAATTAGGGCAAAATATCAACAAGAAATTATGATGATCTTATTTCCAATTGTATTTGCATTAATCAATTGGTCGGGGCCTGTTATTCGAATTGTTTTTGGCCAAAATTATTCTGAAAGTGCAGCTTTGTTTACTGTATTTGCCGGAAGTTTTTTAATCAGAGTTACCAGTCATCATGATGTTTTTTTAGCTACCAATCAAACAAAATATATTTCTATTATTCAAGGTGTCGAATTAATTTTTCACCTTATTTTAACTTATGTACTGCTTAGTAATTTTGGAATGATAGGGGCATCTTATGCCTATTTAATCACTAACATTTTTTACTTTATTTTTACTAGTTATTATTCTGCAAAGATAATGGGAGTAAGTATTTGGAAGATACATAATTGGAAACACTTGCCACCAAATTTACTACTTTGTGGAATTGTTTTATTGCTATTTAAATCTATAGATGCGGCACTTATTTATTCAGATTTACAAGCCATTTTACTTGCCATTTTTTACGTAATCAGTACTTATTTATTTTTAAATTATAGGTATGCTACCATTTTAAAACATGGATAAGCACGATACACATTTTGAGCTAAGGGCTATTGCCCAAGAGCCTTTCGCCACTATTGCTTTAGTATCACAACAAGGAAATTTAATACCCGCTGCAATTTTACCTTATCATTTTATTGATTTTGAAAAAAGGGTAGAGGCACATAAAGAAGCAGCGCTTTTTTTAGATTTTATCAAACACTTAAGCACTACATTTTCGAATATTGAATTAAAAATGCCCATTCAATTTACCGATGCCAGACCCTTTACTTGGTTAGGTTTTAAGGTTGTTCAGCATTATACTTATTTAATAGATTTACAACATGCAAGTTATGTTAAATCTAGTCAATTTCGTTTCGAAACACTGGCTTTTAATCTCGAAAATTTAGCACTTTTAAATGCTTATTTTGTTGAACAAAACATAGCGATAGCTAAGCTTCAGGAAATGGTCCAATTGGCTATACAGATGCCTTATCAAATTTGGATGCAAGTATTATATAATCAAGACCAAATAGGTTTTGTACATTTTTATTGTACCAAGGAACAAGACCAAACCCTTTATTTATTAGCAGGTTTAAGCCCTTTAAATGTAAATAATAATGATTTTGCTATGCAAAATATGAATCAATTAATTCAACATGCCAGAACAAATTATCTACATATTGATTTGGGGCTTGGAGATAGCTACGAAGAAATGTTGCTTGCAAACAATTGGCAAGTAGAAGTTAAGCCCTATTTCGTAGTTAAAAATAAATAGTCATTTTATTCGTTTGGGAAATATGAACAAAGCAATGCATTTTAAAGAAATCAATCCTAATCAATGGGATGCATTACTTATTCAATACGACCAAAGCCTTTGGTATCAAGATGCGCGCAACATTCAGCTAATTGCATCAAGCTATCACAAACAAGCTATTTATTATGCCTGTTACCATCAATCGGTGTTTTGTGCGGCCCTGGTACTATACGTTCATAAAAAAAACGCCGCCTTACCGACGCACTTTTTTTATACGCCATTTTTTATTAATTCTTCTTTAAAAGATTTTGTAGTCAATCAAGCATTAAATCAAATGTTGATAGAATTAAAAAAGGAGTACCATACCATTGAATTAAAACTATCGCCCAAATTCAACGATATCAGGGCTTTTACATGGTCGGGTTTTACGCATCAATTGTATTACACGCTTCAAAAGGCGCTATTATTGGATGAAAAAAAACCTTCAGAAAATATTCGCAGACAAATCAATAAAATTACTCAGAACGAAGCCATTCAAGTTAAATTAGAAACAACAAATTTAGCGTCTATTATTTCGACACATTTAAAAATGATGCTAAAAAATGGAATGGGTAAAGCAGAAGAGCAAAAAGTGAGGCATTGGATTAACACATTTTATCAACAAGAACAGTTAGTTGTATTTGGACTTTATGAATCGACAAATTTAAAAGGATCTGCTTTATTAACATTTGACCAGCATCAAGCCTATTTAATATCTATTACGGGCGGTGTGCCAGAAACATATGGACAAACTGCCTTGTATTTTGGTTTTTTTGATCATTTCAGCAAAATGGGTATTCATACAATTGACCTTTTAGGTGCTAATATTCAAGGAGTTGCAGAGTATAAATCTAAATTAGGTAGCCAATTAGCTCCTTATTTTATTTTATCCTATCGTAAGTACACTTTATTTTATCAATTCAAATTAATGCTTAAAAAGCTATTAAAAAAGCATTGATTTGATAATTATCAACAGTACTGTTTCAAGCCTATAAATTTCTTATTTTTGCATCAGCTCAAATAAAAAATCAATTGGAACAGACGCAATTAACCACCCTCGAAACAGCTAAAGAACTTGGCTTACTTCCCGAAGAATATCAAAAAATAAATGAAATATTAGGGAGGGTTCCCAATTTCACAGAATTAAGTATTTTTTCTGTGATGTGGAGCGAGCATTGCTCTTATAAAAATTCTATTGTTTGGCTAAAAACTTTGCCAAAAGATGGTCCTAGAATGTTGGCTAAAGCAGGCGAAGAAAACGCTGGTTTAGTTGACATTGGTGATGGCATTGCTTGTTGTTTTAAAATTGAATCCCATAACCATCCTTCTGCTTTAGAACCTTATCAAGGTGCGGCTACTGGAGTAGGTGGAATTAATAGAGATATTTTTACAATGGGTGCAAGACCAATCGCACAATTAAACTCTTTGCGTTTTGGCGATTTAGCTTTAGACCGAACCAAGTGGTTAATTAAAGGCGTGGTAAAAGGTATTGGAGATTATGGTAATGCTTTTGGTATTCCAACCGTTGGTGGAGAGGTTTTCTTCGACGAATGTTATAATATCAATCCATTAGTTAATGCTATGTCTGCGGGTATTGTAAATGTTGGCGAAACGGTTTCTGCTACTTCTTATGGTGTTGGAAATCCAGTATATATAGTAGGTTCTGCAACAGGTAAAGACGGTATACATGGTGCGGCTTTTGCATCAAAAGATATTACAGAAGATTCTGTAAATGATTTACCAGCGGTTCAAGTTGGTGATCCATTTCAAGAAAAATTATTATTAGAAGCAACACTTGAAGTAATTAAAACAGGTGCGGTTGTTGGCATGCAAGACATGGGAGCAGCGGGTATTATTTGTTCTAACTCCGAAATGTCTGCTAAAGGCGAACATGGAATGGTCATTTATTTAGATAAAGTTCCCACGCGTCAAGAAAACATGAAGCCATACGAAATTCTATTATCAGAATCTCAAGAGCGTATGTTAATTGTAGTAACCAAAGGCAGAGAAAAAGAAGTGGAAGCTGTTTTTGATAAATGGGATTTAAATTGCGCCATTATTGGAGAAGTAACAGACACCAAGCGTTTACATTATTATATGAATAACGAATTGGTTGCCGATGTTCCTGCAGATGATTTAGTTTTAGGTGGAGGTGCGCCAGTTTATAATAGAGAATATAAAGAACCAGCCTATTTTCAAGAAAATAAAAAATTCAATATTGATCAAGTGGCAGAACCTACAGACCTTGTAGCGGTTTCAGAATTTTTAATTAAACACCCAAATATTGCATCTAAAAGATGGGTAATTGGTCAATACGATTCCATGGTGGGCGTAGCAAACATGTCTACTAATCAACCTGCAGATGCGGCAATTGTAAATATAAAAGGTACAGATAAAGCCATTGCTTTAACAGTAGATTGTAACGCTAGGTATGTACATGCTGATCCAGAAATTGGATGTGCGATTGCAGTTGCAGAAGCCGCTAGAAATATTACTTGTGCTGGTGCTGAGCCAGTAGCCATTACCAATTGTTTGAATTTTGGTAATCCTTATATTCCGGAAGTATATTGGCAATTTGTTTCTGCAATTAAAGGAATGAGTTCGGCATGTACAAAATTTGAAACACCGGTAACTGGCGGAAACGTTAGTTTTTACAATCAATCATCAGATGAGGGGCCAGTATTTCCAACACCTACAATAGGCATGTTAGGCATACTCGATACTAAATCTAGTATGATGACTTTGGATTTTAAAAATGTAGGTGATGCTATTTATTTAATTGGCGAATCCAAAAATGATATTGCCTGTTCGGAGTATTTGTATTCTTATCATAAAATAAAATCATCACCGGCACCATTCTTTGATTTAGACAAAGAATATGATACCCATCAATTCATTAAACAGCTCATTGAATCTCATGCGATTGTTTCTGCTCATGATGTTGCCGATGGAGGATTATTTATTACGCTAATGGAATCTGCCATGTCAAGAAATTTAGGTTTCGAAATTGAATCTGAAGAAGATATTAGAAAAGATGCTTTCTTATTTGGAGAAGCACAAGGCAGAATTGTAGTGAGTGTTCCAGAAGCTAAACAAGCCGAATTTATTGAGATTGCGGCTACATCTGCCATCGAATATACTTTATTAGGAACGGTTACTGCTGGTGATATTTTAATCGATGAGCAAAGTTTTGGTCATGTGTCGAAATACAAATCAAGCTTCGAAACTTCATTAGAAAAAACGATTGAGTCGAACTAAAAATAACCATTTATTTCAATTCAAATTATTTAGCATAGCGCAAAACCAATGTGCCATGAAAGTGGGAACAGATGCGGTTTTGCTAGCTACATTACCAAAGTTTACCAATGTAAATTCGGTGCTCGATATTGGCACCGGAACCGGTGTGTTGAGTTTAATGTTAGCGCAACAATTTCCCGATGCCAAAATCACAGCCATAGAATTAGATGCTGCCGCTGCAAGTCAAGCAGCAGACAATTTTGCGCATTCAACATGGGCCGCAAACATGCAAGTTATTCAGATCGATTTCGAAGCATTTAGCAGCGCAAATACTTATGATTTAATTATCAGTAATCCACCTTTTTTTACGGCCTCTTTACCTTCAGAAGATCTCGCCAAAAATCGTGCAAGACATGCGCCTGCAAACCTATTATCGGCTTGGATTGAAAAATCAAGCCAGCTATTAAATGAAAATGGCAAAATTGCTATTATTCTCCCTGAATCGGAGGCGGAAATCAATTATTTGGCTACAATGCATCAACTTTTTATTGACAAAATCATCCATATTCATTCTTTCGAAAACACCGCGGTTATCCGTCAAATCTTTGTTTTGCAGAAACGCAACACAACAACCCAAAATAGCCATTTTCATATCTATAAAGCTCAAAATACCTACGCTGAGGCCTATATTGAACATTTAAAACCCTACTTAACTATCTTTTAATGAGCGTTTAAAAAAAAATATTTTCGTTTTTTCGTTTTTTTTTTAATTATCTTAGAATATTCAACTAATTATTTTTTTATGAGTTTAGGTACAG
>CAJBBN010000127.1 GCA_903951325.1 uncultured bacterium
GAATCAACATGTACATAATAGTCGCTACTTTGACTATGTTTTGGCAGCTAGGTACGAGCAAATGGAGCATAACTACCGTTTCCCCATGCAGCAGTTCCTTTCGCTTGGTTTTGGATGGGTAATTACTAAAGCCCTTGTAAACTATAAAAGGCCCTTAGGCTTAGGCGATCATTTTATTGTAAAAACAGGAATTACCGATTTAGCGACTAAAGGATGTACGGTTGGATTCGAAATAACCAACAAAAAAACGGGTAAATTATGCGCTGATGGCGAGTTTGAATATACGATGGTGAATGTAAATACAGGTAGATCCGAAATAATTCCAGATTGGATCATCGAGCATTATACTATTTAATGGCTTCTGTTACCAATAAACCGTAAAAAGTAGTCATATCCATGCCAGTTGCGCGCACTTGTTGTGGAATAATACTATTTTCAGACTGCCCTGGCACGGTATTAATCTCTAATACATAAATCAGCCCTGTTTCGTTGATGATATAATCTATTCGAACCACGCCAGCACAATTAAGCCTTTCATAAATGGCAGCAGCCATTTCTTGCACTTTGGCCATTTCGGCATCCGACATTCTACCTGGGGTAATTTCTTCGCTTAAGCCTGTGGTGTATTTGGCTTCAAAATCAAAAAACTCTTTAGAAGATATTACTTCTGTAGCCGGAAGCACCCAAATTTTTCCATCTATTCGCACAACCCCTATCGTAAATTCTCTGCCACTAATAAACTCTTCTATAATTAATTGATCGTCTTCTTGAAAAGCTTTTTGTAAAGCCGGTGCCAATTCATTTGGCGTATTCACGCGACTCATGCCAATGCTGCTTCCTCCAAAATTTGGTTTTACAAATAAGGGCAATGTTAAATTTGATAAAATGCTTTCTTCGCTTACCCTGCGGTTGGCAAAAACTTGCATCGATTTGGCAACCGACACATTGGCTAAATCGGCAATTACACTTTTTGTATATGCCTTATTCATTGTAATAGCAGAAGTTATGGCATCACAAGTTGTATAAGGTAAACCAATCATATCTAAATAACCTTGAAGCTTGCCGTCTTCGCCAGGGCTACCATGAATACAAATAAATGCTACATCAAATTGAAGTCTTTGTCCATGAACTATCACTGTAAAATCGTTTTTATCGATGGCAAATTCTTCTTTTTGCTCATTAATATAAACCCACTTTTCTTTATTAATTACTATTTGATAAATCTCATATACATTCCTATCTAAGCTATTTGCAACCATTGCGGCACTCTTCATAGACACAACAGATTCGCCGGTATAACCTCCTGCTAACAATGCTATTTTTTTCTTCATAATGGTTTTTCTATGCGCGGTTATCGATCAACAAATCGAATTATAAATCAAATTTGTAAAAAAATGCTGATTTAATATAATAAGTGGGTAAAATGATTTTCTAATTCTTGAATTTTAGCTTAAGTTTGAACATCCGATGAAAATTATACAATACCTACAGACTAAAGCTTTTCGTAAGCAAATGCTCCTCATTGTGGTAGCTTTAGTGATCACGCTATTTGGTGCGTATAAATGGGTAGCTTTTTATACAAAACATGGTCAAAGTGTACCTGTTCCGGTATTAAAAGGACTTGAACTTTCGGATGCTACCGATTTATTAGACGAACAAAACTTTAAATACAGCATTGATTCCATTTACACCAGTTTAGCACCTGCCGGAACGGTTTACGAACAAGAGCCCGAACCCGGTGCAGCAGTAAAAGAAAACAGAACCATTTATTTAACGGTTGTTTCTAATACCCCGCCCATTGTAAAATTACCAGACTTAATTGATGTTTCTTTAAGAGAAGCCACTTCTATTTTAGAAAGTTATGGCATAAAGATTGGACAATTAATTTACAAGCCCGATTTAGCACAAAATGCTGTTTTAGGATTGGTATATAATGGTAAAACCGTTCAAAAAGGTTTTGCGATTCGAAAAGGCGCCACACTAGACCTTTTAGTAGGCGACGGATATGGCAATGTGAAAGTTGACATTCCTAATTTAACAGGTCTAAATTTTGAAGAAGCTCAATTCGTGCTCAACGCTTCTAAATTAAGATTAGGGACAATTATCTTTGAAGGCAATAGTACCGACACCTTTAATACTAAAATATATAAGCAAAGTCCAGCGTTTAGTACCGATACCGCTATCAATAAAATTGGACAAGGTAGCGCCATCGATATTTATGTTAAAGAAGATTAACCGACGCTTTTAAATTTTAAAATTCAACATGTTTCAAAAACTGTTATTCGCTATCGTACTTTTTCCTTCTTGCTTATTTGCGCAAGAGGTAGTGACACCTCTCACATACAATCCTATTTTAAAAGCGCAATACCAATCACTACAGCAAAAAAGTAAAGCAAAAACAGATACGCTCAACCTCCCATTTTTTGATGATTTTTCTTACGATAAAATTTATCCAAGTACAAAATATTGGACAGATAGTTTTGTCTTTATCAATAATTCATTTGGCCAAGATGCTATTTCTAAAGGCGTTGCAACCTTCGACGGTTTTAATAAAGATGGGCAACCATATACTACTTTAAGTGGAGGATATGGCATTTGCGATACGCTTACTTCGCAATCCATTAATTTAAATTACCCTGCCGCCGACTCAATTTATTTAAGATTTTATATTCAACCCCAAGGCAATGGCAGAAATCCTGCGGTAAAAGACTCTTTGCTTTTAGAATTTAAAAACGGAATCACTCAAAAATGGGAACAAGTAAAACGCTTTGCAGGCAGCACTTCTAAGCCATTTCAATTAATTTCTATTCCTATAATAGAAAGCAAATATTTATATAAAGGTTTTCAGTTTAGATTTAAAAATAAAGGCTCCCAATTTGGAGGAGACGACCATTGGAACCTTGATTATGTAAAAATTACCATCAATAGTTCGGTAAACGATACCATTCAAAACGATGTTTCTATTACCGGAAATGCAACTTCGCTGCTCAAACCCTATTCTGCTGTGCCTTTTAATCAATACAACGAATCGATGTTAGCAGAAAATCATTTTGTTTCGATTAGAAATAATTTCATCAATACAAAAAGTGCCAGCTTTACTTATACTGCTCGCCTAAAAAATACCAATCAAAAAATAGATTCCGCAACCCGAGGCTTTGATTTATTAGGCGAACGAACTACCGACAGCATCAGTTCAAATAAAATTATTATCCCTGCACAAAGCCATCCATTTGTTTTAAAAACCAGATATACTTGTAGTACTGGCGGAGATTTTATCAAACAAAATGACACCTTAATACACGAACAAATCTTTAGCGATTACTTTGCCTACGATGATGGTACAGCCGAGAATGGCTATGGCATTACGCCTTCTTCGGATGGTCGATTTGCCATGCATTTTAATGCGCCCGTAGCAGATACTTTAACTTCAATTGCTTTCTTTTTTACGCAAAAAGAAATAGACAATCATCAAAATTTATTTACCCTTACTGTTTGGAAAAGTTTAGTGCCCGAAGTTATTCTTTATCAAAAAACATCATTAAATACTATGCAAGAAATTGGTATTAATGATTTTGTGAATTATGCATTAGATTCTACCCTTATTGTTTCGGGCGAATTTTATGTAGGATGGATTCAAAGTAGTAATTACTTGATGAATGTTGGATTAGATAGAAATTACGCCAATAACGATCAAATGTTTTATAAGGTAACCTCTGTAGGCTGGCAACAGAGTGCAATAAAAGGATCGGTCATGATTAGACCCGTTTTTTCGGATGCCATCAGAGGCACTGGAATAGGGCAACAAAGCCCTAATCAAACTGCTTTTCGTTTATTTCCGAATCCAGGAAATGGCGATATAC
>CAJBBN010000128.1 GCA_903951325.1 uncultured bacterium
GGGCAATTTTTATCTAAACAGTAACGTTAAATCTTAAAAATAAAAACTAATTAATAAAACAATGGCAAACGAAGCAAAAGTAGCTGCTGCTGCAAAAGTTGAAAAAGGGAATGGATTGAGTACTTTTTTCGCATCATTTACTATTCCACTATGTTTATTGGTGGGTATCTTAATTTTCACATTTGTGATGGGTGCGCCTTCAAACTTTGAAGGAAACGATCCAGCGAATCATCCAGTTCAAGAAGGTGCAGGACACGTATTAGGTTTGATCCACAAAGGTGGTTATATCGTACCTATTTTATTGTCATTGGTTTTAATGAACATTACTTTTTCTATTGAGCGTTTCTTAACAATTGGAAAAGCACAAGGAACAGGAAATGCAGAAGCATTTGTTAGAAAAATCAGAGCAAAGTTAGACCAAAACGATGTAGAAGGCGCAATTAAAGAGTGTGATGCACAAAGAGGTTCAGTTGCAAATGTAATGCGTTCTACGCTTTTAAAATATAAAGAAATGCAAGGCTTAACTACTATGCCTGTAGACCAAAGAATTATTTCTATTCAAAAAGAAATTGAAGAGTCGGTTACTTTAGAATTACCAGGTTTAGAAAAAAACTTAGTAGTAATTGCAACGATGGCTTCGGTTTCTACCTTGATCGCGTTATTAGGAACAGTATTGGGTATGATTAAAGCGTTCTCTGCATTAGCAACCGCTGGTTCTCCAGATTCAGTAGCATTAGCAACTGGTATTTCTGAGGCCTTAATTAATACGGCTTTAGGTATTGGTAACTCTGCTATTGCAACAATCATGTACAATGTATTTACGAGTAAAATCGATGCAATCACTTATGCTATCGACGAAGCGGGTTACAGTATTGTACAAACATTTGCTGCTAAAAACAGATAATAATTACCCAGAATAATTTTAACAATAAATAAAATATACAATGTCAAAAGTAAAGGTTCCTCGTAAGAGTACAGTAGTAGACATGACGGCAATGACCGACGTGGCATTCTTGCTGCTTACGTTCTTTATGTTGGCTACCAAGTTTAAACCTGATGAGCCTGTGACGGTGACAACACCTTCCTCGATCTCAGAAATAAAGTTACCAGAAACAGATATTTTATTATTAACAATAGACAAAGATTCGCGTGTGTTTTTTGCAATGGATGGGGAGTCGAATAGAGTTGAATTGTTAGATAAAATGGCTGAGAAATATCAACTTACTTTTAACGACAAACAGAAAAAAGAATTCTCTTTGTTGAGTTCATTTGGCGTGTCGGTTAAAAATCTAGGACAATATTTAGACTTAGATGCAGAAGGCAGAAAAAAATTCGCACAAACTGGAATCCCTTCGGATTCTACTAATAACGAATTAGCTGATTGGGTATTGCAAGCACGTTTTACGAATAAGGCTTTAAGGGTTGCTGTTAAAGGCGATCAAAACGCAGGCTTTCCTGTAGTAAAGCAAGTGATCGCAACTTTGCAAGATAAAAAAGTAGACCGTTTCAACTTTATTACAAGCTTGGAAAAAGCTGAGAATTAATAATTCATAAAAAAAATTAGCGATGTCAGATATAGAAAGTGGCGGCGGCGGTGGAGCCCATAAAGGCAAAAAGAAAGGTAAAAAAATGTCAACAAGGGTGGATTTTACACCCATGGTTGACTTAGGTTTTTTATTGATTACTTTCTTTATGTTAACCACTTCCATGAATAAGCCGCAAACCATGGAAATCAATATGCCAGTTAAGGATAAAAACTTAACCGAAGATCAGCAAACTAAAGTAAAGGCATCTCAAACTTTGACGGTGTTGCTTACTAAAGAAAATAAAGTTGTTTATTATTTTGTTGATGAAAAAACTGGTGAGCCAGGCCCTACAACGGTTACAGACTATGGTAAAGACGGCATTCGTAAAGTTTTATTACAAGAAAACAAAATTAGAAATGCTAGCGTAGATTCTATTGGAATTTACAAAGGGCAACTACAAACCAATAAAATTACAGAAGAAGATTTTAGGGCAAAAGTATATGCCATCAAATCTTTTAAAGATGGTTTAATTGTTATTATTAAGGCAGACGATAATGCTAGATATGGAAATTTGGTTGACATCTTAGATGAAATGAATATCTGTAATATTGGTCGTTATGCAATTGTAGATATTACGCCAATTGATTTAGCGTTATTAACTAAAACCACATTATAATTCTACAAAAGAAATTAGCAAATGGCAGGTAAAATAGATTTATATGATGGCAAATGGATAGAGCTCGTATTCCGCGGTAGAAACCAGGAGTATGGTGCTTTTGAAATTCGTAAAAGTTATCCAAAACATGCATTTTTTGGCATCGTTTTGGCAATCGTTGCTTTTACTTTGTCGGTGAGTGCACCATTGATTATTCGTTTAATATCCAATGCACTTCCAGACGAAAAAATAGTAAAAGTAGATCAAACCAACGTTTTAGAGGATGTGCCGCCGGTTGATAAAAATCAACCAACGCCACCACCACCACCACCACCACCGTTAAAGTCGACGATTAAATTTACCCCTCCGGTAATTAAACCCGATGATCAGGTGCCTGATGAACCACCTCCGATTCAAGATGAATTAAAAAAAGTGGATGCGGGTTTAACAACTGTTCAAGGTGATCCAAATGCAGAAGTAGATTTAAGTGGTTTAGATGGAGATATTACTGGTGAAGAAGCACCATTTATTTCGGTTGAGCAAATGCCAGAATTTCCAGGAGGAGGCGAAGGCGCTTTAATCGCTTACATTGCAAAGAATACAAAATACCCAGCAATGGCTAGGGAAAACAATATTGAAGGAACTGTATTTATCTCTTTCGTCGTAGAAAAAGATGGTAGCGTTTCTGATGTAAAAATACTAAGAGGTATTGGCGGCGGATGTGACGAAGAGGCAAAACGTGTAATTAAAAACTTGCCAAACTTTGCACCTGGTAGACAAAACGGAAGACCAGTGCGTGTGCAGTTTAACGTACCAGTGAAATTTAAATTGATGTAATTCAAATGAATAAACCAGCGGATTTATGGTCCATGCGAGAAAAAGTGATTTTCGTATTTGGAATAATCATGTCGCTCGTTTATTTAGTAATCGGATTGAGTTTACTCAGCATAGGAAATTTCTTAGCTGAATATGATAAAATAGTTAAAATTGGAATAGGCTGTATTTTTATAGCCTATTCTTTTTTTAGATTGTGGAGAGCATTTACTAATTGGAAAAACAGTAACAATGAAGACGAAGAATAAATTTTTATTATTTGCCCTAATTGGAATCTGCTTTTCTGCTTGCTCAAACAATAAAGATAAAAACGGAAAAGAGCTCAGCACCACTACTACCGGTGAAGTAAAAATTGCAGCAGACGAAACACTACTTTCTATCATCGATGCGCAAGAACAAGTTTTCGAAACCATTTATCCTAAAGCAAACATAAGCGCATCCTATATGCCAGAGTTAGACATGATGGATTTGTTTATCAAAGACAGCATCTCTTTAGTAGTTGCTGCAAGAGGTTTAAACCCTTCTGAAATAGCCTATTTTAAAGGGAAACACAGCTATACGCAAAATAAAATAGCAAGCGACGGCATTGCTTTAATTGTAAATAATCAAAACACCGATACTACTTTTACTTTAGCGCAAGTGCGCGAAATTATGCGCGGAAATTTTACAGATTGGAATACACTCGACAAAAAATCTACACTTGCAAAAATTAATCTTGTGTTTGATAATAAGAATAGCGGAACCGTTAGATACATGGCCGAATTGGTGGGTCAAAAGTCGATACCGGGGTACGCATTAAAAACGAACGAAGAAGTAATTAAATATGTTAGCGAAAATAAAAACGCTTTAGGAATTGTGGGCGTAAATTGGATTAGCGACAAAGATGATCCAAAGGCAATGAAATTTAGAAGCGGCATTAATGTAGTGGGCGTTATGGGCGACCCAGGAGATTTGGGAGATGATTATTATTACCAACCCTACCAAGCATACTTTGCCACTAAACAATACCCTTTATTGCGCGAAATATACAGTATTAGCAGAGAACCTAGGGCAGGCCTTGCCACTGGGTTTGCATCGTTTATATCAAGCGATAAAGGCCAAAAAATTATTTTAAAATCTGGCTTATTGCCAGCCAATGCACCCATCAGAATTATACAAACAAATTAAAAAAAATTAGCATGAATCGAAGTTTAAAAAATGCTTGGCTTGTTGCCATTATAGTGGTTTCCACTTTTACAATTGTAAAGGCGCAAGAAGCAGTAAAAGGAATAAGGGCAATTGAAGTAGAGCAATTTGAAAAAGCAAAAACAATTTTTAGCACATTGGTGCTAGCAAATCCAAGCAATGCCGACAACTATTATTACTTAGGAAAAGCTTATTATAAGCAAGATAAAATTGATTCAGCCAAGTTTTATTTTCAACAAGGTTTGGCCGCAAACCCTAACTCCACTTTAAACATAGTAGGTTTGGGTTCGGTAGATTACGACTTAGGAAATGTAACAGAAGCTAAAGTAAATTTTGACAAAGCAATTGCTATTTCATTAGGAAAAGATTTTCAAACCTTTATTAGCATTGGCGAAGTATACCGCGAATTAGGCGTTCGAAATTTCGAAGAGGCATTAAATAATTTCTTAAAAGCAAAAGCAATTAATCCAAAGAGTCCCGAATTATTAGTAGCCATTGGAGATGTATATATGGAGCAAGCAAACGGTTCTGAAGCGGTTAAATATTACACAGAAGCGCTTAGATTAAACCCCAACTACGTGAACGCACATGTGCGTACAGGAAAGCTTTGGACGCGTTCATTGAATTATGCCGAAGCGAAAATTGCTTTTGATAAAGCGATTAAAATAGACTCTACTTTTGCCCCAATTTACAGAGAATACGGCGAATTAGAATTAACGGCTAAACATTTCGAAAGCGCGGTTGAAAATTATAAAAAATATTTATTCCTTACCGATAAATCTTTGAATTCGCAATTGCGTTATGCTAAGTTTTTATTCTATGGAAAACAATTTCAAGAGTCTATCGATATTATCAAACAAATTGTAGCGAAAGATTCTAGTGATTATATTAACTACCGTTTATTAGGTTATTCTTCTTACGAGGTTAAAGATTACAAAGCGGGTTTAACCGCTATGAATAAATTTTTCTCGATGAATCCTGCAAAAATTTTACCGCAAGATTATGCTTATTTAGGCAAGCTGCAAGTAAAAAATAAATTAGACTCAATCGGCGTAAACACCATTACACGCGCCATTGCGCTCGACACCACCAGTAGAGATTTATACGGAGATTTATCGGATGCTTATTTCTCGATGAAGCAATATAAACTATCTGCAGAAACCTACGAATTAAAATTATTGAATACTAAACCAACTGCTATAGATTATTTTAATTTAGGTAGAAAATATTATTTCGGATTAGAATTTGCTAAATCAGATTCGTCTTTTGCTAAACTTTTGGAATTAAATGCAGCGTACAAACCAGCTTATTTGTTTCGCGCGAGAAATAATGTGCAGTTAGATAATGTAGATAAAATCAATGATGGTTTGGCTAAACCATTCTATGAAAAGTTTATTGAACTAACCCTTGCAGATCCAAAGTTAGACCTAAAAAAATCGGGCAAAGAATTGATTGAGGCTTACAAGTATTTGGGAGACTATAACTACACTATTTTAAAAGACAATACTGCCGCAATTGGTAATTTTCAGAAAGTCATCGAAATTGACCCTGCAGATAAGCAAGCAAAAGATGCCATTGAAGGTTTAGTTAAAGAGTCAAAGAAATAATTACTAATTTTACCATCTAAATTAAGTATTAAAAAAAATTATGGGGAATTCATTTATACCAACCGATTACTTCCCAATCGTATTGCAATTTATTGCAGCAATTGGCTTTGTAGTGGTAACCATGTTGGCTACTCATTACATTGGCCCTAAGCGTAAAACAGCAGATAAACTAGCCAATTTTGAGTGTGGAATTGAGCAACAAGGCGATGCTAGGTCTCCCATTTCTGTGAAGTACTTTTTGGTTGCCATCTTGTTTGTATTATTCGATGTAGAGGTCATTTTTATGTACCCTTGGGCAGTCAATTTTAGAGAGTTTGGAATCACTGGTTTTTTAGAAATGTTGACATTTATTGGCTTCCTATTAGCCGGCTTTTTTTACCTAATAAAAAAGGGTGCATTAGACTGGGAATAATTAAGATTTTTCTTGTCGCTAAATCCTTAAAAAGTAATATTTATTGTAGATTTGACGCACATCCTCAGTTAAGATGAGCGTTTTGTTTTTAAGCATTTTTATGAGTGAAATTAAAATTGTTTCGGCACCAGAAGGAATAGAAGGTGCAGGTTTTTTCGCAACGCGATTAGACAAAGTAGTAGGTCTTGCAAGATCACATTCATTATGGCCTTTACCGTTTGCAACTTCATGTTGTGGAATTGAGTTTATGGCAACCATGGGATCTCATTACGACTTTGCTAGATTTGGTTCCGAGCGTCCAAGTTTTTCGCCTCGTCAAGCAGATTTATTAATGGTGATGGGAACCATCGCTAAAAAAATGGGTCCTGTTTTAAAACAAGTTTATTTACAAATGGCCGAACCCCGCTGGGTAATTGCTGTTGGCGCTTGTGCATCTTCTGGTGGTATCTTCGATACTTACAGTGTCATGCAAGGTATCGACGAAATTATTCCAGTAGATGTTTATGTACCTGGCTGTCCGCCGCGCCCCGAAGCAATCATCGATGGCTTCAATCGTATTCAAGATTTAGTAAAATCTGAATCGATGCGCAGAAGAAACTCGCCAGAATACCAAGCCCTCATGACTAATTACGGAATTAAATAAAATGGCAATAGCAACAGAAAATTTGATCGCAGATTTGCAGTCTACTTTTGGAACTGCATTGAGTAATTTTGAACAACCTTATGGTTTGTTAACCTTTCAAACCAATAAAGACAGCATCATACCTGTATTAAAATATTTAAATGAAAACGAAACTTACCGTTTCCGTTTTTTAACAGATGTTTGCGCCGTTCATTATCCAACAACAAAAGAGTTAGCAGTTATTTATCATGTACAAAGCATGGAAAATAATTTTCGCTTAAGAATTAAAGTATTTATTCCAGAATCAAATCCTAAAATTCCTACCGCAACTGTTTTATACGAATCTGCTAATTGGCAAGAGCGAGAAACCTACGACTTCTACGGAGTAATTTTTGAAGGACATCCAAATTTGGTTAGAATTTTAAATGTGGACGATATGGTTGCTTTTCCTATGAGAAAAGAACATCCATTAGAAGATCCAAACAGAATTGATAAAAACGATACTTATTTCGGCAGATAAAAAATTAACATAGAATTATGGCTCATATTCAACTTGGCAACGATTCATTAGAAAAAGAAACCACAACTTTAAATCTTGGTCCAACACACCCTGCAACACATGGGGTATTCCAAAACGTTTTGGAAATGGATGGCGAAAGAATTGTTAGCGCAGTTTCTACTATAGGCTATATACACAGAGCATTTGAGAAGATCGCAGAGCATCGTCCTTATTATCAAATCACGCCTTTAACCGATAGACTAAACTATTGTTCGTCGCCCATTAATAATTTTGGCTGGCATTTAACAGTAGAGAAACTCTTAAATATTGAAACGCCTAAGCGTGTAGATTACATGCGCATCATCATCATGGAATTGGCGAGAATTTCGGATCATTTAATTTGTAATGGAATTTTAGGAGTAGATACGGGTGCCTTTACAGGTTTCTTGTATTTGATGCAAGAGCGTGAAAACATTTATGAAATTTACGAAGAAATTTGTGGCGCAAGGTTAACAACTAATTTTGGTCGTGTGGGAGGTTTTGAAAGAGACTTCAACGACATTGCTATTTTAAAAACCAAAAAGTTCTTGGCTACCTTCCCGAAAATTATGAAATCTTTCGAGGAGTTATTTAACAGGAACAGAATTTTTATTGATAGAACAGTAGGCGTAGGTGCCATTAGCGCCGAAAAGGCTTTAAACTATGGCTTTACCGGCCCTTGTTTAAGAGCAACTGGTATAGATTACGATGTGCGTACCGCCAATCCATATTCTTCTTATAACGAATTTGATTTTGAAATTCCGGTAGGTACCAACGGCGATACTTACGATAGGTATATGGTAAGGAACGAAGAAATTTGGCAGAGCTTAAGATTAATTGAACAAGCTTTAGCCAAAATGGAAAAAGAACCCAAAGGAATTTTCCATGCAGATGTACCTGCTTATTACTTACCCGAAAAACAAGATGTGTATGCTAACATGGAAGCACTCATTTATCATTTTAAAATTGTGATGGGTGAAGTGGATATGCCGAAAGGCGAATTATACCATGCAGTAGAAGGTGGAAATGGCGAGCTCGGATTTTATTTAATCTCAGAAGGCGGCAGATCGCCGTACCGACTGCATTTTAGAAGGCCATGTTTTATTATTTATCAAGCGTTCGCAGAAATAGCGAAAGGATCTTTGTTATCTGACGCGATTGTTACGATGAGTAGTTTGAATGTAATTGCAGGCGAGTTAGACGCTTAATATATTTTTTAAAAACATAAGTAAATGAATTTAGCATTTTCAGAAGAAGCATTAACACTATCAAAAGCGTTAATGAAAAGATATCCGGAAGGAAAACATAAATCGGCATTGATTCCAATCTTGCATATTGCGCAAGCAGAATTTAATGGTTGGTTAAGTACGGATGCAATGGATTACGTAGCAAGCATTATTGGCATTAAACCAATTGAAGTTTACGAAGTAGCCTCTTTTTATTCGATGTTTAATATGCAACCTGTTGGCAAATGTTCTTTAGAAGTATGTCATACGGGTCCATGTGCAATTAATGGCGCAGAAAGTTTGATTAGCTATTTAGAAAATAAATTGAATATTAAACTTGGCCAAACTACCGCAGATGGCATGTTTACACTAAAGGCCGTAGAATGTTTAGGCTCTTGTGGATCAGCACCGATGTTGCAGTGTGGCGTAAACTATTACGAAAACTTAACGAACGAAAAGGCAGACGACTTAATCAATAAGCTAACTGCCGAAAACCGTTTACAATCTTATACAGATATAAAATAATTTTAAATAGATGTTACGCGCAATAACGCTTCCTGCAAAATATCGTTTCTTAAATAAATTATTTAAGCAAGGCGAATTTGTGTTGTTAGATATTGGCGCAGGAAATCATTCGGCATCAAAAACAAAAAAATGGTTTCCAAATTGTGAGTACCACGGTTTAGATTTAAATAAAAATTATAATAATGACGAAAACGATTTTAAACTCATGCAATCGTTTTACGAATTAAACTTAGAAGAATTAAACTTGGATAGTGTACCGAATGCAAACTTCGATTTTATTATGATGGCTCATGTGATTGAGCATTTGAAAAACGGAGATCAAGTATTGGTAAAATTATTAGCAAAGCTCAAGCCCGGAGGATACCTATATGTAGAGTATCCAGGAATTCGATCAACTCGACTTCCTAGGATGAAAGGAACTTTGAATTTTTTCGACGATGATACCCATGTGAGAGTGTATTCGTTAACGGAGTTGTATAATTTATTTTTAAAAAATAATACAGAAATTATTAAAGGCGGCACAAGAAGATATATACCAAATATTTTAATGATGCCATTGAAGGTAATTCATAATTTAATTAAATACGGAAAAATATTACCCAGTATTTTTTGGGATTTTTTCGGTTTTGCAGAATTTATATTGATAAAGAAGAAATAAAATAATATGTCACGCAAAATATTATTAGAACACATTGATGTTCCAGGAATAAATACTTTTGATACTTATCGAAAAATGGGCGGTTATCGTTCGGTCGAAAAAGCTTTGAAAACAATGTCTCCAGACGATGTGGTAGAAGAGGTTAAGAAATCTGGTATGCGCGGAAGAGGTGGAGCAGGATTTCCTACGGGAATGAAGTGGAGCTTTTTGGCTAAACCAGTAGGCGTGCCACGTTATTTAGTTTGCAATGCAGACGAATCGGAGCCGGGTACTTTCAAAGACCGTTACCTAATGGAAAAAATTCCACATGGATTAATCGAAGGAATGATTACTTCGAGTTATGCATTGGGCGCAAACACTTCTTATATCTACATTAGAGGGGAGTATTTTTATATATTAAGAATTTTAGAAAAAGCAATTGCCGAAGCTTATGCCAATGGCTTTTTAGGAAAAAATATTTTAGGCTCGGGCTACGATTTAGATTTATATGTTCATCCTGGCGCAGGCGCTTACATTTGCGGAGAAGAAACAGCATTATTAGAATCTTTAGAAGGCAAAAGAGGTAACCCAAGAGTGAAACCTCCATTCCCTGCAATAGCTGGTTTATATGCTTGCCCAACGGTAGTAAATAATGTAGAAACCATTGCAGCTATTGCGCCCATTGTAAATATGGGTGGAGACGAATACGCAAAAATCGGAATTGGTAGAAGCACTGGAACAAAATTAATTTCGGCAAGCGGACACATCAATAATCCGGGTATTTACGAAATCGAATTAGGCTTACCCGTAGAAGAATTTATTTACTCAGATAAATATTGTGGCGGCATTAAAAATGGAAAAAAATTAAAGGCAGTTGTTGCAGGCGGATCATCGGTGCCAATTTTGCCAGCCAATTTAATTTTAAAAACCGCAAACAACGAAGAGCGATTAATGAGTTACGAATCACTTTCCGACGGAGGCTTTGTAAGTGGCACTATGCTTGGATCTGGCGGCTTTGTAGTATACGACGAAGACAGTTGCATTGTGCGTAATACTTGGAATTTTGCTCGTTTTTATCACCACGAATCATGCGGACAATGTTCTCCATGTAGAGAAGGAACTGGATGGATGGAAAAAGTATTACATCGCATTGAATACGGTCACGGAAAATTAAGCGACATCGATTTATTAGTAGAAGTTTCTAAAAAAATTGAAGGCAATACAATTTGTCCATTAGGTGATGCAGCAGCATGGCCAGTGGCGAGTGCTATTCGTCATTTCCGCGAAGAGTTTGAATGGCACATTAAAGAAGCAACCTTAAGTCAAACAAGAAATTTTGGATTACTAGCCGCTCACGAAGCGCTAGTGAAATAATTATTTTAATAAAATGGCAGATAAAATAAAAGTAACCATCGACGGACAGTCTGTTGAAGTAGAACCGGGAACCACGATATTAAATGCAGCGCGTCAAATAGGCGGCGACATTGTGCCTCCGGCTATGTGTTATTATTCAAAGCTAAAAGGTAGTGGTGGTAAATGCCGTACTTGTTTAGTAAAAGTGGCACAAGGTTCCGAAAAAGATCCTAGACCAATGCCAAAGTTAGTTGCTTCTTGTCAAACGCAAGTGATGGATGGCATGGTGGTAGAAAACACCACATCTCCAGAAGTATTAGAAGCAAGAAAAGGCGTAGTAGAAATGTTATTGATTAACCATCCACTTGATTGCCCAGTTTGCGATCAGGCAGGCGAATGCGATTTGCAAAATTTATCATTCGAACACGGCGCTTCTAATTCTAGATACGAATTTGAAAGAAGAACTTTTGATAAAGTAGATATCGGAGATAAAATTCAATTACACATGAATCGCTGTATCCTTTGCTATCGTTGTGTTTACACAGCAGATCAAATTACAGAAGGCAGGGTTCACGGTGTTTTAAATAGAGGAGATCAATCAGAAATATCAACTTATATCAGCGCGGCAATAGATAATGATTTTTCTGGAAACGTAATTGATGTTTGCCCAGTTGGTGCATTAACCGACAAAACATTCCGTTTTAAAAACAGAGTTTGGTTTACCAAACCAGTAGATGCACATAGAGATTGCGATCACGAAAAATGTTCGGGCAATGTAGTATTGTGGTACAAAGGAGAGGATGTATTGCGTGTAACCGCGCGTAAAGACCAATACGGCGAAGTAGAATCTTTTATTTGCAACACTTGTAGATTCGAGAAAAAAGCAACAGCAGATTGGACGATAGAAGGACCAAGAAAAATCGAAGAGACCTCGGTTATTTCTTCCAACCATTATGAAATGGCGCATCCGCTTCCTGTTATCGAGAAAAACGAAGTGTTAATTGAAGCGAATAAAAAAATGTTTCATAAAAAAATTAAATAAAAATGGACATCGCATTTATTATTGAAAAATTAATTTTAATCTCTGCCATCTTAGGGATTAGTTTGGTTATTGCCATGTATACTACCCTTGCAGAAAGAAAATTTGCAGGATTTTTCCAAGACCGCGTAGGACCTAACAGAGCCGGACCTTGGGGCTTATTGCAACCACTTGCCGATGGCGTAAAATTATTTACCAAAGAAGAAATTATACCAACGCATGCCAGTACATTTTTATTTGTACTTGGTCCATCGCTCAGCATGTTTACGGCTTGTATTACCACTGCGGTAATTCCTTGGGGGCAAGATTTATTTTTATTTGGCAGACAAATTTCTTTACAAGTAGCAGATATTAATGTTGGCGTATTATATGTTTTCGGCGTTGTATCATTGGGTGTATACGGCGTAATGATTGGTGGTTGGGCATCTAACAATAAGTTTTCATTATTAGCCGCGGTTCGATCTGCCTCTCAAAATATTTCATACGAAATTGCGATGGGCTTATCTATCATCGCTTTATTAATGATGACAGGCACTTTAAGTTTAAGAGAAATTTCGGAGCAACAGTCGGGCATGAACTGGAATGTTTTTTATCAGCCATTAGGCTTTTTAATATTCATGATTTGTTCTTTTGCTGAAACCAATAGAACACCATTTGATTTACCAGAATGCGAAACCGAATTAGTAGGTGGACACCATACCGAATACTCTTCGATGAAATTAGGTTTTTATTTATTCGCAGAATACATCAATATGTTTGTATCGTCTGCAATTATGGCTTCATTATATTTCGGAGGATATAATTACCCCTTCATGCACCTTATTAGTAATCCAAATATTGCAGCATTAATAGGCGTTGCAGTCTTTTTCACTAAAATATTATTGTTTATATTTTTCTTTATTTGGGTGAGGTGGACGGTACCCCGTTTCCGTTATGATCAACTCATGAAGTTAGGATGGAAAGTGTTAATTCCATTGGCAATTGTAAATATAGCTTTAACGGGAACTGGCATTTTAATTTTTGGAAAGTAAAATTTTTTAATCAAAAGCATTGACAAATATGAATTCGTTAACGAATCGAAAAAAAGTTTTAGAGTCTAAGCAAATGAATTTTTGGGAGCGTATTTACCTTCCAGCAATTATCAATGGCTTAAGTATTACCATGAAACATTTCTTCAAAAAAAGAACCACTGTTTATTATCCAGAAGAAAAAAGATCTTTCTCGGAAAATTTTAGGGGCTTACATTCTTTAAAAAGAGATGAAAATGGTGCGGAGCGTTGTACTGCATGTGGCCTTTGCGCGCTTTCTTGCCCAGCAGAAGCCATTACCATGACTGCTGCCGAGCGTAAACCCGGAGAAGAGCATTTGTATAGAGAAGAAAAATACGCTTCGGTATACGAGATCAATATGTTGCGTTGTATTTTTTGTGGTTTTTGCGAAGAGGCTTGTCCTAAAGCAGCTATTTATTTAGATGGCGATATTGCTAAAGCAGGATACATTAGAGATGAGTTTATTTTCGGTAAGGATAAATTAACAGAACCAGTTATTAAATAATTATTCAATAAAATAATATTCAATGAGTCATTCATTATTTTACTTATTATCGTTCATCACCTTATTTTTTGCTTTGCTAGTGGTATTCGCAAAAAATCCTATACACAGTGCGTTGTATATGGTGATGACATTTTTTGCAATTACCTGTCAGTATTTAATTTTAAACGCACAGTTTTTAGCCATCGTCAACTTTATTGTTTACATGGGTGCTATTATGGTATTGATACTTTTCTCTATCATGTTTTTAAATTTAAACCAAGCTACCGAGCCACAAAAATCTAGCCTTTTAAAATTTGCAGGGGTAATTTCTGCAGGTTTATTAATGCTTACGCTGGTTGGCGCTATTTTAAAAACAGGTGGAGGCGATGTGCCATTTGAATTAATTAAACCAGATATTGGATTGGTTAAAAACTTAGGAAAAGTTTTATTCAACGAATTTTTATTGCCATTCGAAATAGCATCGGTATTATTATTATCTGCTATGGTTGGCGCAGTATTATTAGCTAAAAAAGATATTAACTAATGGGAACAGTAACACAAACAATTCAAGCAGTACCAATTAATCATTATATTTTATTAGCCTCTTTGTTATTTACAATTGGCGTAATGGGCGTATTGGTAAGAAGAAATGCAATTGTCATTTTTATGTCAATTGAATTAATGTTGAATGCAGTAAATATTTTACTGGCAGCTTTTTCTGCTTATAGAGGCGATGCAAGCGGTCAGGTATTTGTATTTTTTATTATGGCAGTAGCTGCCGCAGAAGTGGCGGTTGGCTTGGCTATCATTGTAATGATTTACAGAAACACCAGATCAATCGACATTAATATTTTAAATAAATTAAAAGGATAGGTTCATTCAGCAAATCATATTATGTTAAAATTAGTAGGCTTAATTCCATTATTTCCATTGCTAGGGTTTTTAATCAATGGCATTGCAAATAAGCGTATGCCCAAAGCATGGGTAGGGATAATAGGTAGCGCATCCATTTTCTTTTCGTTCTTAATTAGTTTGGGAATTTTCTTGAGCACACCCAACGGCGAAGTAAACACCTTTGATTTATTTAGCTGGATAAATGTTGCAGGATTGCAAATCCCATTCTCCTTTTTAATAGATCCATTATCGATGATCATGTTGTTGATCATTACAGGTGTAGGGTTTCTAATTCATGTTTACTCGATTGGCTACATGCACCACGACGAGGGCTTTGCAAGGTATTTTGCTTACCTCAATTTATTCGTGTTTTTTATGTTGCTTTTGGTATTGGGATCTAACTATGCCATTATGTTTATTGGTTGGGAAGGTGTTGGATTGTGTTCTTATTTATTGATTGGATTTTGGTTTAAAAATACCGCTTATAACAATGCTGCTAAAAAAGCATTCATCATGAATCGAATTGGCGACCTTGGTTTCTTGTTAGGTTTGTTTTTAATTTATACAACATTTGGTACCGTTAACTATAAATCGGTGATGGTACAAGCGGCTGGTTTTACCACTGGCGATGTAACCATTACTGCCATTGCCTTATTATTATTTATAGGTGCAATGGGTAAGAGTGCGCAACTACCTTTATATACATGGTTACCAGATGCAATGGCAGGACCAACGCCCGTTTCGGCTTTGATCCATGCAGCAACCATGGTAACTGCAGGTATCTACATGATTGCACGCTCTAGTTTATTATATGTGCTTTCGCCTATTGCTATGCAAACCATCACCATTGTGGGTATGCTTACTGCAATTGTAGCAGCCATTATTGCCTTAACCCAAACAGACATTAAAAAAGTTTTGGCTTATTCAACGGTGAGTCAATTAGGTTATATGTTTGTGGCTTTAGGTGTAGGTTCTTTTACAGGCGCCGTTTTTCATTTAATGACTCATGCGTTTTTTAAAGCCTTATTATTCTTAGGCGCTGGAAGTGTTATACACGCTATGTCTGGCGAGCAAGATATGCGCAACATGGGCGGACTAAAGAAAACATTACCGATCACATTTTTAACTATTTTAATTGGCACATTAGCTATTTCGGGTTTACCTCCATTTGCAGGTTTCTTTTCGAAAGACGAAATATTAGCGGCAACATTTAATTATTCGCCAATCGTATTTTCGGTAATGGCCGTTACTTCGGTATTAACTGCTTTCTATATGTTTAGAATGTTATTCTTAACTTTTTATAGTTCGTTTAGAGGCAGCAGCGAACAAGCAAAACACTTGCACGAAAGCCCTAAAAACATGACCATTCCATTAATTGTATTGGCTGTGTGCGCTACATTTGCAGGCTTTTTAGGCTTACCAGAAGTTTTTTCGGAACACCATTTATTAAAATCATTTTTAGCGCCAGTATTTATTTTATCTGATGCAAAAATGCTGGTAGATGCTCCGTCGCATGCAGTAGAATACGGCATTATGATTGGATCTTTAATTGCGGTATTAGCCGTAGCGTATTATGCTTTTATTCGTTACAGCAAAAAAGTTTATTTATTACCACAACAAGAAGAAGCACTTTCGGTTTGGCAAAAAATATCTTATAACAAATTTTATTTAGATGAAATTTATTTCGCTTTAATTACTAATCCAATTAACAAACTGGCAGTTTATTTACACCAAATTGTAGATAGAGCCGGTATAGATGGCCTCGTGAATGGTGCAGGTAGATTGGCTTTGGCTGGATCTAAAAGAATTAAAACATTACAAACAGGTTATACCGGATTTTATATTTTTGCCATGGTCCTTGGTATTTTATTCATCATGTTGTTAAACTTTTTTATTTAATATTCGATAAATGATTACGCTACTACTTTTATTATTTCCAGCTTTAGCATCATTAGCTTTGTTAGTATTAAATACTAAAGATGCAAAACGCGCAGCATTACTTTTTTCGATAGTAGAATTAGCTATTGCATTATATGCATTGCTAAACTTTCAAAAAGACGCAAGCACACAATTTTTATTAGATACTGCTTGGGTAAGTTCTTTAGGCATTCATTTTAAAATTGGCATAGACGGCATTAGTATGCTCATGGTCATGCTTACCACTGCCTTATTCCCATTGATTATCCTGTCGACCTTTAATAAAACGTACACAGCAGAAAAATCTTTTTATGCATTGATGTTGTTTATGCAAGCAGGATTAATTGGCGTCTTTGTTTCTCTAGATGCATTTTTATTTTACACTTGTTGGGAAGCAGCATTAATTCCAGTTTATTTTATTGCAGCAATTTGGGGTGGTGCAGATAGAATACAAGCAACCTTAAAGTTTTTTGTGTATACCATTTTAGGTAGCTTACTGATGTTAGCTGCTATCATTTATATTTATTTACAAACACCTGGAACACATTCCTTCGATATTAATGTATTTTATCAAACTGTTTTAAACAACTCAGCACAAGGCTATTTATTTTGGGCTTTCTTTATTGCCTTTGCTATTAAAATGCCCGTTTTCCCATTCCATACTTGGCAACCAGATACCTATACAGAAGCGCCAACGCCAGCAACCATGCTACTTTCGGCCATTATGTTAAAGATGGGTATTTATGGTGTTATTAGATGGATGATTCCTATTGTTCCGCAAGGATTTCAAGAGTGGTCGTGGTTAGCCATTACTTTATCGGTTATTGGAATTGTATACGCATCCATCATTGCATTCAATCAAAAAGATTTAAAAAGATTAATTGCTTACTCATCTATTGCCCACGTTGGTTTAATTGCGGCGGGTGTATTTGTGTTTAATGCACAAGCTTTACAAGGTGCCATGATTCAAATGTTGAGTCACGGCGTGAATGTTTTCGCTTTATTTTATATTATCTATTTAATTGAATCGCGTACCGATACCAGACAAATGAATTTATTAGGAGGCATTGTACATTCGGCACCTAAGCTGGCCATTACCTTCACTATTATTATGATGGGATCTATTGCATTGCCTTTAACCAATGGCTTTGTAGGCGAGTTCTTATTACTTATGGGCTTATATCAATACAGCGCAATTGCCACTACATTTGCTGGCTTAACTATTATTTTAGGTGCAGTGTATATGTTAAGAATGTACCAAAGAGTGATGTTAGGCGAAGCAAATAACCTCACAAATTCTTTTAAAGATATACAAGGAAACGAAAAAACAATTTTATATATCGTGGTACTTTTAGTAGTAGTAATGGGAGTTATGCCAAATACTATTTTAAGCATTTCGGATGCAGCCATTCAAAATTTAATCTCTATTGTCAATTCAAAATTAGTAGCGATCAACTAAATTAATATTAAAATTTTTTATAAATGAACAGTATAATTATTATCACCATACTTGCAGTTGTGCTGCTATTTTTAGGTGTTTACAAAAAAGCATCAGCTCTTTTACCTGTAGCAGTTATAGGGCTTTTAGGCGCCTTGGCTTCGCAAATTGCTACTTGGAATACTAATTTGTATTATTTCAATCAAATGGTATTGTTTGATAATTTCTCCATTGTTTTTTCGAGCCTTACCATTGTTACGACTATTCTTATTATTATTTTATCAAAAGGTTATTTTGAAAAAATTAGCAACGATGTTGCAGAGTATTTAGCACTTATTTTATTTGCACTGGTTGGCGTATTATGCATGGTCTCGTTCCAAAACTTAACCATGTTATTTATTGGCATTGAAATTATGTCAATCAGTATGTATGCATTAGCAGGTATTCGTAAAAAAGATTTGGCATCGAACGAAGCCGCTTTAAAATATTTTTTAATGGGATCTTTTGCTACTGCATTTTTAATGTTTGGTATTGCTTTAATTTACGGATTTACGGGCACCTTTAACTTAGATCAAATAGCAGCTGCAATAGGCATGAGCAATGGCGTAATTGCACCGCTTTTTTATACAGGCATCTTATTTATTCTAGTAGGTATGCTATTTAAAATTTCTGCCGCACCGTTTCATTTTTGGGCACCAGATGTATATGAAGGCGCGCCTTCGTTAATTACTTTGTTTATGTCTACGGTTGTTAAAACCGCAAGCTTTGCAGCATTTATTCGTTTATTTATTACCTGCTTTGCTTCCTTATCAACTTATTTAACGCCTACACTTTGGATCATTGCTTTATTAACAATTAGCATTGGAAATTTATCAGCGTTAAAACAACATTCGTTCAAGCGCATGTTGGCTTATTCTAGTATTTCACATGCAGGTTATATGTTGTTAGCTATTTTAGCTATTGGTCCAAATTCTAGTAAAGCTATTTTCTTATATGCAAGTGCTTATTCTATTGCATCCATTACCGCATTTGCTATTTTTATTAAAGTAAAAGAAATTGTAAAGTCTGATAGTTTCGAAGCTTTCAATGGTTTAGGTAAAAGAAATCCAGGCATGGCATTGGCATTAACCATTGCGATGTGCTCTTTAGCTGGTATACCTTTAACTGCTGGTTTTTTCGGTAAGTTTTACATCTTTACCAATGCCATGGCTCAGCAATATTATGGATTAGTAATATTGGCAATTATCAATGCGGTTATTGGTATTTGGTATTATTTTAAAGTAATCATTGCCATGTACATGAAACAAAGTATAGACAACAGCCCTATAGATGCTAGAGGAAATATGGCATTGGTGTTATTTGTCACAACTATGGCAACTATTATTCTGGGTATTTTCCCTTCAATATTATCATCCTTATTTTAAATTCCTTATTTTTCGGAATAAATACTACTATGGAAAACGTAATTGAATTTGTCAAGACCCTATTGCACCCGCAAAGCATCATTCATTACGGGGGCTTGTCGCTATTGCTTTTTGTAGTATTTGCAGAAACTGGTTTATTTTTCGGATTCTTTTTACCCGGCGATTCTTTATTGTTTGTTGCTGGCTTATTATGTGGCACACCCATTTTTGATGTACACATTATTACGCTTTTAATGAGTGTATCGATTGCAGGAATACTCGGGAATTTTATAGGCTATTATTTTGGTAAAAAAACAGGGCCAGTTATTTTTAGTAGAGACGATTCTTTTTTCTTTAAGAAAAAGCATGCCATTTATGCTAGAGATTTTTACGAAAAACACGGAGGTTCTGCTATTATAATGGCTAGGTTTATTCCAATCGTAAGAACTTTTGTACCCATCATGGCAGGCGTAGTATCTTTAGATTTTAAAAAATTTATTTGGTATAATATTATAGGCTGTATTGCTTGGGTATTTTCAATGATATTAGCTGGATACTTCTTAGGCAGGGCCTTTCCAGACATTCAAAAGAAATTAGAATATGTTGTTATACTGATTATTTTAATCAGCATGATTCCTGTTGTTTTAACTTTCCTCAAACAAAAAAGAGCCAACAATCAATCAAATAATTGATTTGATTTAACTATAACTTATGTTATTCGATATTTTTCTTACACTTTTATTAGTAGTGCTCAACGGTTTTTTTGTTGCGGCAGAATTTGCTATTGTTAAAGTGCGCTACTCTCAAGTAGAGATCAAAGCCAAAACCGGAAATCAAAGCGCAAAAATTGCTAAACACATTTTACAAAACTTAGACGGCTATTTATCTGCGACACAATTGGGTATTACTTTGGCTTCTTTAGGCTTGGGTTGGATTGGCGAATCGGTTGTAACAAAAGTAATATTAGGTGCTCTTTCGTTATTTGGCATTGCTATTTCGCCCGAACTAGCTCATCAAATAGCACTTCCCGTTGCATTTGGAACCATTACCATTTTACATATAGTATTTGGAGAACTAGCACCAAAATCAATTGCCATACAAAGACCAGTAACCACCACCTTTGCATTAGCCATTCCTTTAAATATTTTCTATTATATTTTTAGACCTTTTATTTGGGTGCTTAACGGGCTTGCTAATATTATTTTAAAGAAAATGGGGGTCTCTGCAATTCATGGACACGAAGTACATACTTCCGAAGAATTACAATTATTATTAGACCAAGGAAAAGAAAGTGGCGCGCTTGATTCATCGGAACACGAGTTAATAAAAAACGTTTTTGATTTTAACGACCGTACCGTAAAAAAAATTATGGTACCCCGTACAGCTATTTTAGCTATTAATATTGATAGTCCATATGCGGAATTTGTAAGTGCAGTAATTAACGAAGGCTATACGCGTATGCCAGTGTATAAAGGCAACATAGACGAAATTATTGGATTTATTCATGTTAAAGATTTGTTAATGAAAGAACTTAAAGACCAAACAGTTTCTTTAAGTGATATGATTCGTCCAGTTTATTTTATTCCGGAATCTAAAAAAATTGCAGATTTACTTTCGGAAATGCGCAAGAAAAAAAATCCACACATTGCGATTGTCTTAGATGAGTTTGGTGGAACGGCGGGCTTAGTAACGATGGAAGATATCATCGAAGAATTAGTAGGAGAAATTCAAGATGAGCACGATGAAGAAAAACCAAAAGTAATTAGCATAAGCGAAAACGAATTTATTATCGACGCGCATTCTGCTATTAGCGATGTAAATGAGTTTATTCCTTTTCCTTTACCTGAACATGACGAGTACGATTCGGTTGCAGGATTGATGAATGTTATTTTTGATAAAATCCCCGAAATAGGCGAGGAGATTGAATTTGAAGGCTATCATTTTACCATTATTCAAAAAAGAAAAAATAATATTGAATCTGTAAAAATGACACTATTGCCTAAAGCAAACCAAGTAGAAAATTAATATCGCCCATGCATTTATTCTACACACCCACAATTAATGCAGACATTTTTACTTTAAACGAAGAAGAAAGTAAACATTGTAATCGTGTATTGCGATTAACAGCTGGCGATCTTATTTATTTAGTAGATGGTGTAGGCGGATTTTTCGAAACTAAAATAATAGAAGCGCATCCAAAGCGCTGTACGGTTCAAGTATTAGACGTTACACGCGAACACGAAAAGCGTAGCAACTATTTACACGTAGCCATTGCTCCAACCAAAAACATAGAAAGACTAGAATGGTTTTTAGAAAAAGCAACCGAAATTGGCATCGACGAAATCACGCCAATTTTATGCGATCATTCTGAAAGAAAAGATATTAAAGTAGAACGACTCAATAAAATTATAGAGTCGGCTATGAAGCAAAGTTTAAAAGCCTATCATCCAGTGTTGCATGAGCTTACGCCCTTTGCTAAATTTATTACACAGCCATTTGCAGCCGGCATGGCTAAACACATTGCCTATTGCGGCGAAGCCACAAAGCAATCTTTTGCTTTACAAATCAAACAACAGCCCTTGTCTAATTTAATACTCATTGGCCCCGAAGGAGATTTTTCTTCTAAAGAAATACTAGCTGCAACTGCGCAACAATTTCAAGTAGTTACTTTAGGAAATGCTAGGTTAAGAACAGAAACTGCCGCCATTGCAGCAACAGTAATGGCAAATAATTATTAAATTTAAAAATGAAAAAGCAGTCCATCTTCATTTTATTTTTAATGCTCGTGTTTGTTTTTTTTACAAGCAGTAGTTTTATTGCTGCTAAAACAAATTCTTCGGCTATTAAAATAGCAAGGTTAAAATATAATGGAGGTGGCGATTGGTATTCGAGCAGAACTGCATTAACCAACCTCATTGAATATTGCAATGAAAACTTAAACACCAATATTGCAAAAGAAGAGCGTATAGTTGAACCGGGTTCCTCCGAACTATTTAATTACCCTTATATTTTTGCAACCGGACATGGTAACATTACTTTTAATAACCAAGAAGCAAGTAATCTCCGCAATTATTTAATGGCAGGCGGTTTTATCCATTTTTGTGATAATTATGGCATGGATCCATTTATTCGCAATGCGATGAAAAAAGTATTTCCAGAGTTAGCCTTTGTAGAATTGCCATTTAATTACCCAATTTATCATCAAAAGTTTAACTTTACGAATGGCTTACCAAAAATTCACGAACACGATGGCAAACGTCCGCAAGGTTTTGGTTTAATATATCAAGGCAGGTTAGTTTGTTTTTACGATTATGAAAGTGATTTAGGCAATGGCTGGGAAGATTTGGGTACTTACCCTTCGGACACCGAAGAAACGCGCGAGAAGGCTTTAAAAATGGGAGCAAATATTATACAATACGCATTTACTAAATAGTTGTTAAGATGATTCATATAACTGCAAATAATCAATTTACTTTTGAGTTAAACGGAAGCAAAAACGATTTAATCATTACTGGAAACGAGTCTAACATTCAATTTGAAAAAATTGCAGAGAATCATTTCAGTATTTTAATAGGTACTATGTCTTATAATGCAGAGTTAATTCATTTAGACTCGGCAAGTAAAACAGCTTGCATTAAAGTAAATGGAAACAAATATGATTTAGTATTAAAAGACCAATACGACGATTTATTAAAATCATTAGGCATAGATGCTGGTGCTACCAAAAAAATAAACGACATCAAGGCGCCTATGCCTGGCTTAGTTTTGAAGGTATTAGTAAAAGATGGCGATGTAATTAAAAAAGGAGATAACCTTTTGGTATTAGAAGCAATGAAAATGGAAAACAGTATCAAAGCACCAGCCGACGCAACCATTAAAGCAGTAAAAATTATTGCTGGCGATAAAGTAGAAAAAAATCAGGTAATGATTTTATTAGCGTAATACTTGTTCTATAAAATGAGTAATTACTTTTGGCATTAATAATATAGTTAATACTACTCCAGCCAAAGCTCCCCAAAAATGCGCATCATGATTGATATGATCCGTTGCTTTTTTAGCCGCTACATAACAATAGCTTAAATACAAGCCTGCAAATATATAGGCTGGAATGCCTATGGGTATGATAAAAAGATAAATCTTTGTTAAGGGTAAAAATAAGATGTAGCTAAAAAGCACAGCAGATATAGCACCCGAAGCGCCTAAACTATAATAGCCTGTATTGTTTTTATATTTTATAATGGTACTGATATCACTTAAAAATAATCCGCCAAAATAGATAACAGCAAATTGCCAATGCCCAATTATTCTTTCTAACTCGAAAGCAAAAAAGAAGAAAGTAAAACTGTTAAACAATAAATGATTCCAATCGGCATGGGCAAATCCACTACTTAACAAGCCATATAGTTTTCTGTTGCGGTGAATACTGAATGGATGAAGCATTAATTTACGCAACAAAGTAGGGTTGGCGTAAAATGCGTAAATAGACGTAGCTAAAATAAAAAGGAAAACTACAGTAGCAACTGGGCTTTGCGATATTATTTCCATGTGCAATCAGATTTATTTTCGATGCGATAAATTGGATAACGCAAATAACTTTTTTCGAAGTAAGGAGATTGCTGGTAAACAAAATCTAATTGTGCGGCGCCATTATTTGCAAACGCAGGGTCTGATTTTACTTTTGCTTGCAATAAATTATTTAATGCAGTATCTGTTTTTAATATTTCGGCTGCTAAATCTTCGAACACATAATCGGAGTATCCTTCTTTTTGTCCTAAACAGGCATCAAAAAAATTCCAATTAAAATAAGAGTCGATGGCTTGCGGCTCTAAGGTTTCCATTAAAAAACGAACACCAACTTGATCGGTATATACAATAAAATCATTAGTAGAAATATTTAGCATTTGTTCTTTACGAATAGGCTTGGTGTTATAATGCAAATAATGCCCTTCGTAAGGTTTGTTAAGGGTTTGGTATTGCGACAAATAATAACATTGCACCTTTAAATTACTCAGCTCTTGCCCAATACTTTCTATCTTAATATGATTGGCGCGTAATCTTTCTATTACTTCTTTCCAAGCAAATGGAATAATATAAGCAAAAGGCTTTGCTACAGAATCTATCGGCCGGTAGCTGTCTAAATATTTTACAGTCGTATTCAGTGGTTCTTTTCTGTCGTAGTATAAACGATTTTTACCACTAAGCATCGATGGTTTTTGTTTTGCGCGATATCCCTTAAAATCAATCAAACTATTTTTACTAGAATCAACTTTCCAGTTTAATGGAAAATATTTTTTTTGCGCATCTAATGCAATTGCTTTTTCTTTTGCCGCGATGATATCAGTTTTTAAGCGCGCCGAATTTTCGATGCTTGCTTTTAAAAAATCTGCAGTAGCAGCAGCGCGTTGATCAAACGGTTTAAGCATATGCGTTTCTACAGTAAAGCCAATGCAATTAAATAAGGTGGTATAACCGCTGGCATATCGAGGACTTTCGTAAAAGCCCGACCAGCCTGCATCTGGGCTATCTGTCCAAGCATTTACATAAGGAATAGGATTCCATTTTTTTTCGTTTAAAGATTTTACAATAGCAGGAACAAGTTGCTCCGTCATTAGTGCAGACAAAGGCCTGCTCAGCTTATCTTTTTGAGTAGCAATATAAGTAAGCACATGTTGGTAATCTGCGCCATTGCTAGTATGCGTATCGATAAAAATATGTGGCTGAATTTTTTGAAAAATTTCGACGAATGCAAATGCATTTCTCGAATCCATTTTAATAAAATCTCTATTCAAATCTAAGTTTCTAGCGTTAGCTCTAAAACCATAGGCATCTGGTCCATTTTGATTGGCCCTCGAATTTGAATTTCTATTTAGCGCGCCATCAATATTATAAATAGGAATAATATAAATTTCACAATCGTTTAAGAGGGTTTCATTTAAACCCTTTGGGAAAAGCGTATTTTTTTCGCCTAATAATGCTTCAGCTAAGTATACAGAGGCGTCAATGCCTTCGGGCTCTCCAGGGTGTATGCCATTATTAATTAAAATTTTAACCTTATTAAACGAATTATTCTGATTCGTAATTTTTATTAATTGCAAAGGGTAACCTGCATCGGTTAAGCCAATATTTTCTAAAGAAATATTTGCATATTTTTTAGTCAAACTTTGATAGGCTTCTATACAAGAAAAATAAGTATGTGTTTTGTTTCCGATGCTGTTTTTTTGCGAAAACAAAAAGGTAGAAAACAAAAAGCAGGCAAAAAATAAAATGAGTTTTTTAGCCAATGGAATAATATTTAATAATAAATTCGGAGTACCACTCTTCTATTGAAAGCCCTGTTTTTATCAATTGGCTTGCCTATGGCATCTTTGTTTGGTTTAATAGGCTTAGTGTCGCCATATCCAGAAGCCTTTAACCTTGCTGGCTCAACACCTCTATCTATTAAATATTGAATGGTATGGGAAGCCCTAGAAGTGCTGAGTTCCCAATTGGATTTATAGAAATCGTTTGAAATAGGTACGTCATCTGTATGGCCTTCCACATCAATTTTAAAATTTTTAATATCTGAACCGGTAATGGCATTAACCACTCTATCAACTACACTTTTTCCATCGTCTAATAATTCTGCTTCGCCGGAATTAAACATACCCTTGCTCAGTACATTCATTTTAATACCATCGGCATCTAATTTGATATCCACTAAACTATCTGCTTTTTCTTGCACCAGCACAGAGTCTAGCGTTTCTTTAATTTGAGCTAAAGTAGATTTTACTTCTTTTTGATTTAGTTTTTCTTTTACCGAATTGTTTACTTCAGACCAAGCAGTTTGGTCTATACTGGATACAGAAACAATCAATACGAAAAAGGCCAGTAAATTGGTGATGGTATCGGCATAGGTAATCAGCCAATTCTCATTTTCTTCTTCGACATGAATTTTTTTTCTGGCCATACCGCTTACTTTTTATTCTCAGCTTTTAATTGCTTGATAGTATACGAGCGATCTAAATAGGTTTGTAATTTATCCTTGATAAATAGCGGTGATTTATTTTCGGCAATCAGTTGCACGCCTTCTAACATTAACTCTTCGCGAATTTTATTATAATCGGCACTCAACATAATTTTTTTAGAAACCGGGTAAAAGAACAAGTGGGTAAAAGTTACACCGTATAAAGTAACCAATAAACCGGTTGCTAAACCCGGTCCAATTTTAGAAGGATCGTCTAAGCTCGAAAGCATATAAACCAAACCAAACAGGGTACCAAACATACCAAATGCCGGACCTGAGTTACCCATGTTTTTTAATACTTCCGAAACCTTATGGCTGTTCGAATAATTTTCGTCAATACTGGTTTCACCAATTACCCTTACTTCGTCTATCGAATAATTTGTACTAATTAAAGAAAACAAATAAGAAGTAAAGTCGTGTTTTTGTTTGTCTTGAATAGTGCGTAAAAACTCTAATCTATTGGTTTTATATTCGTTACTCCAAGCAACAATAGACTCAATGTCTTTTTGTAAAACCTTTTGGGTATTTATGGACTGATGGAAAGTTTGACTCATTTTAGCAAAGGCGGTACGCATGAGCTTACTTGGATAAATAATAAAGGCGTTAGTTAACAAACCGCCCATTACAATTAAAAAACTGGGTAAGTCTAAAAACCGGTTGATAAATAAATATGGAAAATGTTCTTTTAAGTGAATAATGCCAATGATATCGAGGATACCCGTCATTAATAAAGCTAAAGAAAAAATTATCCAGAAGAACGATAGTATGGAGAACCTCATTTGCGAATATATTTTTGATTAATAACAGGAACTTTAAAATCTTTGTCTAACACTTTAGCTTGCTCCCAAACTCGTTTTGCCAATTCTACTTCGCCTTTGGTAAAGTATACACTGCCTTTTAAGCCTAGCGCATCAGATGATTCGCCATAAAACATAGAGCTATCTATATAAGCTAAAGATATATCGTAGGTTTTTTTCGAATAAGCGTCTTGTGCTAAACGGTAAAAACGCAACATTTTGTTGGCATCGATTTTTTTAATGGGTTCTGGATCTGCTTTAGCTAATGCAGCTTTTTTGTCTTTTTTAACAATCGTATCTTCCGGGTTCATTAAATTACTTTGTAAATCTTTCCCGTTAAATTCTAAATAAAACTCTTGTTCATTAACATCTAAAGCCAAATCTACTGCAGAGTTTTGATTTTTATATTTTATTTTTAAGCGCGCCTTGGTAGTGTCTACTTTTTGAAAAGGATTAGCTTGGCCAAAAGCCACATCGCCGAATAAAAAAAACACGATTATAAAACAAAAGGTGTTGGTATAAAATTTCGTCCTCATCTTTAATTAAAATTTATAAGATAAATAAAGTGCGTAATTCAAATTATTTAAAGTAACAGAAGCCTTTTCTTTACTAAACACAGCAGGAGCTAAACCATAGGTAGTTTGCAAGCCAAAACCAAAGCTTTTGGTAAGGTTTAGATTGAAAGCCATAGCGGCGTTCACATAGGCGTTATTATAAAAGGAAACGCCTCCACTATATTGATATTCTAACCAATAGCTTGTCGACCTTTGTTTAGGTGCAAAATATTTTGAACCTCTTAAACCAACAGATGGAATTAAAGCTGTTCCTATCATCGTACCAATCGAAGCATTGGTAGTAGCAAATTCAAAGTTGTAATAATTTAGTCTTGCATATAAACCAAAGAATGCAGTTTTATCGGGCACTGTATTTTGATCGTACACAAATTCCACAAAATTGGAAGTCGACATCGATTTCACAATATATATTTTATTGTTTTCGATGTAATTGTTTATGCCATTAAATGCAACCCCCACGTTTAATTGCCTGCGAGCTCTAAAAGTAGATTCCTTTAATCGGGTATATAATGTTTCGTTCCAAAGCACTTCTCTACTAACCGCATTTACAAATCTAATATTCATCACAAAGCCATTGGTGCTGTCAAAAAACAAACTACAATCTACTAAGCTTTGTACACCGTATTTTTTACAAACGGCATCTAGCGCATCTGGGTTTTGTCTATAGGTACTGATATTGCTTTGGTTATCTATTTTAATTAAAGAATCGTTACCGTCAATTTTTAAGATCATTTTTTTCTCAAACTCCGGAACAGAAATTACGCTGAAAGCTTTTTTCTTCAATACATCTTCTAATTGTAAGCGCAATAATTTTTGTGTAATGATAATAGGCTTATCCGATTTCGAAGTAACGTCAAAGAGGGCAATTCTTCTAGCAGAAAAAGGAATGTCATTAACCGACGCACCTACATTCAGCAATAGCTCTTCGTATTCTGTCAACATGTTTTGCACATCGTATTTTTGCGACCATGCATATTCTGTACTTAATAATATAAGCACTATAACTAAGTGTTTAACTAATTTCATGCAGTAAGTTTCCCTTTCAGTTTATCTAGAATTATTTTTCTAGCTTTTTCAATTTCTTCTAAAGCCAAATCTTTATTATAATCAATTTCTGATTTGATTAATAATTGCTCACGTTTAGGACGAAGATTAACAAGCTTTTCGACTATTGTTTCGTCGGCATTAATTAAAGCGCGTGCAATAGTTACAGATTCTACTTCTTCTAATGCACGTTGTAAGAATATATCTTCTTGCTCAAAAATTTCTTCGAAAGTAATAAAGCGCTCTTTAATTTTTCTAGCCAAGTCTAAATCGTATCCAGCTAATTCGTCGATGTATTTTTTCTGTTCGCCAGTTGGTAAGGTATCTAATAAACCGGTGATGGTTTTTAAACCGTCTAAGCTTACATATTTCATATCATTCATAGCCATTGCTTTGGCAGAAAAATACGAGGCAATTTCTTTATATACCGCTACCGATAAATCGTTGATGCTACTCATCTTTTGAAGAATGATTGATTGTTTGGTGCTATCAAAATCGCGGATAATTCCCATGCTTCTTTTCGGTGGCAATTGCGCTAAAACAATAGCGGCAAGCTCTTCACTTTCTTCTTTAATTAAGAACATGATTTGTTGCTCGTTTAATTGATTTAAGAAATGGAAAATATCTCTTTCTTTTGTTTTAGGAGCAGAGGGTAAAGTGTTAATTTCTTTTTTAAATTCTTCAATTTGTTTTAACTGTTCTTCTGGAACAATAGTAGGTGTATCGTCTAAAGATATTTCTACATAATTATAATTGTCTTTAGATAAATGTGAATTTAAAAAAGGTAATAATTTTGGATTGGTTGCTTTTAAAATATTGACAATTTTTTGTAAGCCTTTGCGTTCGTCTTCTTCCACCCAATTATTAAATAAGTCGGCCACTTTTGCTTTATTACTAATAAATTCTTTGGTAACATAAGAGCGCATTTCTGCAAGTCTTGCATATTGTTCTAAGTTTTCTTCTTGGTTATTAACCGCTGGACTTTTTTGCGCAGTTTCTAATTGTTCTACTTTACTATGTAAAATTTGTAGCGCTTCTTCTGCTTTCGTATTTTTCTTCGGCTTTAACAATAAGTAAAGCAATACAAAGGCAAACACCATAATAATTAACAAAATAGCTAAGTAAGGTAAAAAATCAGAAAGGCTTAAACCCTTGTCGGCTGGAGTTGTTGGATCTGTTTTGCTATTTTGAGGAAATGCTTGAGGGGGCTGCTGTTGTTGTGGTTGTTGTTGCGGCATCATTTGCGGAGGCATTTGACTTAAAGCTGCAACATTAGGACCTGCCTTTTGAAAGTCTTGATAGGCATTTGGCGCTGGCGGAAAAACTTGCGACTGAACAATTAAACGGTCGCCATTGGCCGCATCTAATGGAATGGAGTTTCTAATTAATTGATCAATAAAACCTAGCGCATTAGAATCGTAGCAAGTATCCATTACTACCAACACTGTTTTTTGTTTACCACTACCAATATTAAAAGGAGCGTAAACACCTTCGTCGTTGGTCACTACATTTGAACCATCCATTACACCAGGCAAATAGTCTATAGACATGGTGGTGTCTAAAACTGGCACCACCGAATCCATTACAAATTGCGGCGATTTAATTTTTACATCAACCAAAAAGTTAGTGCCTTTTAAATAAGGTAAAATGGTATTGTAAACCAAGCGTTCTAATTTCTTTGCTTCGGTATAGTTTTCTTTTGAAAAGGGGTTTTCTTGCAAAGTGCCTACTTGTGCAAAAGCGTTATTGTTTGCGGTATTAAGCAACAAAACGCTTGTTAGTAGTGCAAAAAATAAAATAAAAGTCTTCTTTCTGTTGTACAGCATTAATCTTGGCGTAAGGTCAAAATTTATAATCCTATTCTTTATAATTCAGGCTATTAATGCGCTAAAATAACAAAAAACTATTGTTTTCAACATTTTTGTGTGGAAAAATAACGTGTTTGGGTGTATAAAC
>CAJBBN010000129.1 GCA_903951325.1 uncultured bacterium
GGTTTAGAAGCCAAAAAGCTGATGGACCAAGGCATATTGGTTCCAGACGAGGTGGTGATTGGCATGATCAGCAATAAATTGGATGCGAACAAAGATGCGAATGGTTTTATATTCGATGGATTTCCAAGAACAGTAGCACAAGCAACTGCCCTAGATACCTTGTTAGCAAGCAAAAATAGTGCTATTTCGATGATGATTTCTTTAGTCGTTGCCGACGAAGAATTAAAAAGCCGTTTACTTTTAAGAGGTAAAGATTCTGGCCGTGCAGACGATGCCAATCCTGCTATTATTGAAAAAAGAATTGAAGAGTATAATAGCAAAACAGCTGCTGTTGCTTCGTTCTACGAATCACAAAATAAATTGAAATCGATCAATGGGATTGGTTCTATTCCAGATATTTTCACCCAAATCTGTCTAACAATAGACAGTAATAACTAATATAAAATGGCAGGTTCCAATTTCGTTGACTACGTAAAAATTTGTTGTCGTACTGGGGCCGGAGGTGCTGGATCGTTCAGTTTACACCGTGATAAAAAAACGGCTATGGGTGGACCAGATGGTGGTGACGGTGGCAGAGGCGGACATATTATTTTACGAGGCAACAGTCAATTTTGGACTTTACTCCATTTAAAATACCGTAAACATGTCATTGCCGAAAATGGCGCTTATGGCGAAGGTGATTGCCGAAGCGGCAAGCGTGGTAAAGATGAAATACTAGATGTACCACTCGGTACCATTGCCAAAGATGCAGAAACAGGCGAAGTACATTTTGAAATAACCGAAGAAGGTCAAGAAGTGATTTTAGTACCAGGTGGTCGAGGTGGCTTAGGTAACTGGCACTTTAAAACACCCACTAACCAAACGCCAAGATATGCGCAACCTGGCGAACCCGGTCAAGAATCTTGGAAAATTTTAGAATTAAAATTATTAGCAGATGTTGGATTGGTTGGATTTCCTAACGCAGGTAAATCTACTTTACTTGCTACGGTGAGTGCTGCCAAACCAGAAATTGCAGATTATCCATTTACCACCTTAGTGCCTAATTTAGGAATTGTAGCGCACAGAGAAAGTCGTTCGTTTGTAATGGCAGATATTCCTGGAATTATCGAAGGTGCTTCGCAAGGCAAAGGTTTAGGTATTCGTTTTTTAAGACATATCGAAAGAAATAGTGTTTTATTATTTTTAGTGCCAGCAGATAGCAAAGACATTCACGAAGAATATAAAATATTGTTAAACGAATTAAAACAATACAATCCCGAATTATTAGACAAACCCCGCATGTTGGGTATCTCTAAAGCCGATCTATTAGACCAAGAACTCATAGACGAGATCAAGAAAGATCTTCCAAAAATACCGGTTCAATTCTTTTCTTCCGTAACGCAGCAAGGCATTACAGCCTTAAAAGATGAGTTATGGAAAACCATCAATAATTAAAAGGAATTTCTTTTTTATTGTATTCTATACACTAATATTTATATTTGGTTATAGGCTTAATAAAAAATAGCACCATGACCAATGTAATTTTGAGTGGTATTGGAAGTTATATTCCAACGCAAACTGTCCAAAATAAAGATTTTCTTCAGACTTCATTTTATGAAGTAAATGGAGAAAAAATAACACTCGATAACGAAACCATTATTCGAAAATTTAATGCCATAACTGGTATAGATGAACGAAGGTATGCCGAGCCTAATCAAGTATCCTCCGACCTTGCCCTTATTGCTGCGCAGCGTGCGATTGCCGATGCAGGATGTGATAAAGAAAGCATCGATATAATTATTTACGCACACAATTTTGGTGATGTAGCTTTTGAAAAAGTACAGTCCGATGTTTTACCAAGTTTAGCTTCGAGAGTGAAGCATGCATTAGGGATTAAAAATAATAATTGTAATGCCTATGATTTATTAGCAGGCTGCCCTGGTTGGATACAAGGAGTAATTGTAGCAAGACAGGCATTACTCAGTGGCGATGCAAAAAGAGTTTTAGTGATAGGCGCCGAAACACTATCTAGGGTTGTTGATCCGCACGATAGAGACCAAATGATTTATGCCGATGGTGCAGGTGCAGCAATTGTTGAAACCGAAGAATCCGAAACTAAACGCGGCATACTCAGCGTTGCTTCTCAAACATTTACCGAACAAGAAGCCTTCTATTTATATTACGGTTGTTCTAATCAAAAAGATTTTTTACCAGAGAATAATTACATTAAAATGGATGGTCGAAAAATTTATGAATTTGCTTTGACCAATGTTCCAAAAGCCATGCAGATTTGTTTAGACAAAGCGCATGTTTCTATTGATGAATTAGCAAAAGTTTTTTTGCATCAAGCAAACGAAAAAATGGACGAAGCCATAATTAATCGATTCTATAAATTATACGATAAAGCCACGCCAGAAAATATTATGCCCATGAGTATACAACTGCTTGGAAACAGTTCTGTTGCAACGGTTCCAACATTATACGATATGGTTTTACAAGGCAAATTAAGTGGCCATCAAGTAAATGCCGGCGATAAGGTATTATTTGCATCGGTGGGTGCTGGCATGAATATCAACGCTTTTTCTTACCAATTATAAGCTTCTAAAACAGCCATTTAGCCCTAAAAAGGGTATAAAATCATTTTTTTAAAATTACTTAGTGTATTTATTACACTTATTACTTACATTAGTATATTATTTAATCAATATTGAAAATATGAAAATAGGAATTAATGGTTTTGGCAGAATTGGCAGATTAGTTTTTAGAGCTGCTGTTCAATATCCTAACATAGAAATTGTTGGTATCAACGATTTATTAACAGCAGATTACATGGCTTATATGTTAAGATACGATTCTACCCATGGACAATTTAATGGCACCATTGAAGTAATAAATAATCAATTAATAGTGAACGGAAAAACCATTCGTGTAACTGCAGAAAAAGATCCTGTAAATTTAAAATGGGCTGAAATAGGCGCAGAATATGTGGTTGAGTCGACTGGATTATTTTTAGATCAAGAAAGTGCTGGAAAACATTTAGCGGCAGGTGCAAAAAAAGTAATTATTTCTGCTCCAGCAAAAGACGATACACCAACTTTTGTAATGGGTGTAAATGAAAAAACATATACCAACGAAATGCATATTGTTTCGAATGCATCTTGTACCACCAATTGCTTAGCGCCGCTTGCAAAAGTGATTAACGATGCCTTTGGAATTGAAGAAGGTTTAATGACTACCATACACGCCGTAACTGCTACACAGCGCACCGTTGATGGCCCTTCTCAAAAAGATTGGAGAGGCGGAAGAGGTGCTTTTCAAAACATTATCCCCTCTTCTACCGGTGCTGCAAAAGCAGTAGGATTAGTGATTCCCGAATTACAAGGAAAATTAACGGGCATGAGTTTTCGAGTTCCAGTGCCAGATGTTTCGGTGGTAGATTTAACTTGTAAATTAAAAAAAGGAACTAGCTACGAAGCCATCAAAGCAGAAATGAAACGCGCTTCGGAAAACGAATACAAAGGAATTATTGGTTATACCGAAGATGCTGTGGTATCGAACGATTTTAAAGGAGATGCACGCACTTGTATTTTTGATGCAGGCGCAGGTATTTCGTTAAACGATCATTTTGTAAAATTAGTTGCTTGGTACGATAACGAATGGGGCTACTCTAATAAAGTAGTGGAATTAATTCAATACATCGATCAACAAAAATAAAATGGAATTAGGAAAGTATAGCCGCAACACCTGGCAATACTTTTCCTTCCATATATTCTAACAATGCACCGCCACCGGTCGATACATAAGATACCTGATCGGATAAATTAAATTTAGCAACCGCAGCAGCAGAATCTCCTCCTCCTATTAAAGAAAACGCGCCAGCTTGTGTTGCTTTAACTACGGCTATTGCAACAGCTTTGGTACCTGCTTCAAAATTACTCATTTCAAAAACACCCATCGGACCATTCCATAAAATAGTTTTTGATTGCGCTAATATTTCTTCCATCACTTGAATACTTTTTTCGCCAATATCTAATCCCATCCAACCATCTGGAATGGCATTGTTCATAGCCGTCGAAATATTTGCATCGTTACTAAAGGCATCTGCAATAATTGAATCTATGGGTAAACATAAATTTACGCCTTTATCTTTTGCTTGATGAATTAAAGAAAGCGCCAAAGGAATTTTATCTTCTTCTACTAAAGACGAACCGATGTTTCCTCCTAATGCTTTGGCAAATGTATAAGCCATGCCTCCGCCAATAATTAAATGATCTACTCGGTCAATTAATTTTTCGATTAATAAAATTTTATCGGAAACTTTTGCACCACCCATAATGGCTGTGTATGGCTTTACGGCGGCGTGTAAAACTTTCTCGGCATTGGCTAGTTCGCTAGCCATTACATAGCCAAACATTTTATGTGCTGGAAAAAATTGCGCAACAATGGTGGTAGATGCATGCGCACGATGTGCCGTACCAAATGCATCATTCACATACACATCGCCTAATGCCGCTAATTTTTTAGCAAATGCTACATCGCCTTTTTCTTCTTCTTTATAAAATCTTAAATTTTCTAATAATAAAATTTCGCCGGCTTGTAAATGCTGCGCTAAATGATTGGCGTTTTCTCCTATACAATCATCGGCAAATTTTACAGTAGCTTGGGTAATTTCGGCTAAGTGATTTACTAAATGCACGAGCGAATATTTTTGCGTAGGCCCTTCTTTTGGTCTACCCAAATGCGACATTAACACAATCGATCCGCCATCATTTAAAATTTTCTGAATGGTTGGAATAGCAGCACGCATGCGCGTCTCATCGGTAATTTCAAAATCTGCATTTAAAGGAACATTAAAGTATACCCGAATTAATGCACGCTTTTGATTAAAATTAAATTGATCGATTGTTGGAAATGACATAAATAAAAATTGAAAAAATAAAAAATTAGTCGATTAACCTGATGCGTTCTACAACATCTGCCATTCGACTCGAGTAAGCCCATTCGTTATCGTACCATCCTACTACTTTTACTAAACGGCCAACCACCGAAGTTAATTCGGAATCAAATACACAAGAATGTGTGTTTTCTTGAATATCAATAGAAACAATAGGATCAGAAGTGTATTGTAATATTCCTTTTAAACTATTTTGGGATGCATGTAAAAATGCTTCCTTGATTTGTGCAACGGTAACTTGCTTTTTTAAGATGCAGGTAAAATCGGTTAAAGAACCATTTGGCACGGGAACCCTAATGCCGGCGCCGCCTAACTTACCTGTTAAATGCGGAAAGATAGAAGTAATGGCTTTTGCTGCACCAGTACTAGTCGGTATCATCGATACTGCGGCAGCTCTTGCCCTGCGTAAATCACGATGTGGTGCATCGTGTAAGTTTTGATCGCTGGTATAAGAATGTACGGTGGTAATATATCCATCTTCTATGCCGCCCAACTCGTCTAATATTTTTACCATCGGTGCCACATTATTAGTGGTACAAGAAGCATTCGAAATTATTTTTGCATTCCAGTCTATCTGCGAATCATTCACGCCTAAAACGATAGTTGGAATAAGTTTATCTGCTGCTGGTGCCGAAAGTATTACGCGTGCTGCTCCAGCTTCTATATGTTTAGCCGCTAATTCGCTTGTTAAAAATTTACCCGTCGATTCTATCACTACATCTACTGCTAATTCCTTCCAAGGCAGATTTTCGGGCTCTTTAAAGGCAAAACAAGGTATCACGAGTTCGTTGATACATAAATTATTGCCATCGGCCTTAATATCGGCTACTAATCCCCGATGAATAGAGTCGTATTTTAATAAATGAGCCAAAGTTGCGGCATCTGCCAAATCGTTAATGGCAACCACTGTTATGTGTGGATTTGTCAACAATCTTCTTAAGGTAATGCGTCCTATGCGGCCAAAACCATTAATTGCAACCCTTATGCTATTTTTCATGCTTCAAAAATACAAATAAAGAATGAGGAGGTAAAATAGTGGAACTGAGGCATTCGGCTTATTTTTTCAAATAAATTTTGTTTGACTGATTCAAAAGTCTATTTTTGCATTCCATTCTAACAAATGGCCCGTTCGTCTAGGGGTTAGGACAGGAGATTTTCATTCTTCAAACAGGGGTTCGATTCCCCTACGGGCTACAGATGATCAAAGCGTGAAAACGCGAAATGAAGCGAGCAAATAAAAATGCTCGCTTTTTTTATTTGCTCGAAAATGAGCGCTGACTCGCGCATAGCGAGGCAGTTCGCTTTGATCCATTTCTGAGTTTAAGGGGAACTTTGTTGAAAACAAAAATCCCCTACGGGCTACCAAACAAAAGCTTCACCTTCGTGAGGCTTTTTTTGTTTTTAACACAAAAAAAAGGATAGCCGATTGCTCAACTTCCCGCTTCAAAACCCTCCAAATCCTTTTTATCTCGCCTTTGAGACCTAACATGATATTAATCATGTTAGTAGGTGATTTATATCATAAAATCACGATTGTTACAGATGTAGTTTTATACTCGATAAGAGAAATTCATTCTATGGGTAATATGTAAATAGGATGATGGACTATTAATTATTTAAAAAAATAACAAATTATGAGAAAAATATTCATGCTATTAGCGATGTGCCTAGTACTTGCTTCTTGTGGAGGAAGCAATAAACAAACTGAAGCCACAGCAACGGAATCAAACAATGAGTCATCAGAAAACAAAGAAGTTTCCGATTATGATCCAAAACGTGGGGAAGGTAAATTTTCAAATGTAGCATTGTCAGCAACATTAGACCAAACCATGGCAACAGATGGCGAAGCAGTGTATGGTGTAAAATGTTCTTCATGCCATAAAACTACAGCCGAAAAGCTAGTTGGGCCAGGTTGGAATGGAGTAACTACTCGCAGGCAACCACAATGGATCATGAACTTTATTACAAACCCAGATCCAATGATCGATAAAGACCCAGAAGTACAAGCTCAATTAGAGATCTGTTTAGTGAGAATGCCGAATCAAGGATTAACAGATGATGAGGCAAGACACATACTAGAATTCATGAGAAAAATTGACGGAGTAAAATAAATTATAATTAAGATTATATGAAAACAAAATCGATCCTAACTATTGCACTTGCGATAAGTTCAATGGTTATATTAAACGCTTGTAAACCTAAAAATGCAAGCAATGCAGTATCGGGCGATGCTGCTGAGAAATCGTATGTAGCCCCAGGAAAATACGATACCTATTACAACTTTGTAAGTGGTGGGTTTAGTGGCCAGATGAGTGTATATGGCCTTCCTAGTGGTCGTTTACTCAGAGTTATTCCCGTATTTTCTGTTGATCCAGAAAAGAGTTGGGGTTATTCAGAAGAAACAAAACCAATGTTAAATACATCACATGGCATGGTGCCTTGGGACGATTTACATCATACAGAACTTTCTCAAACAAATGGAGAAATTGATGGTCGTTGGGTATTTGGAAATGCTAATAACACACCTCGAGTTGCTCGTATAGATTTAAAATCTTTTAGAACAGCTGAAATAATCGAGTTGCCAAATAGTGCAGGAAACCATTCTTCTCCATTCATAACTGAAAATACAGAATATGTTGTTGCAGGAACAAGATTCAGTGTACCAGGAGATAACTCAAATGGAGATGTTCCAATTAATTCTTATAAAGAAAATTTCAAAGGACATTTAAGCTTCATTGGTGTAGATAAAGTAACAGGTAAAATGAATTTATCATTTCAAATTCGTTGCCCTGGGGTAAACTTTGATCTAAGTCACGCGGGTAAAGGCAAATCACATGGATGGTTTTTCTTCTCTTGTTATAATACCGAGCAAGCAAATACCTTATTAGAAGTAAATGCATCTCAAAAAGACAAAGACTTTATCATGGCGGTAAATTGGAAAAAAGCAGAAGAATATATCAAAGCTGGTAAGGGTAAAACCGAATCGGTTAAGTATGCTCACAATACTTATAATGAATCAACCCATACCGCCACTTCTGAAATTATAAATACCGTATTGGTTTTAGATGCTAAAGAATTAAAAGATATTTGTTACATGATTCCATGTCCTAAATCACCGCATGGTTGCGACGTAGATCCAACCGGTGAATTTATCGTAGGTAGTGGAAAGCTTGCAGCAATTATTCCAGTATTTAGCTTTGATAAAATCCAATCGGCCATCGCTAATAAATCTTTTGATGGAGCCTATGATGGAATTCCAGTAATTAAATATGAAGCGGCTTTATATGGAGAAGTTAAAAAACCAGGATTAGGTCCATTACATACTGAATTTGATGGAAAAGGAAATGCATATACTTCTTTCTTTGTTTCGTCGGAAGTGTTAAAATGGAATATAAAAGATTTAAAAGTATTAGATAGAGCATCTACTTTCTATTCTGTAGGTCACATTTGTATACCAGGTGGAGATAGTAAGAAACCATCGGCTAAATATTTAATTGCTTATAATAAAATTACAAAAGATCGTTACTTACCAACTGGACCAGAATTGGCTCAAAGTGCACAATTATTTGATATCTCGGGTGATAAGATGCAGTTAATATTAGACTTCCCAACAATTGGCGAACCACATTATGCACAAGCTGTACCAGCGGATTTGATCTCAAAAAATCAAACTAAGATTTTTAAAATTGATGATAACAAACATAAGTATGTAGCAAAGGGCGAAAAGGAATCTAAAGTTGTAAGGGATGGAAATAAAGTGCATGTATACATGACCTCCATTCGTTCCCATTTCTCACCAGATAATATTGAAGGAATTAAAATGGGTGATGAAGTATACTTCCATGTTACTAACCTTGAACAAGATTGGGATGTACCTCATGGTTTTGCAATTAAAGGAGCAAATAACGCAGAACTTTTAATTATGCCAGGAGAAACTTCAACGCTAAAATGGACGCCAGATAGAGTGGGAATGTTCCCAATGTACTGTACAGATTTTTGTAGCGCCTTACATCAAGAAATGCAAGGATACGTAAGAGTTTCACCCAAAAGAAGTTCAGTTCCCTTAACATATAGTTTAGGAAATACCACTTCCAACTCAAAAGTAAAATAAGATTTTCCGAGGGAGTATTCAACATACTCCCTCTTTTTTATTTTCATTATCATGAAAAAAAATACTCAAATACTTTTAATACTTTCAGCAATATTTTTATTCGTTTCGATATTTGTTCCAATTTGGAGAATAGATTTAGATGCGCCACAATATCCTGAAGGCTTGCGTTTGCTTATCTACTCAAATAAATTAGCTGGTGCCGTTGATATTATTAATGGCTTAAATCATTACATAGGTATGAAAACCCTACACGAAAATGATTTTATTGAATTTACTGTTTTACCATATATTATTTTATTCTTTTCCATATTTTCAATTGTAATTGCCTTAACAAAAAGTAAAAAAATGTTACCTATCCTATTTTTTGCATTTGTA
>CAJBBN010000130.1 GCA_903951325.1 uncultured bacterium
ATTAAAGCAACATGATCATCAATAGTGCAATTCCATTAAAATACTTGTTTAACAAAGTAAAGCTTGAGCTAATCTATGTTTTGATTATAGCTGTTGTTGTATATTATATCACCCATATTTTCCAAAACAACATTCCAGAGATGCCTTTAACTATTCCTGCATTTATCGGTACCTCTATTTCTATTTTAATTTCATTTAAACTCAACCAATCTTACGACCGTTGGTGGGAAGCCAGAAAAATTTGGGGAAGCATTGTAAATGACTCCCGTTCATTAATACTACAGTTTAAACAGTATTTACCAGATAACGAAAACATCAATAAAATTGCTTACCGTCAAATTGCTTGGTGCTATGCATTAGGCGAAAGTTTAAGAGGTTTAGACTCCAATCAAACCTTAAAAAAATATTTAAACGAAATTGAAATTGAAGAAGTAAATAAACACAGCAATAAACCTTTAGCCATTATTCAACATCACTATAAAGATTTAAAACAATTTAAAAATGGGGAAAAAGTTAATCAATTTTCAGAAGTACAGTTAGATAATACATTGGTAAGACTAGTAGATGCAATGGGGAAAGCAGAGCGAATTAAAAGCACGGTATTCCCCGTTACCTACCGCATATTCTTACACCTGATGATTTATTTATTTACCATTACCCTTTCTATTTCACTTAAAAATATTGAAAGCATTTTTGAAATTCCATTATTACTGGTATTGTCTGCCGCATTCTTTTTATTAGAAAAATCGGCGACACACATGCAAGATCCATTTGAAAACAGACCTACTGATACGGCGGTTACGGCAATTGCAAGAACGATTGAAATTAATATTAAAAATATTATTGAAGATAAAAATATACCAGAAAAATTAAACGCAAACAAATTTTACCTAAACTAACATGAGAACACATTCAAAAGAAACACAAGCAGAATTAAATCCAGACTTAGCTTTGGAAATTTTAAAAGAAGGTAACGATCGTTTTGTTAAAAATTTAAAAGCCAATAGAAATTTATTACAGCAAGTAAACGAAACCGCACAAGGACAATTTCCATTTGCCACCATTTTAAGTTGTATAGATTCTAGAACTTCTGCCGAATTAATTTTTGACCAAGGCTTAGGCGATGTTTTTAGTATTCGCATTGCAGGTAATATTTTAAACGAAGATATTTTAGGCAGTATGGAATTTGCGACCAAAGTAGTGGGTACAAAAATCATCATCGTGTTAGGCCATACCAAATGTGGCGCCATTGTAGGTGCATGTAACAATGTAGAATTAGGAAATTTAACGGCCTTACTGCACAAAGTAAAGCCCGCCATTGCACTCGAAAAAGATACAACTGAAAACAGAACGGGTAGCAATGTGCGTTTTGTAGACAATGTAACAACCAATAATGTCATTCATACCATCGAAAGAATTAGACGCGAAAGTCCAATTATTCTAGATTTAGAAAATACAGGAGCGATTAAAATTGTTGGTGCGATCTACAATGTAGATACAGGAAGCGTGAACTTTCTATAGATTCCTTTTTTTTCTTACCTTTGAAGGCTAAGATTAAAATTGAATTTATGCTAAATATTGTACTTTTTGGCCCTCCAGGTGCTGGCAAAGGCACACAATCTGAAAAATTAATTGCTAAATACGCACTTGTTCACCTTTCAACAGGCGATATTTTAAGAGCAGAAATCACAGCGGGCACCGCTTTGGGTTTAGAAGCCAAAAAGCTGATGGACCAAGGCATATTGGTTCCAGACGAAGTGGTGATTGGTATGATTAGCAATAAATTGGATGCGAACAAAGATGCAAATGGTTTTATATTCGATGGATTTCCAAGAACAGTAGCACAAGCAACTGCTTTAGATACCTTATTAGCGAGTAAAAATAGCGCCATTTCGATGATGATTTCTTTAGTCGTAGCCGACGAAGAATTAAAAAGCCGTTTAC
>CAJBBN010000131.1 GCA_903951325.1 uncultured bacterium
ATTAAAGCAGGAAAATTTGCAGCAAGTGGCATTCGTCAAGGTTTTATCATTACCAGATTAAATAGTAAATCGGTAGATGCCGTTGCCGATGTTGACAATATCATTAATGGTTCAGAAAATAATATGTTAACCGTAGAAGGCTTCTATCCACAGAGTCCTGGCAGTCGATATATTTATTCATTTAATATAAAATAAGAAGATTTACCTAAAACAAAAAAAGGCTATCAATCATTTGGTAGCCTTTTTATTTTTTTTCTATGGGGATTAATCTTCCGCCTTTATAAAAATATCTTTTATAATACCCTTCTCTTAGATCACTCATGATGACACCTTTTTGAGTAGAAGAGTGAATAAATTTATTATTTCCTAGGTAAACACCAACATGAGAAATTTGACCTCTTGCAATATTAAAAAAAACTAAATCGCCTTCTTTTAATGCAGACTTTGCCACAGGATTACATTGCTTGTACATGCTTCTAGAATCTCGCGTTAAATTGATCTTATAAATTTCTTCCACTAGCATTTTGGTAAAGCCCGAACAATCGATACCATTTTTAGTGCTACCACCAAATTGATAGGGCGTTCCAACCCAATTGTACATCAAATAATACAAATTTAAATTGCTCGTGGTGTCTAAGTCGATACCAGTTTTTTGGGAATGATATAAAAAGCGTAAAGTGTCTGGATCTAAAACATCTTGGTCCTTTTCGATTTTTCGAGGAATGCTATAGCTGCGTTTAACCGCTTTTTTTCGATGAGGTCTTTGCTTTTTTCTGGCTTGAACCGAAAAGCAAAGGGATAATACCAAAATAAGGGTTAGGAAGTACTTCATTGGGTCCAAAAATACGCATTCCAAATAAAACAGCCTTTTTATTGCCTTAAGGCTTCCAAAAGCAACATTTTTAATAAAATAGGCTTTAAAAATATCGATAGTGTAACTAGTACATTAAGTATGGCGCAAAAGATTGCTATTGTGCTTCAAATGGGCCAAATTTCTCTATAAATAAATGGCTATTTATACGCTTTTTCAATTTTATTGATAGATTTGTGTTCTATTTTGAATTGATAAGAAATATGGCAACTAAAATTACAAAAGATACTTATTTAGCGTGGTACGAATCCATGTTATTGATGCGCAAGTTTGAAGAAAGAGCGGGTCAATTATATGGTCAACAAAAAATCAGAGGATTTTGCCATTTATATATTGGACAAGAAGCAGTAGTAGCAGGAGCAATGTCTGTGTTGCGCAAAGAAGACGGCATGATTACCGCATACAGAGATCATGCACACGCAGTTGCCAAAGGAATTACGGCTAAAGCAGTAATGGCAGAACTTTTCGGAAAAATAACAGGTTGTTCTAAAGGTAAAGGTGGTTCGATGCACATGTTTTCTAAGGAACATAATTTTTATGGTGGCCATGGAATTGTAGGTGGTCAAATGCCATTAGGTGCGGGTATTGCATTTGCAGAAAAGTATAAAGGCACAGATAATGTTTGTGTTTGTTATATGGGAGACGGCGCTGTTCGTCAAGGTGCATTAAACGAAACATTTAATATGGCCATGTTGTGGAAGTTGCCGGTAATTTTTGTTTGTGAAAACAACGGTTATGCAATGGGAACTTCTGTAGAGCGTACCACTAATTTATCGGATATTTATAAAATTGGTTTAGGTTTTGATATGCCTTCGGCACCAGTAGATGGTATGAGTTGCGAAGCAGTTCACGAAGCAATGGATATAGCGGTAGACCGCGCTCGTAAAGGAGATGGCCCTACATTTTTAGATATTAGAACTTATCGTTTTAAAGGACATTCTATGTCTGACCCAGCTAAATATCGTAGCAAAGAAGAAGTAGAAGAATACAAATCAAAAGATCCATTAGAACAAGTACGAGCAACCATTGTTGCTAAAAAATATGCAGATCAAAATTGGTTTGATAGCATGGATGAAAAGATAAAAGCAATTGTAGAAGAATCGGTCACTTTTGCAGAAGAGTCGCCTTATCCAACTGCAGCAGAATTATATACCGACGTATACGTTCAAAATGATTACCCATACATTCGTGACTAAATTATTATCATTAATAATTACCATACAAAAAAAATAAGCATATGGCTGAAGTAGTAAGAATGCCTAAAATGAGTGATACCATGACGGAAGGGGTATTAGCTAAATGGCATAAAAAAGTTGGAGATAAAGTAAAATCTGGAGATTTAGTTGCAGAAGTGGAAACAGATAAAGCCACTATGGATTTCGAATCTTTTCAAGAAGGAACTATTTTATATATCGGAGTAGAAGAAGGAAAAGCAGTACCTGTTGATGCAATCATTGCTGTACTAGGTAAAGAAGGAGAGGATTTTAAATCTTTACTTACCGAAAGCCCTGCAGCTGTAACAGCTGCACCGGTAGCAGCAGCAGCGCCTGCCGCAATTGTTGAAGCAAGTCCTGTAGCTCCCTTAGCTGCAGCACCAACGGTGATCAGCACATCTTCAGATGCGCGTGTAAAAGCTTCGCCACTTGCTAAAAAAATTGCACAAGAAAAAGGAATTAATTTAAATCAAATTTCAGGTTCTGCCGAAAATGGACGCATCACAAAAAAAGATGTCGAAAACTTTAAAGGTGGAACAAGTATGCCAGCATTTGTTGGTGTAGAAAAATATACAGAAGTACCCGTTTCGCAAATGCGAAAAACCATTGCAAAAAGACTTTCTGAAAGTTTATTTACAGCGCCTCATTTTTATTTAAAAATGAATATCGAAATGAGTAGTGCAATGGAAGCAAGAAAAATTATCAATGATGTTGCTCCTGTAAAAATTTCTTTCAACGACTTAGTTTTAAAAGCAGTTGCATTATCGTTAAAGCAACATCCAAAAGTAAATTCTTCTTGGTTGGGAGATAAAATTAGATACAACGAACACGTTAACATAGGCGTAGCTGTTGCAGTTGAAGACGGCTTATTGGTTCCAGTAGTAAGATTTGCAGATGGTAAAGCATTGTCTCAAATTTCAACAGAAGTAAAAACTTTTGTTCAAAAAGCAAAAGATAAAAAATTACAACCTGCAGATTGGGAAGGCTCTACCTTTACTATTTCTAATTTAGGCATGTTTGGTATCGATGATTTTACCGCTATCATTAATCCACCCGATGCGTGTATTTTAGCAGTTGGTGGCATTCAAGAACAACCTGTTATAAAGAATGGACAAGTTGTTCCAGGAAATGTAATGAAGGTAACTTTGTCTTGCGACCATAGAGCGGTAGATGGTGCAACTGGTGCAGCATTTTTACAAACACTGAAACAATTTTTAGAAGAACCGATGCGAATGCTTCTTCAATCAAATAATATTTAAAAAAAAGGCGCTTAATTTAAGCGCCTTTTTTTATGATTCTAAAAGTTTGATTGCAGCATAGGCCATCAGTCCGGGCCCAATGTTTAATGCACTTTCGTCGATATCAAAATTTGGCGTATGTACAGATGCCGTAATTCCTTTTGATTCATTTCTTGTGCCTAATCTATAAAAGCAAGCGGGTACTTCTTGAGAATAATAAGCAAAATCTTCTGCTGCCATCCAAATATCTAATTCCACTACTTGCTCTTTCCCTAAATATTCTTCTGCCGCAAGTCGGGTAATATTGGTTGTGTTTTCTTCATTTACTAAAAATGGATAACCATTTTTTATTTCTATGTCACAGCTTCCGCCCATGCTTTGCGCAATACCTTGTGCAATTTCTTGAATTTTAATTTTTGCAGCAGCGCGCCAAGTTTCATCTAGTGTTCTAAAAGTCCCTTCCATTTTTACTTCGTTTGGTATTACATTGGTTGCACCGTTTGCAATAACTTTACCAATCGATAACACAGACGGAGTTTTAGGGTCTGTAACTCTACTCACTACTTGTTGTAAGGCAATAATAATTTGCGCAGCAATAAGCACAGGATCTATATTTAAATGCGGCATTGCTCCATGTCCACCTTTACCTTTTACGGTAAAATAAAGTTCATCGGTAGAAGCCATGTATTTTCCATTTCTAAATCCAACTTTGCCCACTTCAATCAAGGGCATTACGTGTTGTCCTAAAATATGATGTGGCACTGGATTTTTTAATACTCCTTCTTTAATCAACACACTTGCACCGCCAGGTAGTTTTTCTTCGGCAGGTTGAAATATAAATTTAATACTACCTGCAAAATCTGCTTTGCATTCGTTCAAAATTTTAATACAGGTAAGTAATGAAGCTGTATGCACATCGTGTCCGCAGGCGTGCATAACACCCGACACGGTTGATTTATATGGCTTATCACCCATTTCTTGAATCGGTAATGCGTCTATATCTGCTCTTAAAGCAATCACTTTTTCGGATGTTGCTTTTTCGCCAGTTAACAATACAACCACTCCTGTAATTCCCATGATTTGAAATGGAATCCCCCAATTTGTTAATTGGCTTTGAATAAATTTGGAGGTTTCGAACTCTTCAAAAGATAGTTCGGGGTTTGCATGAATATGTTCCCGATACTTTATCGTTTCTGATAAGTAATCAGCGGTTAATTTTTTAATTTTTGAAATAAGCATAAGCAATAAATATTAATTCAATTTATTTTGGAAATGCAATATCATCTTTCACAATAAATACTGCAGGAAAATCTTTAAGAATTATTTTTTGAAAATTACCAGCTGTTATTCGATTTCTAAAGTCACCCACCCTTAATTTAAAATAAGGCTGTTGGTAAATCAAGTAAGCGTTGTAATCAGCATAAAGACTGGTAAATCTTGCTTTAATTTCGGCGGCTTCGTTTCTATTACCACCAAAATATAATTGTAATCGATAACCAGCTATAACTGGCTTTTCTTTATCTAATGCTGTTTTCTTATTTAATATTTCTTCTACTTTCGGATTCATATTTATTTTTACGAGGCCTTGCTGTGCAAAAGCGCCGTTAGAAAATAAAAGAAAGAAAATTAAATAAGCTAATTTCATTATTGTGCATTTATACCATGGCAGCTTTTATATTTTTTGCCACTACCACAAGGGCAAGCATCGTTCCTTCCTATTTTTTGATCAACTCTAACCGGTTGCGCTTTTGGCGCCTCAGCTTGAACATCATCTCCAGCAGTATTGCTAGCAGTATAGTTTGGTTTGCTCAGCTTTAATTTACTTAAGTCTGTTTTTAAAGGTGCCCTAGCTTCTTTTACTTCTTCTGCATTTGTTTGTGATGGAATACTTCCACGATAAATAAAACTCATCACATCTTTATTCACTACAGAAATCATTTGTTTGAATAATTCAAAAGATTCAAACTTATAAATGAGTAAAGGGTCTTTTTGTTCGTACACCGCGTTTTGAACAGATTGTTTTAATTCATCCATTTCACGTAAATGCTCTTTCCAAGCTTCGTCGATTAAGGCGAGCGATATTGATCTTTCGAAATCTTTGACTAGTTCTTTTCCTTTTGTATCAAATGCTTTTTTCAAATTACTGGTAATTTGAATTTGTTTCGAACCATCTGAAAAAGGAACCACAATATTTTCAATGGTTTGACCTCTGCTTTCGTAAATATCTTTTAACACCGGCAAGGTGCTTTCTGCTAATCTATTTGATTTACGTTTGTAGAAAGATGTTAGCTCTTGATATAGTTCATCTGCAATTTCATTTGATTTCTTGTTTAAGAAATCATTTTCATTGATATTAATATCTGCAGAAAACAATCGAATAATTTCTAATCTAAATCCTTCGAAATTTCTTTCGTCTTGATATTGTATGGTTAACTCTTCACATAAGTCAACAATCATGTCGTCTAAATCTACATCTAGTCTTTCGCCAAACAAGGCATTTAATCTTTTCTTGTAAATTACTGTTCTTTGCGAATTCATTACATCATCGTATTCTAATAGACGCTTACGAATGCCGAAGTTATTTTCTTCTACTTTCATTTGCGCACGCTCAATAGATTTTGTAATCATGGAATGTTGAATCACTTCTCCTTCTTCTAATCCCATTCTATCCATTAAAGAAGCAATTCTTTGAGAGCCAAACATGCGCATTAAATCATCTTCTAAAGAAACAAAGAACTGCGTAGTTCCAGGATCGCCTTGTCTTCCGGCTCTACCTCTTAATTGCCTGTCAACACGTCTAGATTCATGTCTTTCGGTACCAATAATAGCCAAACCACCAGCATCTTTTACACCTGGGCCTAATTTTATATCTGTTCCCCTGCCGGCCATGTTAGTGGCAATGGTTACGGTTCCAGCTAAACCTGCTTCTGCTACAATGTCTGCTTCTCTTTGATGTAATTTTGCGTTTAACACATTGTGTTTGATGCCGCGTAATTTTAACATTCTGCTTAGTAATTCAGAAATTTCAACAGATGTTGTACCTACTAGCACGGGTCTTCCGTTTGCAGTTAAAGAAACAATTTCTTCTACAACCGCATTGTATTTTTCTCTCTTGGTTTTATAAACTTTGTCTTCGCTATCTTTTCTAGCAATATTTCTATTGGTAGGAATTTCAATTACATCTAATTTATAAATTTCCCAAAACTCACCAGATTCTGTTGTAGCGGTTCCAGTCATACCACAAAGTTTGTGGTACATTCTAAAATAATTCTGAAGCGTAATGGTCGCAAACGTTTGAGTGGCATCTTCTACTTTTACGTTTTCTTTTGCTTCAATGGCTTGGTGAAGTCCGTCTGAGTAACGGCGGCCTTCCATAATACGCCCTGTTTGCTCATCTACAATTTTTATCTTTCCGCCATCAATTATATATTCAATATCTTTTTCGAAAAGGGTATAAGCTTTTAATAATTGATTAACAGAATGAATACGCTCCGATTTGATAGAGAAGTCGCGCATCAATTCGTCTTTGCGTGTAATTTTTTCAGTATCGCTTAAATTAGCTTTTTCTAATTCTGCAAGCTCGCTACCAACATCAGGTAAAATAAAGAAACTGGTATCTTCTCCGCTAGCCGTAATTAATTCAATTCCTTTTTCTGTTAATTCAATCGAATTATTTTTTTCATCAATCACAAAGAATAATTCGGCATCTACTTTTACCATTTCTTTTTGTTGATCTTGCATGTAAAAGTTTTCTGTTTTGGTAAGGATCTGTTTGTTCCCCGTTTCACTTAAAAACTTAATGAGCGCTTTTCCTTTTGGTAAACCTCTATAACATCTTAACAAGGCCAATCCGCCTTGCTCCGTTTTGTTTTCTGCAATTAATTTTTTGGCTTCTTGAATGGCGGTATTGATATAGCTTTTCTGCGCGTTTACCAATCTTTCAATTCTAGGTTTTAAATCGTAAAATTCGTGTTCGTTACCTCTTGGAATAGGGCCCGAAATAATTAAGGGAGTTCTTGCATCATCAATTAATACAGAGTCAACCTCGTCTACCATAGCAAAGTGTAATTTTCTTTGCACTAATTCTTCTGGCGATCTCGCCATGTTATCTCTTAAGTAATCGAAGCCAAATTCGTTATTGGTACCAAATGTTATATCTGCTTGGTATGCCTTTCTTCTTTCTTCCGAATTGGGTTGGTGTTTATCGATGCAATCTACGCTAATACCATGGAACTCATAAAGTGGTCCCATCCATTCGCTATCACGTCTTGCTAAATAATCATTTACGGTTACAATATGAACACCTTTACCTGCTAATGCATTTAAATAAGCTGGCAAAGTTGCTACTAAGGTTTTTCCTTCACCCGTTCCCATTTCAGAAATTTTTCCTTGATGTAAAACGATACCACCAATAATTTGCACATCGTAATGCACCATATCCCATTTCATTGGGTTGCCGGCTGCAATCCAAGTGCTGTGGTGTTTAGCTTTAGCTCCAACTATTTCTACATTTCCTTTTGCAGCAGCTAAATCTTTATCCATTGCAGTTGCAGTAACTTCAATAAATTCGTTGGTAGAAAATCTGCGAGCAGTTTCTTTCACAACTGCAAAAGCGGTAGGTAGAATTGCTAATAAAACTTCTTCTATTAATTTATTTTCTTCTTTTTCTAAAACATCTATGCTATCATATAACGAAACCTTTTCAGACATCTCCATTTCTGTTTCGCTTTCTATCCGCATTTTAATAGCCGCAATTTCTGAAGAGATACTCGTGATATGATTTTGTATTTGCGTTCTAAATCCAGTGGTATAATCTCTCAACTCATCATTGCTGATTGTTTGAATTTGTTCAAATGCTATTTTTGCTTGATCTAAAAGAGGGGTAATTTCTTTAATATCTCTTCCAGATTTACTTCCGAAAATTTTAGATACAAAAGAGTTGATGATATTTGACATAAATTTAATTTAAGATTCCTTGTTGTTTTACCAAAAACGTTGCCATTTACAAATAATAGACACTTTGGCATATGAATGCCAAAAATACTACATATTAGCCATTTTTTGATAGAAAAAGGGATTAATTTCTGCTAAAAATAAACGCTTTAATTTTCTATTTTTACAAAAAAATAAAGCATGAACATTTTATTATTAGGCTCTGGCGGTAGAGAATCGGCATTTGCTATGAAATTAGCCGAAAGTAAAGATTGCGAAAAGTTATTGATAGCGCCTGGAAATGCAGGCACGGTTGCTTTTGGGACCAATGTCAATATTGCGGTGAACGACTTTGAGGCTATTAAAACACTTTGTATTGCAGAAGATATAAATTTAGTATTGGTTGGGCCAGAAGACCCTTTAGTAAATGGTATTGTAGATTTCTTTTCTGATGACGAAGATTTACTTCATATTCCAGTAATTGGACCATCAAAAGAAGGGGCACAATTAGAAGGGAGTAAAGATTTTTCTAAAAGATTTATGCAGCGTCACCAAATTCCAACTGCCGCATACGAAACATTTACCAAAGAAGAATTACCCAAAGGAATCGCTTATTTAGATAATCATACTTTGCCAATTGTCTTAAAAGCCGATGGTTTGGCAGCTGGAAAAGGCGTATTAATTTGTAATTCGGTGGCCGAAGCCAAACTCGAATTAACTGCAATGCTTGCCGATGCTAAATTTGGAACAGCAAGCCAAAAGGTAGTGGTAGAAGAATTTTTAGACGGCATTGAACTTTCTGTTTTTGTATTAACAGACGGACATTCTTATGTAATATTACCTTCGGCCAAAGATTATAAAAGAATTGGCGAAGGAGATACGGGTTTAAATACAGGAGGAATGGGATCTATTTCTCCAGTTCCATTTGTAGACGAAACTTTTATGCAAAAAGTGGAAGACAACATTGTTATTCCAAGTGTAGAAGGGCTGGCAAAAGAAGACATAGATTTTAAAGGATTTTTATTTATTGGTTTGATGAATGTAAATGGAGAACCAATGGTGATTGAATATAATGTAAGAATGGGTGATCCAGAAACGGAAAGTGTTATTGCAAGAATTCAAAATGATTTCTTATCTATAATACACGCTGTTGCAGAGGAGAGATTAGATACCATAAAATTACAAATAGACCCAAGACATGCAGCTACAGTAATGTTGGTGGCAGGTGGTTATCCTGGTGAATATAAAAAAGGCGAAGAAATTTCGAACCTCGAACCAATGGAAGATGCATTTATTTTTCATGCGGGCACTCAATTTGCGAATGATAAAATTGTAACAAATGGCGGAAGGGTAATTGCAGTAACGGCACTAGACTTAAATCCCGAAATTGCATTAGCGAACGCAAACGCTTTAGCAAATCAAATTCAATTCGAAGGCAAATATTTTAGAACAGACATTGGTAAAGATTTAACAAAATTTAGATAAATATATGAATCAATTTTTAGGATATTTTTTCAGGAAAAAAGATGACACTCGTCCAAATAATTTTAATTTGAGGGCGATGCATTTTATCAATAAATTAAGCATACTCATGTTTATCATTGGTTTATTAATTTATATTATCAAGAAATTTTCAGCTTAGTGATATGAAAAAAATAATCAATACGAACGAAGCACCTGCGCCAATTGGCCCATATAATCAAGCTGTTCAGGCGGCAGGCATGTTATTTGTTTCTGGACAGATTGCCATAAATCCAGAAAACGGACAATTGCTAGCCGGCGATATTACCATCGAAACCTATCAAGTAATGGCCAATCTAAAAGCTATTTTAAAAGAAGCGGGCCTGGATTTTTCGGATGTAGTGAAAACGAGTATTTTTTTGTCAGACATGGCACATTTTGCGCAAGTAAATGATATTTATCAAAAATATTTTGATGGCGAATATCCAGCTAGAGAAACAGTTGCAGTGCTAGGATTGCCTAGAAATGTAAATGTAGAAATCTCTATGATTGCAGCCATTAGGAATACTTAAATATAATTACTTACCTTTATATTTCTCACGGGGGTGGCATGAAAATGTCTGAGATTATACCCATTGAACCTGATCTGGATAATGCCAGCGAAGGGAAGAGGCATAAAACTATTTACTAATTAGCACCCCGGCTATTTAGGGTTTTATAAAAAAATAAAAATGAAATTTCAAAAATTCTTAATTACAATACTAATAGTAGTATGCAGTAGTGTATTGTCTTTTGCACAAAATTTTAAAGGAATTGTTTATGACGAACTTCGCCAGCCTATAGCAGGTGCAACAGTTATAGCCGAAAAGGCAGTCTTAATTTCAAATAATAAGGGCGAGTTTTATTTAAATAAAAATCCAGAAAGTAAGTTAAAAATTAACCTATTCATGATTGGTTATGATAGTATCAGCCAACAAATCAACCAAGAAGCCTCATTGGTTTTTATCCTAAAAAAATCGATAATAATATTAGAAGATGCAATTGTTACTGCGCAAAAATTAAAGGAGAATTCCGCGGCTAGCTATGATTTAATTCAAAAGGAAGCGATTGCTAAAAACAACCTAGGCCAAGATTTACCTTATTTATTAAATCAATTACCAGCTACAGTTATTACCTCTGATGCAGGAACCGGAATTGGTTATACGGGCATTAGAATTAGGGGAACAGATGCTAGCCGAACCAACGTAACCATAAATGGTATTCCTTTAAATGACGCGGAATCTCAAGGCACATTTTTGGTGAATTTGCCAGATCTTGCTTCCTCCATAGATAATATACAAGTTCAAAGAGGAGTTGGAAGTTCTATTAATGGTGCCGGTGCTTTTGGCGCTAGCATTAATATACAAACGGAGCACAACATAGATTCGGCTGGCTTTGAGCTAGCCACTGGCAGCGGCAGTTTTGGAACAAAAAAATGGATGGGAAAATTTTCAACTGGGCAGTTAAAAAATAATTGGAGTTTTGCAGGCCGAGCATCTCGTATTCAATCCGATGGGTATATAAAAAATAGTGCGGCAACTTTAAATTCTTATTTCTTCAATGCAAATTATACTACAAAAAATGCCATATGGAAATTTAATATGTTTGCTGGTTCTGAAAAAACATTTCTTGCATGGGAAGGAGTTCCCATTGATTCTATGCAAACTAACAGAAGGTATAATCCAATAGCAGCAAATTATAAAGACCAATACGATCAATACGCACAAACACATTACCAATCTTTTTACACTAAACTATTGAATGCGCATGCTAGCTATACAATTGGTTTACATCTTACCAATGGAAAAGGTTTTTTTCAGGAATTTAAATATGACCAAGCCTTTGCCAGTATTGGATTTGACACTTTATTTGTTGGAGCAGATACAATCAATAGCACCAATTTATTAAGAAGAAGATGGTTGGCAAACCAGTTTAAAGGAATTGTATTTTCTTATCAAAATACGATAAACAACAGACTGCATTTACAAGCAGGTGCAGCAGCTAATGTGTATGATGGGCAGCATTTTGCGGAAGTTGTGTGGGCACAGTATGCTTCTCAAAGTCTTCCTCAGCAAAATATTTTTGATGGTACGGGTTTAAAAAAAGAAGCTAACGTTTATTTTAAAATTGATTACGAATTTAAACCAAAATTTAACGCATACTTAGATTTACAAACGCGTCTTATTCGATACCGTTTAGGAGGTGAAAATATTTATTTAATGAATATTTCCCAAAACGCTAATTTTTTATTTTTTAATCCAAAGCTTGGATTATCTTATACGCCTAATAACAAGGAGGTGTTTTATATTTCCTATAGCATAGCGAATAAAGAACCCAATAGAGATGATTTGATTGGCAATTTAAGTCGAAGCAAAAAAGCATTGGCAGAACAATTAGCAGATATAGAACTTGGTTGGAAATACCAAAATTCCAAAATACGTTCTGCATGGAATGTGTATTATATGAATTATAAAAACCAACTCATTCCTACTGGTAAGCTCAACGATGTAGGAGAATCTATTCGAGAAAACTGTGCGCAAAGTTATCGCTTAGGTTTAGAGTGGAATGGTATGCTAGCGATTAGCTCTACACTTAGTATCGGAGCAAACGCAGCCATCAGCGCAAATAAAATACTTAACTATACCGATGTCTTGTATAATTATGATCCAATAAATTATTCAATTATAGATACGATTGAGCAACAGTATCAAAAAACAAATCTTGCTTATTCACCAGCCATAATAGTAGGTGCTGTTATTAATTATCAATTTTCTAAAAATTTAGGTTTTAGTCTTCAAAATAAATATGTTGGTAAACAATATTTAGATAATACAAGCAGTAATGAAAAAATGATTAAGGCATTTATGGTTAACGATTTAATCATTAATTATAGTAAGCCATTAAAAAATAAAACAACCTTGAACTTAGATATAAAATTAGCTAATATATTCAATCGCAAATATGTAGCCAATGGTTATACTTATTCTTATTTGGTTAGCCAGTTACATGTAGAATTCATTCTTCAGGACGCCTTCAGCTTTGAATAAGATCTCAAGGATTTTCGTTGCATGAAAAAGTTGAGTCATCGCAGTGTCCAATTCCAAACTGAATTA
>CAJBBN010000132.1 GCA_903951325.1 uncultured bacterium
AGGAGCTAAGCTTAAACGAAATTGCCAGCCAGCTAACGCAAAACTTAAGAGGAGAAATTACAGCCTAGCAAAAAGGATACTAGGCCGTAAATATTATTCGACAATAGTATTCCAACTAAATTTATCGGCTTCTGCGCCCGTACGAATGTGCATTAATTTCTTTTTCGCACGCAACATAAATGCGTTTTCATCTATAGCTGGTAAAATATAATTATGTCCGTTGATGCTGATTGACTCAATAGGAGCTACCACTGCTGCAGTTCCTGTACCAAAGGCTTCCGAAACTTGATTTGCTTTTAAGGCTTTTTCTAAATCATCTACACTAATTTTTTTAATTTCAACTGGCATGTCCATTTCGTTTGTTAAAGACAATATGGAATCTCTGGTAATACCATCTAAAATTGAATCCGAAGTACTAGGCGTAATGAGTTGTCCATTGATGATAAACATCACATTCATGGTGCCAGATTCTTCAATGTATTTATTTTCTCGGCCATCGGTCCATAGAATTTGATCGAAGCCTTCTTCTTTTGCTAGTTTAGTTGGGAAAAAAGATGCACCGTAATTTCCTGCACATTTTGCAAATCCGGCACCACCTCTGGTAGCACGAGCGAAATGAGTTTCCACTTTTATTTTTAATGGAGAACCATAGTATGGGCCTACTGGGCCAGCAAAAATGATAAACATATATTCATCCGCAATCTTTACCCCAAAACGGGCCTCAGAAGCAAATACAAAGGGTCTGATGTATAATGAATGACCATCTCCTTCGGGTACCCAATTTAAATCGGTTTTAACAAATGCTAATAATGCTGCATGAAATAAATCTGCAGGGATTGTTGGCATGCACATTCTATCTAATGATTTATTGAAACGGTCTAAATGTTTTTCAATTCTAAAAATAGAAACCGAGCCATCTTGCATTTTAAATGCTTTCATGCCCTCGAATACACTCTGTCCATAATGAAGCGCGAGCGTTGCTGGATTCAAAGACAAGTTTTCGTATGGAACAACTTTTGGATTAATCCATTTGCCATTTTCGTAATTCGATACAAACATGTGGTCTGAAATAACCGCGCCAAACTCTCCTCGTTCCACTAATTCTTTAGTCCAATGAGGGTTTTTTGTTTGCGTGATTGGTATTTGGTAGTTCATATTAAAATGGGATGTTTTTCAAGCACAAAATTGCATAAATAAAGCTAAAATGGCTAATTTATTTAATTAGCTATTTTGTTGAATATCAACTAGATAATAATTAGCAGATTGCCTGTTTCAAATATGGCTGAATAATTGCAAACAATAACTTAATTTGCAGCATAATTTTAAAGTCTTGAAACTTTCCGAAATAAGTAATCCCATTGCAGCAGAATTAAAAACATTTGAAGCCGCTTTTAAAGCTTCGATGCAAAGTTCTGTACCCTTATTAGATAAGGTAACGCAATATATTTACAAACGAAAAGGAAAGCAAATGCGGCCTATGTTTGTGTTTTTTACGGCACAACTTTGTGGTGGAATTACACCGGCTACCCATAGGGGAGCAGCATTAGTGGAGTTACTACATACGGCTACTTTGGTTCATGATGATGTAGTAGACGACGCCTATTTGCGAAGGGGGTTCTTATCGATCAATGCCGTTTGGAAAAATAAAATTGCCGTATTAGTTGGAGATTTTTTATTGGCTAAAGGTTTGTTGTTATCTTTAAATAACGATGATTTTAATTTGCTCAAAATTGTCTCTCGCGCAGTGCAGCAAATGAGTGAAGGAGAATTATTGCAAATAGAAAAAGCGAGAAGACTAGATATCAAAGAGGATGTTTATTACGAAATTATAAGACAAAAAACAGCCTCTTTAATTGCTTCTTGTTGTGCTTGTGGTGCGGCATCTGCTGGTGTCGAACAACAAATGGTAGGCCAACTCCATTTGTTTGGAGAACACGTTGGAATGGCATTTCAAATCAAAGATGATTTAATGGATTTTGGTTATGATGACATCGGTAAGCCTAAAGGCATTGATATTAAAGAGAAGAAATTAACCTTGCCTTTAATTTATGCATTACAAAAAGTAAGCGCTGCAGAAAAAAATAAAATGATCAAATTGATCAAAAACCATCACGACGAAAAGGAAACCTTAAGAATCATTTTAAATTTTATCAATGCGCAAGGTGGCATGGATTATGCAGCGCAAAAAATGATGGAATATAAACACAAAGCCCTTGCAATACTTGCGCAATTCCCAGATTCCATTGCCAAAGATTCGCTGATTCAGTTAGTTGATTTTACCATCAATAGAAAAAAATAATGTATTCTACAGAGGTCTTGTTTTTCGGATGTTTCGCACTATTTATTTTTGCCATGTTGGCTATAGATCTTGGCGTTTTTAATAAAAAAAATCATATTGTAAAAACGAAAGAAGCCTTAGTGATGAGTGCTATCTGGTTAAGCTTCGCCATTTGTTTTTATATTTTATTGTTGTTTAAAGGGCATTGGATTCATGGTATTAAAGATATAGCTTCCTTGCAAGCTGTTATTGCAGTAAACCATCAATCAATAGTAATCATTCCAACAAATTTTACTGCCAGTTTAGCCAATTACAATCAAAATTTGGCCTTAGAATTTATGAGTGGCTATCTAGTCGAGTATGCATTATCGGTTGATAATATCTTTGTGATCATCTTGTTGCTTACCGCATTTAATGTAGCAGAAAAATATTACCACCGTGTTTTATTCTGGGGAATATTGGGCGCAATTTTAATGCGTTTCCTTTTTATTTTTTTAGGGGCTACTTTAATTAAAGAATTTGAATGGATATTATATTTATTCGGGATATTTTTATTGTATACAGGACTATCTTTATTTTTCAAGAAAGAAGAATCAGAAAAAATTGATACGGAAAACCATCCTGTTGTAAAATTTTTCTCAAAATATTTTAAGGTATTTCCGCGATATGTGGGGAGTAAATTTTTTGTCAAGAAAAATAAACAATGGCTTATTACCCCATTGTTTATAGTATTAATTGTTATCGAATTTTCAGATTTAATATTTGCAGTGGATTCAATACCAGCTATATTTTCGATTACTAAAGATCCCTTTATTGTTTTTTTCTCTAATATATTTGCCATATTAGGTTTGCGTTCTATGTTTTTTTTATTGGTGAATGTGATACATCAATTTCATTATTTAAAAACAGGCCTAGCGGTATTGTTGACATTTATAGGTGTTAAAATGCTTGCCGCACATTGGTTAAAAGCTATCGGATTTGGTACTTTACAATCTTTATTATTTATTATTTTTGTATTGTTGGGCAGTGTTTTATTGTCAACTTTTTTTCCTAAAAAAACGATTGAGAAATGATTATGAAAAAGTATTTATTTTTTACGGCGATGTTACTTGTTTGAATAATTTATGCTA
>CAJBBN010000133.1 GCA_903951325.1 uncultured bacterium
AAGCCTGAATGGTACTTGGGGTGATCGTTTGAGCGGAAGTGTTAAATCTGCCGGTCAAATCATTTCAAAATCATATACTACAACTATTAGTTCGAAATACAAGCAAAAGAAATGTTATATAGTTGCTTTTGTACAAAATAATTTAACCAAAGAAGTATTACAAGTAGAAGAAATAAAATTAATAGAATAAAAAAAGGCCTCGAAATTCGAGGCCTTTTTTTATTGGTCTATACCATATTTCTTTAAGTATTTTTCGTTGAGTTCGTTTTGAGAATTTTTTAATTTAATTTCTGTTCCTTGTATCCAAGCTCTTTCTACGATTGAAGATTTCATGTCTAATAAATCACCTGTTGAGATAAGCAAGGTGGCGTCTTTGCCTTTTGTTAAACTTCCTAAATTGTCTGCTACTCCCAATATTTCTGCTGCCGATAAAGTAACTGAGCGAAGCGCCATTTCTCTAGGAACCCCATAAGCAGCTGTCGTTCCAGCTTCAAAGGGAAGATTTCTTTGTTGCCAACTACCGTTAATAGCCATACAATACTTAATACCCGCATTGTATAATATGGATGCTTTTTTATAAGGTAAATCAATGTCGTCGTCTTCTCTACTTGGAAGCGAATGTGCATTTTCTAAAACAATAGCAATATTATTTTCTTTTAAAAAATTCAACACTAAATGCGCGTCTCGAGCACCTACTATAATTGGCGTAATACCAAATTCTTTTGAAAAGTTAATAGCAGCAATAATATCTTTTGAATAATCTGCTGCAATAAATAATTTTTTCTTGCCTGAAAATAAATCCTGCATGGCAGCAAACTTTAAGTTTTTAACTAAAGGGCGACTTATTTCATTGTATGCTTTTGCTTGATTAAAAAATTTTCTTAATTCTATAAATCTTTTTTCGGTATTGGATTTTTGGTCTTCGGCAGATGGTGCCCAGGAAGTACTGTAAATACGCATAGTCGGCCAATTTAAATGAATTCCTACATCGGCTTTATAAACTGCATCTTCCCAATTCCAACCCGCTAATTTCATTAAAGAACTACTGCCCGTAACAATTCCGCCTTCGGGCACCGTCATTGCTGTTAGCACGCCGTTACTCCGCACCGTTGGAATTAATTTCGAATCGGTATTATAAGAAATCAGTGCCCGCACATTTGGATTTAATTCTCCTACTTCAAAATAATCTAAAGTAGCACGCACTGCTTCTACTTCTTCTAAACCTAATCTACTATAGGGAGCAATTAAACCAGGATAAATATGTTTACCCTTCGCATTAATTACGATTGCAGTTGGGTCAATCGCAGCATTGGCAGATGGCTCATTGTCTATTGCAACAATAATTCCATTTTTAATTTGTATCGTTCCATTTTCAATAAGCTCACCATTCCCAATATGAATAGTAGCTCCAGAGAATATGATATTTTCTTTTTGTTGTGCATAAGCATAATTTACTATACTTAATGCAAAAATTAATATACTTTTTTTCATCCTATTTAGCTTAGTTAGACATTTCATTTTCCATGTCATCACAGTGATATAATTTTTTTTCTTTCATGGCTGCCTT
>CAJBBN010000134.1 GCA_903951325.1 uncultured bacterium
GCACAGTATAATAATATCATGCTATGGGGTGTGGATTATAAAATTTTATTAATCATTACCCAATTAATAGGCTATACCATTTCTAAATATTTTGGAATAAAAATTATTTCTGAATTATCTGCCAACAAAAGAACCATTACCTTAATCACTTTAATGGCTGTTTCATGGGTTTCATTATTATTTTTTGGCATTGTACCCGCACCCTATAATTTGCCATTTATATTTTTGAATGGCTTGCCCTTAGGCATGATTTGGGGGGTTGTGTTTAGTTATATTGAAGGCCGAAGACACACGGAGTTACTAGGGGTCGCCATGGCTTCAAGTTTTATCATTTCATCGGGTATTGTAAAAGGAGTAGGCAGCTACTTGTTACTAAATTTACAAGTATCTGAAATGTGGATGCCTTTTTTTACTGGTTTAATATTTTTACCTGTTTTATTTGTAGGGGTGTATTTGCTACATACATTAAGCGCGCCAAATGAGGAAGATATTAATGCAAGGACGGAAAGGCTTCCAATGAAATCTAAAGAGAGAAAGGCCTTTTTTAAACAATTTGCTCCAGGTATTATTTTTTCTGTCCTTATTTATGTTTGCTTAACTGTATTTAGAGACTAAGAGATAATTTTGCTGTGGAATTTTGGAATAGTATTGGGATGACGAATATCCCCACCATGTTGGTTGTTTCAGAAGTGCCAATAGCCATATTGGTCATCATTATTATCGGTTCCATGATTTTTATCAAGAATAATAAAAATGCATTTTTTATCAATTTCTTAATTGTATTTGTTGGTGGATTATTATTGTTTTTATCAACCTTGCTATTTTATAACCAACTTATCACAGCTACATTATGGATGATCATTGTAGGGTTTTCAATGTATTTGCCCTATATCGCTTTTCATGCATTATTTTTTGAAAGATGGATTGCCTATTTTAAAATTAAAAGTAATATTGGCTTTTTAATGTATGTGGCAGATGCTGCGGGTTATTTGGGAAGCACCTTGGTTTTATTATTTAAAAATTTCAATAATACCAATTACAGTTGGGTTTCATTTTTTACATTCAGTGCAATGATAACTTCGGTCATTATTATTATTTTATCCATTGCCAATTATATATATTTTAAAAAATTAGATAAATTACAAGTAGCATGAGTAATCAAACAGCCATCGTAGTAGGTGCAGGTATATTGGGGCTAGCCACAGCAAGAGCATTAGCCCAAAAAGGATATGAAGTAACAGTAATTGAAAAAAGCCAATTTTCATTGGGTGCAAGTGTGCGAAATTTTGGCATGCTTTGGCCAGTAGGGCAGCCGGATGGGAAATTGTATGATAGAGCGGTAAGAACCAGAGAGATTTGGTTAGAGTATTTAAATACTTCCAAAATACCGTACAATTCTTGTGGTAGTTTACATTTGGCTTATTCGGAGGAAGAAATGAATGTAGTGGAAGAGATAGGTAGTTTTTTTAAATCTAAAAACAGGCCTGTTTCAGTTATTTCAAATAAAACGGTATTAGAAAACTATCATGGAATCAATGAAGAAGGTTTATTGGGTGCACTAAGAAGTGAGGATGAAACAATTATTGATCCAAGACAAGGGATCAAACATTTACCGGAATATTTGACTACCCAATATCAAGTAAAATTTATTTGGGGTACTGCAATTACAAGTGTTACAAGTAATGCGGCATATGCTGGCAAGGTTAAATATAGTGCAGATATTATATGTGTATGCTCAGGTGCTGATTTTGAAACATTATATCCAGATCAATTTAAACAACAACCAATCATTAAGACTAAGTTGCAAATGATGCGTTTTAAACACAAGGATCCCAATTATAAAATTGGCGCTTCGGTTTGTGGTGGGTTGTCATTATTGCACTATAAAAGTTTTACCGCGTCTTCTTCTCTGACCAAATTAAGAATGAAAATTGAGGCTGAAATCCCGGAATATTTAAAATACGGTATTCATGTGATGGTTTCTCAAAATAGTGATGGTGAATTGACGGTTGGTGATTCGCATGAATATGCATTGGATTTTGAACCCTTTGATAAAATTGAAATCAATACCATGATTTTGGAGTATCTAAAAAAATTAATGCACATTGATCAATGGGAAATGACACAATCATGGAATGGCATATACCCAATCATGACCAATGGGGCAACAGATTTATTTTTAAATCCAGAAGCAGGCGTATATATTTTAAATGGCATTGGTGGTCATGGAATGACAATGTCATTTGGTTACGCAGAGGAAATGATTAATCATATTTAAAAATATATTTTATGTTACATCCAGTTACACAACAAATTTTGTCGCTTTTTGAAAAAAATGGTTCTTCTATGTATGGTGGAGAAGCGGTTACGCAATTAGAACATGCTTTGCAATGTGCCGAATTAGCCAGACAACATAATGCTACAGATGAATTAATAACAGCTTCATTATTACATGATATTGGACATTTATTGCATGACTTACCTGATGACGCAAGTGATAAAGGGATTGATGATATGCATGAATTATTGGGAGAATCTTATCTAACCGAACATTTCAAGTTGGCAGCCGTGGAACCAGTTAAATTGCATGTACAAGCAAAAAGATATTTGTGTGCTACCGCGCCTGGGTATCTTGAAACATTGTCGGAACCATCCAAAATAAGTCTAGAATTTCAGGGTGGGGTTATGAGTGAAATGGAAGTAGCCGCTTTCGAGAAAAATGAATTTTACCAAGACGCGGTTGTATTAAGAAGATGGGATGATTTAGCGAAAGATCCAAATTTAGTCAGCCCAAGTATTGAAACATTTACGAATGCAATTGAATCATCTTTAAAATAATTACAATGAAAATAGCAATGGTTGTTTTTGATATGGCTGGAACTACAGTGGATGAAGGAAATGTAGTGTACCGTACTTTGCATAAAGCGATTGAAAAAGTTTGTCCTAATGTAAGTTTTGAAGATGTTTTAAAGTTGGGTGCTGGAAAAGAAAAACTACAAGCCATTAGGGAAACTTTAAGCGGTAGTAATATATCCTTGAATGAGGCAACTATCCAGGAAATATTTAAAGACTTTTTAGGCTTACTGGACATAGCATATGCAAATTTGATTGTTGTTCCTACGAATAATACGGAAAGATTATTTAATGAACTAAGGACAAAGGATATCAAAGTAGTTTTAAATACAGGCTACAACACAGTCACTGCTATATCCTTATTAAACAAATTAAATTGGGTAAAAGGGGTGCAGTACGACTTATTGGTAACTTCCTCCGATGTTAGTAATAATAGACCGATGCCGGATATGATTTTGTATGCTATGGACAAATTAGATATTACTGACGCGTCAACGGTTATTAAGGTGGGAGATTCAACTATTGATATTGAAGAAGGTAGGAATGCTGGTTGTAAGTATAATATTGGTGTTACTACTGGAGCGCATACTAAAGCACAATTAGAAAAAGCAAATCCTGATTATATTTTTGATAATATATATGAC
>CAJBBN010000135.1 GCA_903951325.1 uncultured bacterium
CAACAGACCAATAATTGCAATACTTAAAATAGTTCCTTCTACTATCAATACGCTCCATACCATTTCGGTATTTTTAAGCGGAATAGACATTAAACTATAGCCAAGCGTCCAGGAAAAAACACTAATTAATGCAAGGCTTATGCCTTTTGTATTTTTAGGTATTTTAGATTGAATCAGTACACCAATAATCGCAATGATAAAGGAAATTTGTAAGCTCCAATTGCTTGGTTCGTTAAACAAATACTTGCCAATAACTTGCTGTACAATTGGCCCTAAAGATTGAATCAGCAATAAGTTTGTAAATGCAAGGTACTTTGTTGCTTCAATAAAAGTAAATAAGCCTATTCCGCAAATCAATGCGCATCCAACCATTTGAAGGGTAGTTTTAGGGTCAATCGGAATTTTAAAGCCATCTATCAACCACATCCAAGCTAATGTAAAGCATACGGTAAGCGTGCTTCTTTGGGCTATATATTGAGCAGAATTTACATTTAAACTTGTTTTTCTAATCATCAAATCGACAATTGTAAAACAAATATTAATAGTTAAAATGCAAAAAAATAGGGAATGAAAAAGCATGCAAATAATTATTTACGGGTATTAAAAAGCCAAGTTAATCGATTTTTTTCGGCTTATTTCCATTTTATAAGCTAAAAAAATTATATTTAAACTTATAAAACTCAAATCTAATTAAAAAATAAATGAAATTAAATTTTACTAAAGCCATTTTATGTTGCACCTTATTTTTTTCGGTACAAATTGTAGCTGCAAAAAATCCTGCACAATTAAATGTTAATCGAAATGTTTTAACTCGAAGTTATGCATTGCCTGCAAAAGTAACAACTAAAGATTATCTAGCTGGTGTAGTAATTGTAAAAATTGCAGCTATACAAAAAAGCAATTGTACTCCAAATAGTATGGCTATTCCAAGTTTACAAAATGCTTTTTCAAAATTAAATGTTACAAAGGTAAGGCAGTTGTTCCCCAATGCAATGCCATTGCAATCAAAATTAATGAATGGTCAGCAAGCGCCCGATATGACTACACTCTATGAGTTGCATTATGCTTCCGCTATGTCAATCACAGAGGCTATAAATGAGTTGCTTTCATCTAAAGCAATTGTTTATGCGGAGCCTTCTTTTATATATCATTTGTCTTATACGCCAAATGATCCTGATACTTTATCACCCAAAAATTATTATCAAAAAATTATTAAAGCATACCAAGCTTGGAATATTTCTAAAGGAGATACCAATACTGTTATTGGAATTGTAGATTCGGGAGGAGATTTAGATCATCCAGATTTAGCAGCCAATGTTAAATATAATTACGCTGATCCAATTGACGGAATTGACAATGATAACGATGGTTATATCGATAATTTTAAAGGTTGGGATTTGGTTGGAGCATCTTCAACGAATTTTACACCAGATGGTGATCCAAATGTGCAAGTGGGCGGAAACGACCACGGAGTGCATGTTGGTGGTGATGCTTCGGCCGTAGCCGATAACAATACTGGTATATCTGGTATAGGTTTTAAGTGTAAATTGTTATTTGTAAAATGCGCACCAGATGCATTCGAAAATTCAATTTATTCGGGATACGAAGGTATTGTATACGCTGTTGATCATGGCGCATCAATTATTAATTGTTCTTGGGGTGGTGCAGGTGGTGGTACCTTTGGACAAGATGTAATAAATTATGCTGCAGCCAAAGGCGCATTAGTAATTGCTGCTGCAGGAAACGATGGGATAGATGCTGCGCAATATCCTTCATCTTATGACAATGTATTTTCGGTAGCTTCTTCAACTGCAACCGATAAAGCCTCTAATTTTACCACTTATAATTATAGTGTAGACGTATCTGCTCCAGGATCTGGAATTTATAGCACAACCTATAATAATTCTTATAATTCTTATGATGGAACTTCTATGGCCTCGCCTATTACAGCGGGTGCCGCTGCCATTGTAAAATCATATTATCCAAATTACATAGGCATGCAAGTAGGCGAAAAATTAAGAGTTACTGCCGACGATGTGTATTCGAAAAGTGCCACGCGTTATAAAGATAAATTGGGTAAAGGACGTATTAATTTATACAGAGCTTTAACCGAAACTTCTCCATCCATTCGTATTGTTCAAAAAGATTTTATTGATAAAAATAATGGTGCCTTTGTGATTGGAGATACCATTAGTATGAATTTAAGATTAGTGAATTATTTAGATCCAACAAGTAATTTAATGGCAACGATAAGCTCTACCTCGGCTGCTGTTACGCTATTAAACACAAGTATTAACTTGGGTGTGATGGGAACATTGCAACCACAAGACATTGCTCCTGTTAAATTTATTGTAAAAGCAGGTACCGCAGAAAATACTAAAGTTAATTTTAAAATTGCTTATGCAGATGGTTCTTATGTCGATGCGGAATTCTTTAGTGTAGAAGTAAATATCTCTTCTTTAAATATTGTGGTAAATCAACTACAAAGTACCGCAACGGGAATTGGCAGAGTGGGCTATCGTAATGGAGATGGAACAGGCGGCTTAGGAGTCGTTTACAAAGGCGTAAGCATGTTATACGAAGCAGCCTTAATGATTGGTCAAAACAGTACTACGGTTTCTAATAACGCAAGATCTGAAGCAACTACACCCGACGAAAATTTTGTGGCCACTAAAAGAGTGGCCAAAGTAAATAAAGCAGGTTTTGATTTTTATTCGGAAGGCGAATTCAATGATGCCGCTGCCGTACCGTCGCAGCAATTATTGATTGCACATCGGGAAATGGCTTGGAGCCAAATGCCAAACGATAAATTTATTATTGTAGAATATAAAGTTAAAAACACCACGGCTACTAAACTTACAGGCATGCATATTGGTTTGTTTTTAGACTGGGACATTGTCAATTCGGCAACCAATAAAGTGTTATGGGATTCTACCTATAAAATGGGAGTGGCGATGTCTACCACTGCTGGCGATCCAATGGGCGCTGTAAAATTATTATCGCACGAAGCGACTGCTAATTTTTACGGACAATCTTATTCCATCCCTGGCGACCCACAGGAAAACGGTTTTTCTATTGCAGAAAAATATTTGACCATGTCGAGTGGAATTGTAAACGAAAGTTTAGGTTTTACCGGAACGGGTTTAGATGTTCAATACACTATTGCAGCTGGTCCATACGAAATTGATTCTGCGGCAGAAGCTACTGTTGCTTTTGCCTTTATTGCTGGCGATAGTTTAGCCGACTTACAGGCAAGTGCGCAAGCAGCCCAAGCAAAATACAATCAATTAGCAGTGATTTCTTCTGTAGGAGTTAATCCTTTGCTGTCGCCAATGATGAATTTATCGCCAAATCCAGCAAACCAACAGCTTGAATTGGCATTAAATTTTGCGAAACCATGTGAAGCTAAAATATTGATCAGAGATCAATTAGGTAGAGTGATTCAGCAATTACAAAATCAACATTGGAATGCAGGTAAAACGCAGCAAACTATTAATGTAGCTGAATTTAATCCTGGTATATATTTTGTAACGATGCAAGCAGAAGGCGCGAATATAACCCAAAAGCTAATTGTATATTAGACTAATAAACAAACCCATTGAAAACAAAAAAGGCTCGAACATTGTTCGAGCCTTTTTTATGATGTATAAATTACAATGATTAGTTTTTAACTACTCTTGCTACTTTTTCATTTACTTTCACTAAATAAGTTCCGTTTGTGAAACTTACTAAGTCAATGGTTCCGTTTGCAGAAACATTTTGTGTAGCAACTAATTTTCCTTCAATAGAATAAATTTTTGCGATGTTAATTTCATTCACATTTAAACCTTTTATCGTAACTGTGTTTGCAGTAGGATTAGGATAAACATTTAAGCTAACCGCGCTTGTGTTATTAATACCTACAGCAGGTTTGCTGAAGTACACATTGTCTAGGTAACAAATACCTGCACCTACAGGCGCTCCTGCAAGAATTAATTGTGCAATATGCGATTTGTTTGTCAAGTTAGTAAAGTCAGTTAATGGAATATTAAGATTTACCCATCCATTTTGTGTAGGTGTAAACGTTAATTCGTGCTCTGTATTATCAGTACCTCCAAAAACTCCATCTGCACCAAAGTCTACCAATTTAATTCTTAATGAAGTCATGTTTGGTGTCCATACGTCTACATTGAAATGAGACATGGTCGAAGCATTGATTAAATTAGCACCGGTAGTTTCGATACCTACAAAATCTAATGCCGAATATTTTTTTACATCATTACCTGCTACTTGCATCTCAGTTAAGGTTGCATTCGACCAACCAGTTCTCCAAGTATCTACACCCACATTAGTATATGCATTACTGAACATTGAAATTACGTTTGCTGCTAATGCAGTAGGCGTAGGTGCTGCAGTAGTTGGCTCTAAAATAGTAGCTGGTTTACTGAAGTAAACATTGTCAATAAATACAGTTCCAGTTCCTGAAGGATCACCAGAGAAAATTAATTGCGCAATATGACCTGTGGTTGTTAAACCAACAAAATCTGTCAATGGAATATCATAGCTATTCCATCCTGCAATAATTGGGGTAAAAGATAATTCGTGTTGTTTGTCATCACCACCTTCGAAGGTCCCATTTGCGCCAAAATCCACTAATTTAATTCTGAATGCAGTTATGTTAGGTGTCCAAACAGCTACATGGAATTTTGTCATGCTAGTTGCATTAATCAAGTTTGGACCTACGGTTTCAATTCCAACAAAGTTTAAATCAGTATATTTTTTGGTATCGTTACCAGCAACTTGTACATCTGTTAATGTTGCAGTAGACCATGAAGTTCTCCAAGTATCTACACCCACATTGGTATAGGCATTACTGAACATAGAAATTACGTCAGCTGCTAATGCAGTAGGAGTAGGAGCAGCTGTAGTAGGCTCTGATGCCACAACAGCTGGTTTACTGAAATATACGTTGTCTATATAAACTGTTCCAGTTCCAGTTGGCAAGCCAGAAAATATTAATTGTGCAATGTGTGCAGTTGAGGTTAAGCTAGTAAAATCTGATAAATTAATATCAAAACTATTCCAAGCGTTTTGTGTTGGAGTAAAAACTAATTCATGGTCTTTATCATCACCACCACCGTAAGCGCCATCTGCACCAAAGTCAACTAATTTAATTCTAAAAGCAGTCATGTTTGGCGTATAAGCATTCACATGGAATTTTGTCATTGCAGATGCATTGATCATGTTAGGTCCAGTAGTTTCAATACCAACATAGTCTAAAGAAGAATATTTTTTAGTATCGTTACCTGCAATTTGAATGTCGGTTAATGTAGCGTTAGACCACGAAGTTCTCCATGTGTCAACACCTACATTGGTATAGGCATTACTAAACATTGAAATTACATCTGCAGCAGCAGCAGTAGGTGTTGGCGCTGCAGTAGTTGGATCTGAAGAACCAGAACCAGCACTAAATGTAATGTTGTCTACATAAGTGTCGTTATTTGTTGTTCTTGCTTGGTAGTCAGGGAAAATAATAATTTGATCATTTGTTTCGCCAATTTTACCGGCAAAGTTAAAAGTCAATTCTTCCCATTGGTTAATTACCGTATTCGCTACTTTAATTTCACCAGTTGATCCACCACTTGCAGTTGCAAATTTAATTCCAACATCAGAAAGAACTGATTTGTAAACCATCATTTTAACTACGCAATTTGAAGCAGATAAAGTGAAGGTACCAATGCCAGCACCATGCGAGGTTTCAAAGCCAGCATAAGGCTGACCAGCTGTGGTAGCTGTAAATTTACAAACAGTAGCTGAACTGTTTATACCAGTTGTGCTTGGGTTTGCAACCATTGTAATAGCAGGGTTGGTGCCATTTTCAAATGGTGTCCAAGTCCACGAGTTTCCAAATGCACCTGTTTCGAAGGTGATTGGCGCGTTTTGAGCAAATGCCATACTCGATAGCATCATCAAAAATAAAAAGGAGATTTTTTTCATAATTGTTTTTTTAAGTTATTCTTTGTTTTTTTTAATTGGGTAAGTATTGAAAGTTTTTAATGATAATTTCATGTGTTAAGCCATTTTTTGGTGCAGCACCATTCAGCAGCCAAAAGTTAAATCGAACATTTGTAGAATCACCAGGGGTTGGAATCACTATTGGATCCGACTCCCTACTGCCTTCTAATTTTTTTCGGCTAAAATTATTTTTCGTAAATACATGGTGTGAAATTTGTTGCGTGCCAAAAATGCTTTCACCAACAAAACTTTTCCAAACAATACTGTCTGGCGTCCATTGCATCGTATAGGTACAAGTACTTGCATTATATTTTGATGGTATAAAGGGTTTGTGCGTGCGTTCTGCATATGGCGCAGGGTTACTAAAAATAACTGGCTGCACACTATAGGTTACTGGTAAAGTATCATTTGCATCACCCCATTTTGCAAATTCAATGTCTACTTCCGAATTACCAGCTTTTTGGAATGAGTAATCATCCCAAGTAAAAAAACCAAACACTGTCATGGGGTCAAAATTTCTAATGTCTGATTCGCAAGTCATTTGATAAGTACCATAACCAAATCTTTTGGTACTGATAATTTCACTGCATTGCCAAAATCCATTTTTTTGTTGAATTTTTAAATGCAATTTATCTTGATTGTCTACCCATGCTGCAGTACTATCACCTAAAAAACGATTAGGCCCAGGACCAACAGGTGTTAATCGGTTTTTGTAATTAAAATAATAACCCGAAAAATACAAGTCGCCTTTTTCTTCATATAAGTTTGCAGGTGCAGACTGTTCGCAGCCATAACCTAGCGCAACTAAAGCCAATAAACTTAATATTTTATATTTTTTAATTAACATAAATTCTTTTGGTTTCGTTTTGTATCATTAAATCAAATTCGCCAGCTTCTGTTACTCTTTTCAATTGTTTGTTGATAAATGATAATTCATTTTTATGAATTTGAAAAGTGATTGTTTGTTGTTCGCCTGCTTTTAAGTTTATTTTTTTAAATGCCAATAGTTTTTTAACAGATGGTGTTATCGAAGCAACTAAATCTGCATAATAGATTTGCACCACTTCTTTGCCTTCCATTTCACTAGTATTTTTCACCACTACACTTACACCAACCGAATCGTTATCGTTTAACGTGTTTTTAGAGACCACCATGCCGCTATAGTTAAAGTTACTATAGCTCATTCCAAAACCAAAGTCAAATGCTGGGCTGTAGCCTTTGTTACTAAAATCTACGTTTATATTTTCTGCATGTTTGCGATCGTAATGTAATAAGCTATTGGCATCTGCCGGGTAACTAAATGGTAATTTGCCACTTGGGTTTGTTTCGCCATACAAAACTGATGCAATGGCTTTTCCACCTTCATCACCTGGTAAATAAGCATAGACTATTGCATCAACCAAAGGAATAATATTTTTTAAAATTCTTGGTCTATTAAAGGTGCAAACTAATATAATTGGTTTATTTAATTTGCTCAAGACAAGTACTAAATCTTCTTGTGCTTTTGGTAAATATAAATTATCAATATTCCCTGGTATTTCTGTTGAAGGGGTTTCTGCTAAACAAACAATAATTTTGTCTGCGTTTTTCGCTTTAGCTAAACAATCATCGATATTAATAATTTGATCAACGCTAGTACCTGCAGCGTAGGTAACACGATTCACACCTGCAAATTTTTGAATAGCAGCTAGTATGGTTAATTTATTTTTAGTATTAAAATTAGTGTCGACTCCTTGCCATGTATGCGTCCAAGCGCCATTTAAATAATTCAAACTATTTGCTCCAGGGCCGCAAACAAAAACCGATTCGTTTTTATTTTTAATGGGAAGGGTTTGCTTATTATTTTTCAAGAGGGTGATACATTCATTTGCTACTGCTAAACTTTTTGCAGCGTGTTCGGCTGAACCAAATAGCGGATATTTTATTTCCTTGCCTTTACTTTGAAACAAACCTAATTCATATTTCAATGTTAAGATTCTACTCACCGAACTATCAATTCGAGACATTGGAATACGGCCTTCTTTTATTAATTCAATCAGTAAGTCTGTGAACTGGTAATCGTTCGGAGTCATACTCATATCTATGCCAGCCATAACGGCCATGTAAACCGCTTCTTTTTTAGTGGCAGCCACATGGTGCATATCCACTAGTTTATAGATGTCTTCCCAATCTGTAAGCGCAACACCTTTAAAGCCTAATTCATTTCTTAATAGCGTAGTTAAAATATCGTAGTTCGCATGAACAGGTGTTCCGTTTATATCGGCAGAGTTTATCATCACTGTTTTTGCGCCTTGATCAATGGCTGTTTTAAAAGTAGGTAAGTAATACTCTCGCATTTCTCTTTCCGAAAGCCAAATTGGAGTTCGATCTTTTCCACTCAATGACATGCTATAGCCTAAAAAATGTTTCATGCAAGCCGCAACATGATAAGGGCTGTATTGATTGTCGCCCTGAAGCCCGCTAACAGCGGCTACGGTCATTTTATTCGCAAGTAATACATCTTCGCCAAATGTTTCGAAAAAGCGTGACCATAAAGGTTGTCTGCCTAAATCTAAAACAGGCGAAAAATTCCAAGGAATTCCAGATGCCCTAGCCTCATATGCTGTTACTTCGTAACCTTGTTTTACTAAGTCAGGGTTCCAGGTTGCTGCTTGTGCAATTTGTTGTGGAAATAAAGTGGCACCAATGGTGTAGTTGTTTCCGTGAATGGCGTCGATTCCAAAAATGATTGGAATTTGTAATTTTGTATTTTTTGTTTCTGCTTTAATTGCGGAAAATATTTTTTGCCAATTCTCTAGGCTAATCGTACCACTGCCACAGCCTACATTTAGAAACGATCCAATATGATACTGACTAATGGCTTTCTTTAATTTTGCTTGATTGATAGATTGCGGTTGTGTTAAATTACAAACATCACCATTGGCAATCACACCTAAGTCAAGCTGTGTCATTTCTCCAGCCTTTTCTTCAATGGTCATTTTGCCAATTAAAGCAGCAATGTCAATTTGTTTTTTTTGAGCAAACACCGTGAGGTTACAAAAAATCAAACAAAAGAATAATGTATTTTTAATGCGATTCATTTTACAATCTCACAATTTTAATATCATCTAAATATATTTCACCATCACCTTCTAACTGAATAATAAATTGCTTTACTTTTTCGAGGTCGAAGTTTTTGGATTTAAAATCAAATTTGTTCAAAGGGATACTAACTGTTGTCCAGGTTTCAGAATTAAATTCGCCAGATGCTTGGTTCATTTGAAAGCCAACAAAACTTTGCACACCCGAATAATCTTCGAAAGCAAAAGCAACTGGAAAATTTTTAAAGTTTCCATTCGCCGATTTTACTTTCATTTGCACGGCGCAGTCTTCGCTTACATCTAGCATATCTTTAGCCATCCAGCTGTTCCATCCAAATCCAATACCAATCCATTTGCAGCCACCAGCAATTTTATCCCATTTCACTTTTAATCCAGCCTTGCCATTATATACATAATATCGTTCTGTACTTAGGCTTACACAGTTTCGCTCCGGCGAAACCCAAACACTATTATCGTAATCATCTTTAAAAATATGAACCGCTTTAAACCCGTTAATTTCTTCTGTATTTACTTGAGCGTTTTGATCATATAAAGTTTTCTCTTGCACTTGAACCATAGTGCTACAAGCACTCATCGTAAGTGTGAGAAAAACGAAACTAACTATGTAAATTATTTTATTCATTAAAGGTCTAGCGCTTTATTTTGAGTAAACGAAATTAAATCAATTTTGCACCTAGAAGGACCTGATTGAGGTTTTGCTAATTGTAAGAATGAAATCATACTAATTTTATCAGGGTTATGGCTCTTGTTCCCATTAGGAATGGCAGGGGTGCCATTTACTAAGGTTGCAAGGTCTGCATATTTTACTGAAACCAATCTCCATCCGCTCCAAGTTACGTCAATTATATAATCGTATTGGTCTTCTTTGTTTACATTAAATACGCCATCACTATTTTCATCTTCTTTAAATTGAAACAAGGCTTTGGTCATATTTAATTTAGGGTCTTGGTCTCCATAAATCAATACATTAAAATATTCATTTTCGGGATTATTACTTAATGGGAAAGTGACATTGCTTTGATATGCCTTAGCATTAAAATCAACAAAACCAACCAACCAGTCATTCCATCCTATTGTTCCACCCATGTTTAGGTATTTTGTACCTTCTGGTGCAAAACTATCTGTCCTAATTTCACATTCCATGCTTGCACCAGATTGGAAAAATTTAGTCCAATTAGGATCAAATCCATTTTCGAAATTGGCAATCATTCTTGCGCCGCTAGGGAGCAATTTAGTTTTTGAGATACTGATAGTAGTGCTTGCGCTATCGTTTTCGCTAGCGATTAACAGCGTTGCAGTACAGTTCTCTGGTTTAAATAAAGGGAATAAAGTAATCGATCCATTCCAACTAGCATTGCTTGCATCTAGCACTTTACTTTCGCCGCTAATAATTTTTGTTGCTTTTGAAATAGAACCTTTGATGGTAATTTTCCAGGAAACAATTTTATTGAAGCGGGCAGTAAATATAGCATTGCCTGTTTCAAAATCTGCTGTTGCTTTATTAACCTTAAACGATTCAAGTATAGCAAACTTACTATTGATTTCGTTGATACTTGGGCCATCGAAAGTGTTTTCTTTCCTGCATGCGCTTAGTCCAATGCTTACTAAGCCAACAAATATTAATAATGTCTTTTTCATATTATAATAGAATATTATAGATTAAACCAAATTGATTGATTTTAAAATCAGCCATTGCTTTATTGTTGATAGACGACTGATCTTGATAACTGCTTTGTTGTAATAAAGCACATAAGTAAGCTTTAGGGCTAAAATTAATTCGCAAACCCACTGCCGCTATTTGTTGCGTAAGGTTATAATTGCTATTCTTGAAATAAGTGACTTCCGAATATTCGTTTCTTTCGGTAATAAAACTGTTTCCATTATTTTGTTGTTGCACAAAACCTGCTAACAATTCAAGGTCAGGAATAATTTCATAGTTCATGCCCAAGCTTACTTGCAAATTTTTATAATCGATATTTTCATTTGCATAAATACTATTTCTCGTAGTTTGTTGTAAACGCAATCCTAATTGAACTTCGAATTTATTAGCTAAACCCATGAGTGTATGGAATGGAATTTTGCTATTTAATTTTACTTGGCTAAAAGCTTTCAATGCATCCGAACCTTGACCTCTAATTTCATTTAATCTATATACCTCGGCTTGTACATGAATTTTGTTTTTGCTTTGGAATTGTAATTTACCATAAGCGCCCACTCTATTGAAAGTAGCTAAACCATAAGGGAGAATATCATTGAAAACTTCGTTCTCCGAAGCAAGCGAGGTGCTAATGGTTCTATTGTAAATATTTTCATTGCCAATCATGTCAATTAAAGTGATGGGTCTTAATTGTTGATTGTTGGTAAAGCGATTGAAAAACAATGTTGGCGAATTGTAGTTTACATCTTTGCTTTGCGCGCCAATGCTCCTAAAATCTGGGCCAACATTTAAATAACCTACACTAATATTTGTATTAAAATAAGCTAAATAAAGTTTAGCATAGGCATTCACGAAATAATCATTTAATACTGGCGCCAAAGTGTCTGCAGTATAATTCCAATTACTGATACCCGCTTCGCCGGCAAGTTTCAGTGTGTTTTGTGCAATGGC
>CAJBBN010000136.1 GCA_903951325.1 uncultured bacterium
ATATTATCGCATTTTGAACGGGTGTTTTGGGATCTATATAAAAGCCACCAATACGACAATAAAAACCATTGGGAGTATCAATGATAAAATCAGCAATGATTTTTTTCATTGATTTAATAATTGATGGTGAATAGCTAAAACTTGTTCAATTAAAGAATGTGATTCATCGTTATGAATGATAAAATCTGCAAAGGGAACTTTTTCGGATTCGGGTAATTGATTGGCCATGATCTTATCAATTTGAGCAGGTAACAATCCGTCTCTTTTAGCAATATTGATAAGCCTTTGTGCTAATGGTGCAGCAACTAAAATATTGTAATCATTCTGTAAATGGCTACCAGACTCAATCATAAGCGCTGCTTCTTTTACAACATAAGCTGCTTGCTGATGAATTTTACACCAATCATCGAAATCCTGAAACACAAATGGATGTATTATTTTATTCAGCATGGCTAATGCTGGAGGGTCATTAAACACAATGGCCGAAATATGCGCACGATTATAGCTGCCATTTGCTAAATAAGCCGCTGCACCAAAAGCTGCAATAATTTCATTTTTTAAAGTTTGATTTGCTACCACTAAGGCTTTGGCGCGAATATCTGCGTTATAAACTGGAATGCCTAATACGGCAAACAAATTGCAAACGATAGACTTTCCGGTCCCTATACCTCCTGTAATTCCTACTTTTAACATCATTTATTATATATTAAATAATCTACTAAATGAGGCGCTATTGTTAAGTTTTGGATGCCCGATGGCGCATGATCCATTTTTAATTTTAATTTATTGAGTGAATTTTTTTCTTGCACAGCAATTACCCTGAAAGAATTTTCGTTGATAGATTTGTATTTAGAAATACCCACTAAAAAAGTTAATTCTGCTTTTTGAGGATAGATAGCAATTTTTTCAAAAGGCGCCATGGCTTTAATATGTATGGGTACCAAAATTCGTTTAGTAGTATATTTTTCGACAGGAATATATACAGCCACCTTATTATTTGCTAATAAAACATTGCTATTTTCTGCAGGTTTTAAGCTTAACGATAGGTTTTGATCATCGGCTATGTCTATTATATTTACTGGGTTTACCTCCCAGTTTTGAATAGATTGAATGTCCTCTTGTGGACCAGAAATAACAACACTATCGGGGCTCATTCGGATACTGTTTTTTAGACCAAATTGTTTGCTATACTGAATCTTACTATTGAAAATAATGGGAACTTTTTTGGTGTTTTTCTTCTCAAATTTAAATTTCAATTTCGCTGGCGAAACATCAATAATAACTAATTTATCTAAAGTGATTTTATCAATGCTATTGATTATTTTAATCAAATTAATTTCTCTGGTGTTTTCATATTCGTTCAAATCAATTCTTAAAGTATCACTCAAATTTTGAATTTTACTTTTCAGAAAAAACCAACCAGATCCTTCTACCGTAAAGGATACATGACGACTATTATCGACCAATAAGGCCTGATCAAATGGTACATTGATAAAAACGATGGGTACTTGAATATCAAAATGCCTGTTTTTACCCAATACAGTTAAAATCCAAAAAACAAAAGCCACTGCTATACAAAACAAAAAAAGGCCAAAACGTCGGCGAATGCGCCTACGAGAAACCTCTTTGTAATACTGAATGAAAGCAATGATTAATTTTTTCATTTGTATATGCTTTCGCTATTAAACAAAAATATCAACCTTTAAGGGGTTGATATTTTAAAATTTGCTAGCTAATTAACTATTGATTTTTTTTGATGCTTCTAAAGAAACCGAAACCTTATCGATTTTCATTTTCACTCCATTTTCAATCTCTAATAGATAAGTGTCTTCGTTGATATCCGCAATTTTTCCATGAATACCGCCAATGGTAACCACTTTATCTCCTTTTTTAATGGCTTCGATAAAGTTTTTTTGGTCTTTCATTTTTTTCGTTTGTGGACGAATCATGAAAAAATAGAAAACAATACCAATTAAAATTAAAGGTAAAAATTGCATCACTGGGTTTGGATTGCTACCTGCTGCAGGTGGAGCCATCAATATTACATTCATTAAGTTCATCATATATAATTTAAATTTATTTTGCTTCTAAAACTTCCCCTCTTAAATATAACACCTTAGTATTGGGAACGGTATTGGCTACTATGGTGATGGTTTTAGTTTGTAAACCCATTTTATTTTCACTGTTAAACACAACGGCAATAGTTGCTTCGGCACCTGGTGCTATGGGTTCTTCTGGAAAAGTAGGAACAGTACAACCACAACTTGCCGAGGCAGATGAAATGATTAAAGGTACATAACCTGTATTTTTAAAATTAAAAGAGTAAGAAACCTTTTCACCTTGGGTAATTTTACCAAAGTCATAGGTATCGTTTTGAAAGGTAAATTTAGGCAATTTTAAGGTGTCTACTTTACCATCGGCGGTCATTGGAATATCGATAGATGCTGAATTTAAACTGCTGTTTGCTGTTTTTTTACCGCAAGCCATCACACTCAAAACCAATAAATAAAATACAATCTTTTTCATAAAATTAATTTACTAAACCCCTACCCGATTTATTAATTTGATTATTGTCTTTTAAATCAATTAAAATTTTATCTAAAATTCCATTGATAAAGCCTTTACTTTTTGGTGTACTGAACTCTTTAGAAATATCAATGTATTCGTTCATGGTTACTTTAGTTGGAATAGATTCAAAATGCACAAATTCAGTAATGGCCATTTTCATCAGAATGGTATCGACCATTGCAATCCTTTCAACATCCCAATTTTGGGTTTTATTGGCAATTAATTCGTTGAATGCTATTTCGTTTTGAATGGTTTTATTAAATAAATCTAAAATAAAAATCCTGTCTTCGTCCCAATTAGCTGTAATAGGCAATAAATCTAGGGCCGTATCTAGTTTAAAGGCTTTGATGGTTTTCAAAATCATACTTTCAACGGTTTCTGCATCTACAGGCCAATTTAAATATTTCTCTTCTAAATGCTGTTCTAATAAAGGGAATTTAAAAAGTACTTTTTTATACAAATACTGCATAAAATCTTGATCCTCTTTTTGGCTAGGACTTGCTAAATTAGCATATTCCAAGTAAGCCTGCTCCGATTTTAATTGTGTTAAAATTTCGCGTAACAAAACTTCTTCGCCATTCCAATTGATTTTATAGGCTTTAGCGATTTTTTGATAATTAACATCTTGTACTAATTGCGCAATAAATTTATTTTTTAGTAATACCGCAGTTGCATTTAAATCTGCTGCCGTAGGCATATGCTTATTACCTTTTTCAGCAACTGCATTTTCTTCAAATTGTGCTAATGCTAAAGCTAATTGTAATAAATTAATATAGGCATCATGTACCAACTGAACAGCCTGTAGCAATTGCTTTTCAGCCAATTTTTGCTCTTTTACTTCTGCTTGTTGGTAAGCATATAATGCTTGAAAACCTTTAATTCTTAAATGACGACGATTTAACATAAATTGATATAAAGAACGATTTTACACTAAAACTTAGTGCATTAATTATTAGTAAGCTGCTTTTATTCTACGAATATCCGCAATCCTTTTTTCTGCAATTTTATTGGCAGCCTCGTAGGTTGGAATATTTTCCTCTCTCGATTTTTTCAAAATTTCTAAGGTAACTTGGTAAATGTGTTCTGTTTTTTCCATGGCACGCTTGGCGCTATGGCCATGCATTTCAGAATAAACATTAATTAATCCACCTGCATTAATCAAGAAATCGGGCGCGTAAATAATTCCCTTTTCCATCACCATTTTTCCGTGAATATTTTCGTCTGCTAATTGATTATTAGCCGCACCAGCAATAATCGCACATTTTAATTGTGAAAGTGTTTCTGTATTAACGGTAGCACCTAATGCACATGGTGCATAAATATCGATGTCTAAATTGTAAAATTGATTATTCGCAATTACATCTGCACCATATTTTTTAGCCACCATTGCTAAACGCTCTTCGTTGATATCTGTAATATAAACTTTAGCGTTTTCGGCTCTTAAATGCTTCACTAAATTTTCACCTACATTACCAATGCCTTGCACTCCAATAACTTTACCAGCTAAACTATCATTGCCCCATAAATGTTGCGCAGATGCTTTCATTCCCATGTAAACACCAAAAGCAGTTACCGGCGATGGATCTCCTAAACCACCTAATGATACTGGTATTCCAGAGACGTGATTGGTTTCCATCTTAATGTATTCCATGTCTTTTGGACTAGTACCTACATCTTCTGCTGTTATATATTCCCCATTTAAATTTTCAACACATTTACCATAACGACGCATCATCGCTTCTGATTTATCTTTATTTGAATCGCCAATAATAACGGCTTTACCTCCACCTAAATTTAAACCCGTGATGGCTGCTTTGTAGGTCATCCCTCTCGAAAGTCTTAATACATCGTTTAAAGCTTCGCCTTCTGTTTTGTAATTCCACATTCTGGTACCACCCAAAGCAGGACCTAAAGTAGTATCATGTATAGCAATAATGGCTTTTAATCCTGTTGCTTGATCGTAACAATACACCACTTTTTGATGTTCTTGTGTTGCCAGTTTATTAAATACGGAATTTTCACCTAATTGATCAGACATGCGCTATTTCTTAAATTTATAAAATCGGGCTTTTAACCTTAATGGAGGCAAAAGTAGGGTATTTTTTTCAATTCAGCTAATGTAAAAAAAGGCTTTATCACTGTGCTATGGCTATTTTAACCTCCTTTAAATCAAAAACTATTGTACTTTTGAAAAAATGAAAGAATTATCGTCTCTTAATCCATACCTAGCCAAGTATAAATACCGCATTTTATTTGGGGGTATTTTTATAGCACTATCTAATTGGTTCGGCGTTTTTCCTGCACAAATTATCCGATTAGCATTTGATTTAGTGAAAGATAATTTAGCCAATTATCAATTAACATCAGGTTTCGAAAATCAAGCCATTTTAAAAAGTATAATTATACAAATCGCTTTACTTTTTGGCGCTTTAATTGTACTCATATCCATCATCAAAGGGGTATTTATGTTCTTTATGCGACAAACAATCATTGTTGTTTCGAGGCTCATTGAATACGATTTAAAAAATGTCATTTATCAAAAATACCAAGTATTAAATTTATCATTTTATCGAATAAACAATACCGGTGATTTAATGAATCGCGTTTCGGAAGATGTTTCGCGCGTGCGCATGTACATTGGCCCGGCTATTATGTATACCCTGAATTTAATTGTGTTATTTGTTTTAGTCATTAGCACCATGATTAGCGTTAATCCGATGCTTACATTTTATGCCTTATTGCCCCTTCCGCTCTTATTTGTTGCCATTTATTATGTGCAAAACACCATTAATACTAAAAGTGAAAATATACAAGCACAGCTCTCTATTTTAACCACCACCGTGCAAGAAACCTTTTCTGGCATAAGAATCATCAAAGCCTTTGGCAGAGAGCAACAATTAGCCGATCGATTTGCTGCAGATAGCGAGGTATATAAAACAAAATCGATGGAATTGGTTAAAGTTCAAGCCATTTTTTTCCCAACCATTTTAGGATTAATAGGAATCAGTACTTTATTGACCGTTTATTTTGGGGGCAAAGAGGTAATCAATGGAAGTATTACTGCTGGAAATATTGCAGAATTTATCGTGTATGTTAATATTTTAACTTGGCCAGTAGCCTCTGTTGGTTGGGTCACTTCTTTAGTTCAACGCGCTGCTGCCTCTCAAAAGCGAATCAACGAATTTTTAGACCTCAAACCCGAAATCGTGGCCCGTCAAATGAATTTCATTTGGGGTTCATCGAATCAAGGGTGCGTTGCATTTCCGAGTCCAGCACGTTGGTGTCTGTGCCATAGCAACTCAG
>CAJBBN010000137.1 GCA_903951325.1 uncultured bacterium
GCTTATTCAATACCGCTATATTACTATATTTTACACCTACAATTACGCGTAAAAAATTACGCATGATTACGCGATAGATTATAAATAGAAAAACGCTTCTCATGTTTAGGAATAATATAAATTATACACAATATGAAAAAACACTACCGAGGTAATGGCTAAAGAATCAATTCTATCAAGTATGCCGCCATGACCAGGTATGAGGTTCCCGGTGTCTTTTAAACCGATATCTCTTTTAACCGCCGATACCACTACATCTCCAACAAAACCTGCGCAAGCAATTACAAAACTCACCACCAAAGATTCAACTTCGCTGAAGGGCGTTAAGAACCTTAAGAAATATCCTAAAACAGTGGTTGTAATAATTCCACCAATAAATCCTTCCCATGTTTTATTCGGGCTTATTTTAGGAATGATGGCATGGCGTCCTAATAATTTGCCCCAAGTAAATTGAAATACATCATTAATTTCTGTAATAAAAACAACAAAGAGTAACAAGCCTCTTCCACCTGCATTAAAACCAGCTATTTGAGGCAGCGATAATAAAAAGGCTAAATGACTCAATGAAAAAACAGTGAGCATTAATTGAGTAGGTATTACACTCATTGAACGACCAATCTCTGTAGTTTCACCTTTAATTACCAACATAAAGGAGATAAAAATAAACATGACTACCGGAATAAAGATGACGAACAAATTAAAGTATCCGTTATAGGCTAATATAAATTGTATTGGAATGGCGATATAACACCATATCATAATGCGTCTATCTACATCTCTTACATTCTTGCTAATGGTCGATATTTCGCGTAGGGCCATAAAAGATAAAAGACCAAATGCAAAATAGGATATGATTGGATTAATTACGATGGCAAGAATAAACACAAGGGCCATGGTCCACCACGACTTCGTTCTAAGTTTGAGTTCGATTAAATTTGCCTCGGGTTTTAATTTCCCCCAGATAAAAAACAACAGGGTAGCAAATACCAATAAGCCAATAATTAAAAGGATAATAAAAGCCACCTCTTTGTTTGCAGAAAATTGAGCTAAGTTCATTTTATTTAGGGTTTAAGGTTTTTTTAATTCTGAAAAAAGTACTTAACATTAAAAGAAGAATGATTGCCACAAAAATATAATCGATATAGGGGTTAAGCGCATGGGTAAAATAAAATACCAAACTTAACAAGCCAATTACAAAGGCCCTGTCGCTTTTGCCCATAGGCCCGTCATATTGCCTGGTGCCGCTTACCGCTTTTGCTAATATGCCTGCGTATTCATTTAGCACCGACATAAATAAAAAGGCAATAAGAATATAAATTGGTATAGAAAATAATTTTAACAAAGGGAAATAAAGTAAAAAATCGGAAACAACATCTCCGAGTTCGTTTAACACTTCACCTTGTTTGCTTTGCATATGGTAGGTTCTCGCCATCATACCATCGAGTGCATTTAAAGCCATCCGAATTAAAAGCGAAAGGGGTAAAAATAATAACATGTTTTGACTTGGCTCGAGCCAAATCAATAAACCGGTAACGGCCGATAATACAATAGCACTCCAAGTTATCATGTTAGCGCTTACCCCATTTTTATAAAGGAAATCCAGTAATGGTTTGAGTAATTTTTGAAACTTTGGTTTAATGCTATAGATAGATATCATGGCTCAGGATTAAATTTTACAAAAGGGTTATCCGAATAGGCTTCGCGTTTGGCGCTAGGGCTAAACTTTTGGTTTTTGATAAAGTAAAATATTTCGGATCCAATCACATCAAAGCGATTATACATTTCATCGTGGTTAATCCAAGTATAAAAATAATCGTTATAACTTTGGTTTAAACTTTTAACATCCCATTGAATAGGCCCCAGTGCTAGCGCAGAGGCTTTATGCTTGATAATTAATTTTGTTGCATGGCTTTCAATAAGAATACCTATGCTTATTTTTTCTGAAGAAATAGGAGGGTAATTTGTCTCAGAAAATTCTTTCATTATTTTTCCAGCGGCTAAATGTATTAAAAACGGAATGTCTTTTACTAACGCGTAAGGCGCTCTTTCTTGTAAAGGACTTCTATCGTAGAGAATGGTAGCAATATTGTTTGCGGGATGTTGTGCTATCCAATTATTTAAAGTCCAGGCGCCAACGATATAAGAAAAAACATGTAATTTTTTGTATTTCATTAGTTCATGCTGGTTTATAAATTCATCTAAATTAACCACACTATTTGCTATGGATTTTCGTGCAATATAATCGGGGATATAAACATCATATCCTTTATGAAAAAAGAAATCTGCAATTTTTTTGGTGCCTTCAATTTTAGACCCAAACCCAACTAAAATAAAGATGGCTTCTTTTTCTGCAAGGGGTTTAGTAAGGCTATCTATGCAAATCCGTTCCTTATTATTTGCTAGCGCAGATAAATAAATGAAACTAAATAAGAAAATTAATAATTTCTTCATCATCATCAATAGATATATGAATATACAACATATAGTTTATTAAGCTCAAATTGCTTGAATCTAAGAAGCAAAAGCACATTATGATGTTATATTATTTTTTTTATTTAAATTTATAGCATGAAAAAAACCATTTACACGCTAATAGTTACGCTATTGCTTCTAAGCGGATCCGTATTTGCAAAGCCCGTTAATAAAAAAGAAGCTGCCCAAAAACAAACCCCAATGCAACAATGGGAAGCTACTCCAGCAGGTAAAGCTTACAAACAATGGCAAGCATCGCCAGCTGGCAAAAAAGTATATGCCGGAGAAGCCCTCATCCAAAAGCAAATAAAAGATTTTACTAATATGGAAGCAGTAGTTACTTCGCTAACCTTGCCGCCAGGTGCTCGCTTAGGTTTCGGCATGATGGTAAAAATAAAAGGGACAGAATATATTCTTGCTTTTGGTCCAGAAAAATCTGGTAAAACTTTTGGTTTTAAATCGGAATTTGCACTCTTGCATAGCCTAAAAGTGAATGATAAAATTACCATCAGAAGTCATCATGTATCGCACGCGCCCAAATATGCATATCCAATTATAGCCGGCGACTATATTGCAAAAGGGGGTAAAATGATGTATAATCGTCCAATTCGAAAAGGAGCTTGTTAAGCTCTTAAAAACAAATAGGGGTGTTGATTGTTAATGATTTAACCAAAAAATAATTTATGGATATCTCAAAAAACTTAGAAAAACTGTATCAAAAGCTACTTTCTGAAAAAACCAAGGATAAGAGCGAAAAGGTTATTTTATGGATTGCTTTGGTGAGTTTTATCATTCACTTATTAATAATTGGCTTAATTCATTTTAATATTATTGGCATTCAAGAGCCATCTAACCTATTGAAAAATCCGATTGCGGCCATTTACACTCCTTTTTCTTTTATATTAGTTTATGAGGTATATCTTTTAATTTACTATCTCCCAAAATCAACTTCTACATATATCTCTAAGCAATACGAAATTATTGCGTTGATTATTATTAGACGCTTATTCAAAGACCTTTCAGATTTATCGCTTTCGTTTAATTGGTTTAATATTAACACTGATTTACAGTTTACCTACGATCTATTAGCTTCTGTTTTATTGTTCTATTTAATTTATTTATTTCATTTGCAACGAACCAAAGTATATAGAGTTAGGGAAAGCAGTAAAAATTACGCGGCTAAAATCTCTAAATTCATTAATGCAAAAAAATGGATTGCGACTGCCTTAGTTCCTGTTCTTTTAATCATTGCTATCTATTCTTTCTTAAGCTGGACTATTGGTGTTTTATATCCACTTCAAACCGATGCAATTTCTTTCAAGAATATCAATAATATTTTCTTCGAACAATTCTTCAATATCCTGATCATTGCGGATGTAATTTTATTGCTATTTTCTTTTTTTCATACAGACGAGTTCCACAAAGTTATTCGAAATTCAGGCTTTATTATTTCAACAATCTTAATCCGAATTTCGTTTTCTGTGAGCGGACTTATTAATACTGCATTGATTGTTTCGGCTATCCTATTTGGTCTTTTAATGCTATTCATTCATAATAAATTCGAAAAAGCTTTAGCAAAAGAATCCCTTGAAAGCAATCAGATAGAAGGATAAAAAGAAAATATGCTATACAAAAGATTTGATGAATAATCAAAAGTTTTATAAAATGTTATTTTCTTCTGTCTATCCTCTATACATCAAAAAGGTAGAACGAAAAGGGCGTACGAAAGAAGAATTAGACTTGGTTATTTATTGGTTAACAGGTTACAACGAAAAAACGTTGCCTCTTCAAATTAAGACTAATGCAAATTTCGAATCTTTTTTCGCTAATGCTCCCGCTTTACATCCAAATGCACATCTAATTACAGGCCTTATTTGTGGTTATCAAGTAGAAGAAATAACAGACCCATTGGTGCAAAAAGTAAGGTATTTAGATAAATTGGTTGATGAATTAGCAAAAGGGAAATCACTAGAAAATATTCTTAGAATGTAATTTTTGTAAAAAAATATCTTTAAATTGTGTCTTTAATTTTAAAATGAAAAAATTAATATTCCTCACACTTTTTAGCTGTATCTTTTTTTCTTGCAAAAAGGAAATCAATCATGATATGATATTTGATCAAAACAAATATCCTCAGAAGTGGAAGTTGATTGAAATGGCCGAAAACTTTCAAACCAAAGTAACAACTGGTGCAAACATGCCATGGCAAGAGTCTTATGTATTAGATACCAATGGGACTTTCACAAAAACTCGCCTGCAAGATGGGCTTACAAGCGGTGGAACTGGAAGCTTTACTATACTAGAAGATGCTAACGGTAAATACATGCAACTAAAATATGACACACTAAATAATATTATTGGATCGTGTTATTCTCAAGAAGAATATTTGAGATTTGTAGCCGATAAATTATTTAGTACTTGGAGCGCATGTGATGGCCCAGGATTATGCTATGAAAGAATTGAGTAAAATGTGATAGCCAATAATTTTTATGAAAGCAGACGGAAACACAGTAAAAGATATTTTAATTAATATACCCCCAGATAGGTTGGTAGCTTTTAATAAATTGCACGAAACCATTGTTAAAAGTTTACCCAAAGGTTTTGAAGCAGGCATAAGCTATGGAGGTTTAGGCTATGTGGTGCCACATAAACTATATCCTGCAGGTTACCATTGCAAACCAACAGAGCCTTTACCTTTTGCTTCTATTGCATCACAAAAAAATACAATTAATTTTTATCATATGGGTATTTACGCCGATCCTAAATTATTGGATTGGTTTGTAAGCGAGTATCCAAAGCACAGTAAAGCAAAACTTGATATGGGAAAAAGTTGTATTCGATTTAAAAATTTTGACGAAATTCCGTATAAACTAATTGCCGAATTGATGAAAAAAATGAGTGTAAAAGATTGGGTGAATCAATACGAAACGCTTTATAAACCTAAGCCTAAGAAATAATATTCAAAAATGAAAACCCTCATACAATCACAACGAGATTTTTTTAATTCGAATCATACTAAAAGTATTGATTTTAGAATTGCTCAATTGCTTAAGCTGCGCAAGCTTTTGCAAGCAAACGAGCAAATTTTAAATGAGGCCATATATGCCGATTTTCAAAAATCAGCCTTTGATACGTATACCAACGAGCTCAGTATTTTATATGCCGAGATCGACGAGAGTGTGCGTAAGGTAAAAAATTGGGCCAGCCGCAAAAGGGTAAGTACCAATTTCGTTAACCTACCTGCAAAAAGTTATATCGTGCCCGAACCATTGGGCGTATGTTTAATTATTGGTGCCTGGAATTATCCGTATCAATTGTCTTTTGGCCCAGCCATTGCAGCAATTGCGGCGGGTAATACGGTTGTATTAAAGCCCAGCGAATTACCCATTCGAACAAGCCAAGTAATGGCTAAAATGATCAACGAAAATTTTGATCCTGCATTTTTTAAAGTAGTAGAAGGGAGCATTCCCGAAACTAATGCACTTTTAGCAGAGCGTTTCGATAAAATATTTTTTACAGGAAGTGTAGCCGTTGGTAAAATTGTTTACCAAGCGGCAGCTAAATATTTAACTCCGGTAACGCTCGAGTTAGGCGGCAAAAGCCCTGCTATTATTACCGATGCAGCCAATTTAAAACTTCATGTTAAACGAATTGTTTGGGCAAAATTTATCAATGCAGGGCAAACTTGTATTGCACCCGATTATATTTTATTGCCTAAATCTTTAGAACAAGATTTTTTGACTTTAGCGAAAGCCGAAATTGCTCAAGAGCACTTTGCGGTTGCTAACGATAACTATGTGCAAATTATCAATACCAAAAATGTACAGCGTTTAGCTAATTTATTAGATCCTGCAAAAGTATTTTGTGGTGGTAGTTTTAATGAGCAAACGCGGGTGTTTGAGCCTACCATTATGCAGCAAGTAAGCTTTGATGATAAAATAATGCAAGAAGAAATTTTTGGTCCAATTTTGCCAGTTATTACTTACGAAAATTTAGACGAAGCCATTTCGGAAATTAAAAAAAGAGAAAAGCCGCTGTCTTGCTATGTATTTACAAGTAGTACTACCTTAAAAAATAAAATCATCAACGAACTTTCTTTTGGATCCGGAGCCATTAACGAATGCATTATGCAAATTACCAATAGCAATATGCCTTTTGGTGGAGTGGGCGAAAGCGGCATTGGTGCTTATCATGGCGAGTTTGGCTTTAAAACTTTTTCGCATTTTAAGAGTATGCTCGAAAAACCATCGTGGTTCGAACCTAACATAAAATACTACCCGCGCACAAAATTTAAATTCAATTTAATTAAGTTTTTAATGCGTTTATCTTAATTGCATGAATCCCAAAGTAGATGACTATTTATTGAGAATTACTGCTTGGCAAGATGAATTAAGCCTGCTCAGAAATATACTTCTCGAATGTGGTTTAACGGAAGAATTAAAATGGGGAATACCTTGTTATGTATTCGAAAGTAGCAATATTATTCTTTTACAAAATTTTAAAGCCTACTGTGCCATTGGATTTTTAAAAGGCGCTTTACTACAAGATACCAAAGGCTTATTGAAAAAACTTGGTGAGCATACGCAAGGGGGAAGGGTATTGCCTTTTACAAATACCAAAGAAATTGTAAAACAAAAGGCCTTAATCAAATCCTATATTTTTGAAGCCATTGAATTGGAAAAGGCAGGTTTAAAAATTGAAGTAAGTGCTACAACAATTGAAGTACCCGAAGAGCTAGAACAACAATTCAAAAAAACCCCTGCTTTTAAAAAGGCATTTTATCAATTAACGCCAGGCAAACAAAGAGCCTATCTCATTCACTTTACAGGCGCTAAACAAAGTGCCACTCGAACAAGTCGTATTGAAAAATACACTCCACAAATATTATGTGGTAAAGGCTTCTACGACTGTACCTGCGGGCTTTCTAAAAAAATGCCTATTTGCGATGGTTCGCATAAATTTGCTCGTTAGCTTTTTTAAGCTAAATTTGTGTTTTAATAAAATAATATGATTGGATTAAGCGAACAGGAACAACAGCGCAGAGAAAGCATGCAAGAGTTAATGCGTATGGGCATCGACCCATTTCCGGCTGCAACTTTTGAAATCAATGCTACGGCAAAAGATATATTAGCCAATTTCGAAAAAAATCCAACGGCCTATCAGCAAATTTCTATTGCTGGAAGAATCATGAGTCGTAGAATTATGGGAAATGCTTCTTTTGTTGAATTACAAGATGCAAGCGCCCGCATTCAATTATATGTTAAACGCGACGATATTTGCCCCGACGAAGACAAAACTTTATATAACACGGTTTTCAAAAAACTGTTAGACATAGGCGATATTATTGGCGTAACAGGTTATGTGTTTACCACACAAACCGGCGAAATTAGTATACACGTTGCTTCCTTTTCTATTTTAACAAAATCTTTAAGACCATTGCCTGTTGTAAAAACCGACGCCGATGGTAAAGAGCACAATGCCGTTACCGATGCCGAATTTAGGTACCGTCAGCGTTATGCCGATTTAATTATTAACCAACAAGTACGCGATGGTTTTCGCAAGCGTACGCAAATTGTACAATCACTTCGAAATACTTTTAATGCCAACGGATACTTAGAAGTAGAAACACCCATTTTACAAGCCATTCCGGGTGGTGCAGCGGCTCGTCCGTTTATAACGCATCACAATGCTTTAGACATTCCTTTGTATTTAAGAGTAGCAAACGAATTGTATTTAAAGCGTTTAATTGTGGGTGGTTACGAAGGGGTGTATGAGTTTGCCAAAGATTTTAGAAACGAAGGCATGGATCGTGCGCACAATCCAGAGTTTACCGTATTAGAAATTTATGTAGCCTATAAAGACTACAACTGGATGATGGATTTTACAGAAGAAATGCTAGAGCGCGTAGCACTCGATTTGCATGGGCAAACCAAAGTGCAAATGGGCGAACATACCATCGATTTTCAACGACCATTTAAACGCATCAGCATGTACGATTCAATCAAAGAATTTACCGGTGTGGATATTTCGGAAATGGATGAAAACCAATTGCGCGCCGCTTGTCAGCAATTAGGTATTGAAGTTACCGACTCGATGGGTAAAGGAAAATTAGTCGATGAAATTTTTGGAGCTAAATGCGAGCATCATTATATTCAACCAACTTTTATTACCGATTACCCAGTAGAAATGTCGCCGCTTACTAAAAAACACCGAACCAAAGCAGGCTTAGTAGAGCGTTTCGAATTAATGGTGAATGGAAAAGAATTAGCCAATGCTTATTCTGAATTAAACGACCCAATCGAACAACGCGAAAGATTCGAAGAACAAGTTGCTTTAATGGAGCGTGGCGACGACGAAGCCATGTTTATTGATCACGACTTTTTAAGAGCTTTAGAATATGGCATGCCGCCTACCGCAGGCATGGGCATTGGTATTGATCGTTTAGCGATGATTATGACCAACAATGCATCGATACAAGATGTATTATTCTTTCCGCAAATGCGTCCCGAAAAAATTACGCAAACAGGCAGTGTAGAAGATTTTGTAAAAATTGGTGTACCTGCAGAATGGGTTCCTGTTTTACAAAAAATGGGTTTTAATTCGGTCGAAGAATTAAAAGCTGGTAATGCCAATAAAGTATTCAACGATATGGGAGGCATGCGCAAAAAATTAAAATTAGAAATTGCTATTCCTAGCAAAGAGGAAGTGATGCAATGGTTTGCATAATCCAACCATAAAAGCTTCATGCATAAAAAAAACCGCTAAAATTATTTAGCGGTTTTTTTATGAGCCGAAGCTTAATTATTTTCTTATAAGTTTAGTAGCATTATATTCCATGTCTACTTTAACGATACCAAAAGAAGTAGTATCAATTTGAGTACCTTTCATGTTAAATTTATTACCTGTGATGGTTGCTGTAAATAATGTTGTATCATATGGAACAGCTGACTTATCTATAATTTGTAAATTTGTACCTGTTAAAGTATAGTACACAGTGTCGTTTACAAATGCACCAGTTGAATCTTTTTCAATGCCAATTGCTAATCCATCAGCAGTAAAATTTAAGGTTAATTCGTCTGCAGCTAAAATAGTAGTGTCATTTTGAACCAATTGACCGTCGATAGAAAACGCCATATTAGTAGAATTTACTCCCCAAAAGCCAACAATTGGAGAACTTGGTACAACGGTACCGTCTTCCATACATGCAGTAAAGGCAGAAATTGCAAAGGCTAATAAGCCTAAAATTTTGAAACTTTTTTTCATGGTTTTTTTTAATAGGTTAATGAATAGGCTACAAACGCTAGTTTGTATCTTTGGCAAAGAAAATCAAAAAATTGCATATTTGAAAATGGATTTAGCATTAATTAATAATTTAACATCTCCTAATTGGGCTAAGGCATTGGCTCCAAATTTCGAAATGCCCTATTTTATTCAATTAGCAAGCTTTTTACAAAAAGAAAGGGCAGCAAAAAAAACGATTTTTCCTGCCTTGTCGCAGGTTTTTGAAGCATTCAATTTATGTGATTTAAACCAAGTAAAAGTGGTGATTATTGGCCAAGATCCTTACCATCAAGCGGGGCAAGCCAACGGATTGGCTTTTTCGGTACCCAGCGGCTTTAAATTACCACCCTCTTTAAAAAACATTTTCAAAGAATTAAATAGCGATTTAAATATCAATTTACAAAATGGTGATTTGAGTGCATGGGCAAAACAAGGTGTACTATTATTGAATACCGTTTTAACTGTTGAAGCCTCAAAGCCAAATTCGCATCAAAATAAAGGTTGGGAAATATTTACCGACCAAATCATTTGCTTGTTAAATGAACAAGAACAACCGCTTGTTTTTATACTTTGGGGTAAACCTGCGCAATCAAAAATTAAATTCATAGATACGAGCAAACATTTTTGTATTGAATCGCCACATCCTTCGCCATTGGCTGCATACAGGGGTTTCTTTGGGTCAAAACCATTTTCGAAAACCAATAATTATTTAAAAAGCCTGGGTAAAACACCCATAGTTTGGTAATATTTCTTAATTTAGTTTGTATCAAAATAATATGTCCGAAAACTCTTTAGATCAAGTACACCGCAGTGTCAAAATCCCCTCGGGTAAAAACCCTTGGAAAAAGCTTTTTGCTTTTGTGGGGCCGGCATACTTGGTGAGTGTAGGCTATATGGATCCGGGCAATTGGGCAACCGACATAGCGGGCGGCAGTGTTTTTGGCTACCAACTTATTTGGGTTTTATTGCTTTCTAATTTAATGGCGCTTTTATTGCAAAGTTTAAGCGCGCGTTTAGGCATTGTGCGCGGGCTCGATTTAGCGCAGGCTTCACGTGCCAGTTATCCTGCAATCATTAATATTCCATTATATATTTTGGCCGAAATTGCCATTGCGGCTTGCGATCTTGCCGAAATTATTGGCATGGCCATTGGCTTGCAATTATTATTTGGCATGCCTTTAATTGTGGGCATTTCGATTTCGGTACTCGATACCATTTTGCTATTATTTTTAATGAATAGGGGCATTAAATTACTAGAACGATTTATTATTTCTTTAGTGGTTATTATTGGCATTTCATTTTTATTAGAAATGTTTATTGTGCAGCCCGATTTTGTAGCCATTGGCAAAGGCTTTATTCCATCGGCTTTGAGCGCCGATGCCTTGTATATTGCCATTGGAATTATAGGCGCAACGGTGATGCCGCATAATTTATATTTACATTCTTCTTTGGTTCAAAC
>CAJBBN010000138.1 GCA_903951325.1 uncultured bacterium
ATGGTATCTTTGTGACATTAAATTTTTATTAAAAAATATCATGAATAACGGAACAGTAAAATTCTTCAACGACTCAAAAGGGTTCGGATTTATTAAAGAAGAAGGAACAGGAAAAGAGTACTTTGTACACGTTTCTGGTTTGATCGATGAGATCAGAGAAAATGACGAAGTAACTTTCGAACTGAAAGAAGGAAAAAAAGGTTTAAATGCAGTAGACGTTAAGTTAGCTTAATATACTTAAAGACTTTATTCCAGCCCTGCTTTATGCGGGGCTTTTTTTTGCTCAAAAATTAATGAATGTTCACTTCTCGAGCCAATTCAACCCCAAATTTGGCTTTTACCGATTGAATGATGAGTTCCGAAAAGTCATAGATCTCCTTGCCACTGGCTCCCCCACAATTAACTAATACCAATGCTTGGTTTTTCCAGGTGCCTGCATTACCAATCTGTTTGCCTTTCCAACCGCATTGTTCTATTAACCAACCTGCCGCCAATTTTTCTTGTCCATCTGCTAATGGAAAATGAACTATGGCAGGAAATTGTAATAGAAGTTGTTGAAAAACAGCAGCACTCACTACTGGATTTTTAAAGAAAGAACCTGAATTACCAATTGTACTTGGATCTGGCAATTTGGCCACGCGAATTGCGGCTACTACATCGCTTACATCTTTGATGCTTGGATTAATAATGCCGCGATTTTTTAACTCTTCTTGAATAGCACCGTAACTTAATTTTAATGCTGCATTTTTTTGCAACTTAAAAACAACGGATGCGATGATGTATTTATTTTTTAATTCAGATTTAAAAACACTTTCGCGGTAATCAAATTTACAAGCTTCTTTATCGAAAACTTTTACCTCTCCTGTTGCAATTTCAATGGCTAATAAAGAATGAAAAGTATCTTTAATTTCTACCCCATAAGCACCAATGTTTTGGACTGGCGATGCGCCAACAGTGCCAGGAATTAAAGTTAAATTTTCTAAACCTGCAAAATTTTGTGCAACACAATATAATACAAAATCGTTCCAAACCTCTGCTGCGCCTGCTTCTACAAACACTTCGCCGTCTTGCTCACATACGGTAATTCCTTTAATACCTAGACGAATCACTAGGCCATCAAAATCTTTAGTCAACAATAAATTACTACCACCACCTAAAACTAATAATTCATTTTGTTTGCAAATATCGGATGCTAAAACAGATTGTAGCTCTACTATATTTTTTACCTCCACAAAATATTTCGCGTTTACCGCAATTCTAAAAGTATTGAAAGGAAGTAAAGAAATATTTTCTTGAATTTGCATATTGAAAAATTAAATATGGATTGCGCGATTTCCTGTTGCAGCTAAACAAGCTTCTTTGAATACTTCGGTATACGTTGGATGCGCATGACTCATGCGCGCAATATCTTCTGCACTAGCCCTAAATTCCATTGCCACAACTGCTTCTGCAATCATGTCTGCCACTCGTGGGCCAATCATATGTACGCCTAAAATTTCATCCGACTTCGCATCTACTAATACTTTCACAAAACCGTCTATATCCATACTGGCGCGGGCCCTACCGCTTGCAAGAAATGGAAAAGAACCCATTCTATAATTAACACCTGCGGTTTTTAATTCTTCTTCTGTTTGACCAACAGCAGCAACTTCGGGCCAGGTATACACTACGCCCGGAATTAAATTATAATTGATGTGTGGTTTTTGACCTGCAATATATTCGGCAACATACACGCCTTCTTCTTCGGCTTTATGCGCAAGCATGGCTCCTTTTACTACATCGCCAATGGCAAATACGCCTGCCACTTTGGTTTCTAAATGTTGGTTCACTGGGATTTTTTTACCACGATCATCTAAGCTGATACCAATTTTTTCTAAACCTAATCCCTCGGTATAAGCTGTTCTTCCAACCGCTACTATACAATAATCTCCTTTAATGGAAATCATTTTTCCAGAAGCATCGCTAGCCTCAACGGTAACTTCTTTAGCATTGCTCGATACTTTTTTAACTTGATGACTCAGTAAAAATTCAAAGCCAATTTTCTTCAATGATTTTTGTAATTCTTTACCTAAAGATTTATCCATTGTTGGGATAATACCCTCTGCAAACTCAACAACAGTAACCTTTGTGCCAAGTCTTGCATATACAGAACCTAACTCTAAACCAATTACACCACCACCAATTAAAACTAATTGCTTTGGAATTTCTTTTAAATTTAATGCTTCGGTAGAAGTTAAAATTCTTTTTTTATCTACCGCTATAAAAGGCAATGTACTCGGTTTAGAACCGGTAGCAATAATTACTTTATCGGCTTCGATAGTACTCTTTTTTGCGCCGTCAATTTGAATCGTATTTTTATTAATGAAACTTGCTAAGCCTTGAAAAGTGTCAATCTTATTTTTTTTCATCAAATAATTAATGCCGTCGGTATTTTGTTTGACTACTTCGTTCTTACGATTAATCATTTGCGTCAAATTTGGTTTTAAATTTGACAATTCAATTCCATGCGTTTTAAAAGTATGCGCTGCATTATGATAATGCTCCGAAGAATCTAATAATGCCTTAGATGGAATGCAACCAACATTCAAACAAGTACCACCTAATGTTGCATACTTTTCTATAATTGCGGTTTTTAAGCCCAATTGTGCTGCACGAATTGCCGCCACATATCCACCTGGACCAGAACCAATCACCACTACATCGTATTTCATATTCTTAAAATTTAGGCCAAATTAAGAAAGAAATACGGAAAAAAAGGAAAAAAGCTAGATTTTAAGGGCGCTGACAACAGTTTAAGCTTGGCGCCGAATGCTGCATGTTTATTTTAGGGCTAAGCATTGGAATGCCTAGGTTTAAACCCCTTAATATTAAAAGCAAGGCAACAATGATGGTAACGATCGGCAAAGTCTTACGCAGCTTGTTTCTGACAGAAACTTGTATAACCGCGCCAAGCATAGTAAGTATAATTAAGGCAGGAGCAGTTCCTAATCCAAAGAAAGCCATAAATCCAGCTGCATTTAATGGGCTAGCGGTTATTACTGCTGCTGCTAATGCAACATATACAAATCCGCATGGCAATAATCCGTTTAAAAACCCTAAAAAATAAATGGAACTAATTTTTTTACTATTAACGAGTTTGGTAAATATTTTTTTAAACCAATGAAATTTTAAAAAAGAAAATGAACTTAATTTATTTGGAAGTAAAATAGGGAATAAAGTAAACATCAATAAAATTAATCCGAACGCAATAGATACTGTTTGTTGTATTTGAATGATGAACAAGCCCTTCCCAATAAGTCCAACTAATAATCCAAAAATAAAATAAACTGAAATTCGTCCGCTATGGTATAATAACTGTTTCCAAAATCTGGTACTATTTTTTTCTTGCGATTGTGGCAAAGCCATTAAAATTGGCCCACACATGCCCACGCAATGAAAACTCCCTAAAAATCCTAATAAAAAAGCGGCGCTTAGTTGCATAGTAAACTAGGGGATTACAATTACCGATTCGGTTAAATAATACAGACTATCTACTTTCCAATCAATTTTTACTTTGCGCATGCCAGCACTAAAATTTTGCGTTGCAATGTTTACTTCGCCTTTTATAGCATCAATGGCTTGCGTATAATCTGCATTCGCATCGGAAGGCTTGTACACCAAAACAGATCCAGTAATTTTTTTGTCTTTAAAAGCAGCTGGAAAGCTGATTAGTAATTGATCATTCCTTAAAAATACTTTAGGTTTTTCAACTAAAGCACCTTCATTTTTCATTTTGACAATTTCGGATTCGAAATTTAATTCTCTAGCATAATAATCCGGTGCAACCAAATCTACTTTTTGGCTAAAACTAACCACCACCAGTGTAATGATGAGGGCTACAAAACCCAAATACAAAAACAAAATACGATTTCCCCAATTCATAAAAATTAATTTAAAGGTGCTAAAAATGTAGTTTTAGTGGTTTCTAATAATTTACCGTCGTCGTAAATCCCGATTTTTAATTTTGTACTCCGCTTTTGAATATCCTTTTGGTAAACATAAATAAACAGCGTACCAACAGCTGCACTTTCTTTTTCACAAAAAACTTTACCATCGCCAATTAATTTAATTGTTGCATTACTTTCTAAAACTTTAAATTGAACATGGAGTTCGCGATGGGTCTTATTGGTTACTTTGAAATTATATAAATTACTAATTGTACCATCTTGATTAACTTGATATAACATGCCGGGCGTTCTTAGCATTGTTGTTTCGGTATCTTTTCTACTAATGAGGGTGAATGCCAATGCCGAAACTAATATTAGCAATACTGCAGAATACCCTATAATCCTAGCGTTGATCCTTAACTTGGTGCCTTCTGCAATGCCTGTTTCAGAAGAATATTTTATTAAATTTTTAGGCAATTGTACACGGCCCATAATATCATTACAGACATCAATACATGCTGTACAGTTTACACATTCTAATTGTGTGCCATTTCTAATATCTATACCTGTTGGGCAAACCGCAACACATTGATGACAATCAATACAATCGCCAATACTGCGTGATTCTCCTTTTCTTATTTTACCTCTTGGTTCGCCACGCTTATAATCGTAAGCCACTACAATAGATTTTTTATCGAGCAATACCCCTTGCAATCTGCCGTATGGGCAAACAACTGTACAAACTTGTTCTCTAAAAAATGCAAAGACCCAATAAAAAACATAGGTAAAAATAATAATAGCTGCTAAATCGCCTTTATGCATGGCAATAGGTTCTTCAATTAATCGAACCAATTCGTCTGTACTGATGATATACGATAAAAATAAATTGGCGATTAAAAAAGATAAAACATAAAAGATGAAATGTTTGATTGACTTTTTAAAGATTTTTTCGACCGTCCAAGGTGCCCTGTTTAATGCAATTTGCTTGTTAGCATCTCCTTCAATAAAATATTCTATTTTTCTGAAAACCATTTCCATGAAAATGGTTTGTGGGCAAGCCCATCCGCAAAACAATCGACCAAATATGACCGTAAATAAAATAATGAACACCATAAAAGTGATCATCGTTAATCCCAATAAGAAAAAATCTTGAGGCCCAAATACAACACTAAATAAAATGAATTTGCGTGTGATAATGTTGAGCATAAAAAAAGGCAAACCATTTACCCTGATAAATGGCATGCCTACTAAAATTATTAAGAAAAAGACAGCAACAATGGTTCTGTAATTGGTGAGCTTTCCCTTAGGTTTTTTTGCAAAAATCCAAAGACGTTTACCTTTATCATCTATAGTAGCTACCTTATCTCTAAAGTGTTGATCTAATTCTTCTTCGTAATGATAATCTTCGTTCATTTTATATTATAACACTTTCAGCGTGTCGCTAGCAAGCGCTTTTGCTGTGGTATCGACCGTTGCTGCTTCAACATAGATGGTGCCTTGTGGCGCTTTTGGATTTGCAGGCTTTGTTCCTTTGAGTGTAATAATATAACTGGAAATTTGTTGCATTTCCATTGGCGTAATTTGACTCTCCCAAGAAATCATTCCTTTTTCTGGCCAACCATATTTTATCGTTTTAAAAATGTCTTTGATGCCGCCTCCATGAATCCAATAATCGTCGGTTAAGTTAGGACCCACTAAACCTTCTCCATTCATACCATGACATGCGGCACATTTAGTAATGTAACCACTTTTACCTTTTGCTAAGGCTGTTGCATCTGTCAATATCAGCACAGATGTTTCATCGACTAAAGCAGCAGTTTTTTTCAAAAATTCATTTTTCTTTTGAATAGCCTGCGCAACTTCTGTATCGTATTCCATTTGCTGGGTTGGCCCATCGAAATAAGTAAAATAAATCATGTAAGTAATGGCAAAAATAATGGTGCCATAGAACATATATACCCACCAAGGTGGTAAGCTATTGTCTAACTCTATAATGCCATCGTAGTTATGATCTGTAGCCACCTCTGCTTCTCTATCTAAAGGAATAGCTTTAGTCATGCGTCTCATGATGGCTGCATAGGTCCATTTAGATTCTGCTTTTGTTTTATAACCTAATGCAATCAGCATCTTTTGTAAAATAGCAAACAAATAAAGGATTACGAAAAGTTCGATAGCCACTACCAATATTAAAATCATAATGGTATTGGGATCTAATGCGCCAGCTATTTGTGTAATAGGATTAGGCGCAACAGTTGAACTGACTGTTTGCGCCTGTGCTGATCCTATTCCTAAAATAAAAAATAAAAAAATAACTGGAATTGTTTTTTGAAATTGTTTTGAAATTTTATTATTTACTAAACCTACTAATACCCCACCGATTGCTATAATAACTAATAATAAACCTAGAATTGCGAATGCAAAAACCCAAAACAACGGACTGTCCCAAATGCTTGGAGTTACACTAATAGCTGCATTCTGTGCTATAGCTTGAGCATTTACATTGGTTATGATAAAAGCAAATAGCAGTAGCAGTAACCACTTTTTAATTTTTAATTTTTTTAGACTATTCATGTTTGCTAAAATTTAAATGATCATCATTTTTTGCTAAAGGAATATTTCCTAATTCGTTCATTCTTGCGGAATCTGATTTAATTAAATAAATAATAAGTACCGTAAAAAAAATCACGAAAATAAGGAGAGAAAATAATGGGAATATGGATACGCCCGAAATAGAAGATAAATAATTAATGAATTTCATGTTTACCTATTTTATTTTGTTGTTAATTTGATATCCTTGCCAAGTCTTTGCAAATAAGCAATCAAGGCTACAATCTCTTTATCAGAAGCCGTTTTAATTCCAGACTGCGCTAATGTATTTTTGATAGAATCTGCTTGATGCATTAAATCTTTGTTCGCGATTAAATCGTAACCCATAGGATAGGGTACCCCAACTGTTTGCATCGCCCTGATTTTTGCAGCAGTTGAGCTCGTATCTAAATTGTCGTCTAGTAACCAAGCGTAAACTGGCATGATGGATCCCGGTGACATTGAAGTAGGCTCTAGCATATGATTGTAATGCCAAGCGTCCGGGTATTTTCCACCTTCTCTTTGCAAATCGGGCCCAGTTCTTTTGGAGCCCCATAAGAATGGATGATCGTACACAAATTCGCCAGCTTTAGAATATTCGCCATAGCGTTCGGTTTCTGATCTAAATGGACGGATCATTTGTGAATGACAAGTATTACATCCTTCTCTAATATAAATATCACGCCCTTGTAATTCTAATGGAGTATATGGTTTTACACTCGCAATAGTTGGTATGTTATTTTTAATTAAAAATGTTGGGATAATTTCTGCAGCGCCTCCAATTAAAATAACTACTAAACTAAATACCATAAACTGAACTGGACGTCTTTCGATCCAACGATGCCAATGTTCGTTTTTAGCTACGCCATAAACCTTAGTTAATGCAGGTGCTTCGGCCATTTCGTTCGCAATTAATTTGCCCGACGAAGCGGTCTTTATTAAATTGTAAGTCATCACAATTACACCTATTAAATATAATGACCCACCTATACTTCTCAATGCATACATTGGAATAATTTGAGTAACCGTTTCTAAAAAGTTTGGATATTTTAAATAGCCCTCTACGGTAAACTCTTTCCACATTAAACTTTGGGTAATTCCTGCCCAGTATAAAGGAACTGCGTAAAATAAAATGCCTAAAGTGCCAATCCAGAAATGGAAATTGGCTAATTTTTTGGAGTATAATTCTTTTCCATAAATACGAGGAAACAACCAATACAACATTCCAAAGGTTAAGAAGCCGTTCCAACCTAAAGTGCCAATGTGTACGTGCGCAACAATCCAATCTGTAAAATGTGCAATGGCATTCACATTTTTCAACGACAACATGGGGCCTTCGAAAGTAGACATACCATAAGCTGTAATGGCTACCACAAAGAATTTCAGCACCACATCTTCTCTCACTTTATCCCAAGCGCCACGCAAGGTTAATAATCCATTGATCATACCACCCCACGATGGTGCAATTAACATAACCGAAAATACCACTCCTAATGATTGTGCCCAATCTGGCAAAGAGGTATATAATAAATGATGCGGTCCTGCCCAGATATATAAAAAGATTAAAGCCCAAAAATGAATAATAGAAAGTCTATAAGAATAAACGGGTCTGTTAGCTGCTTTAGGTAAAAAATAATACATTAAACCTAAATAGGGTGTTGTCAAGAAAAAGGCAACTGCATTATGACCGTACCACCATTGAACTAATGCATCTTGTACGCCTGCATACCACGAATAACTTTTAAAAAGGGAAACTGGTATTTCAAAAGAGTTGACAATATGTAATACTGCAATTGTTATAAATGTGGCAATGTAAAACCAAATGGCTACGTATAAATGACGCTCTCTTCTTTTTAATATAGTAGCGAACATATTCCAACCAAAAACTACCCAAATTAATGCAATGGCAATGTCTATAGGCCACTCAAGCTCTGCGTATTCTTTACCAGAAGTATATCCCAAAGGTAAAGTTATTGCGGCTGCTAAAATAATAATTTGCCATCCCCAAAAATTTATCTTACTAAGTACATCGCTATACATTCTGGCTTTACACAATCTTTGTAATGAATAGTAAATACCAGCAAACAAACCATTTCCAACAAATGCAAAAATTACCGCATTGGTATGTAATGGCCTAAGTCTTCCATATGTTGTATAAGGAATGCCGAAGTTTAAATTTGGAAAAACCAACTGAAGCGCAATGTGCAATCCAACGGTCATTCCTATTAAACCAAAAATAATTGATGCGTAAGCAAAGTTGCGCACAATTTTGTTGTCATAATAAAATTGTTCTTGTTGCATAGAAATTTTTATTTTTTTGATTTTTGTTCTACTAATTCATCGTCAAATAGCATTCTTACAGAAGGAGTATAATCGTCGTCATATTGTCCGTCATTAACGGACCAGAAAAAGAAAATCAAAAAGCCGATTGCGACTAATAAACTGATACCAATTAAGAGAACTAATACTGCCATATGCTATTCTTCAGCTGTAAAGAAACGCGATATATTTTCCAAAAAATATGACATAAATCATATTATAAATTAGATTTTATGTATGATATTTGTAGGTAGATAAAAACTATCTATTTGAAAATCAGCTGATGAAAAAGGAAATTGAGGATATAGGGGATATTGAGCGATTGGTAAGCCTCTTCTACGACAAGGTAAATCAAGACGATTTATTGAGTGAGGTTTTTAATGTTCATGCAAAAACAGATTGGGAAAGCCATTTGCCAAAAATGGTACGGTTTTGGTCTGGAATACTATTAGACACTAGCGATTATAGAGGCCGACCTTTTGAAGCACACGCCAAACAATCTGAACATATTACTCCCGAACATTTTAAAAGTTGGATAGCTTTATTTAAAGAAACTATTTCCGAAAATTTTGAAGGCGAAAAAGCTGCTTTAGCTATTCAGCGTGCAGAAAGTATTGGTGATATTTTTCAATACAAATTAGACTTTATGAGATTAAACAAAGAGGCTACAGACCCAAGTTTAGATAAATTATAAATTTATTTTTGCAGAAATAGCAGTTGCAATTGTAGTAAATAATACAATGGAGATAGAACTGATGGGCATTAATATAGCTGCAATTACCGGCGATAGATTTCCTTGCACTGCATAAAATAATCCAACAGTATTATACAATAAAGAAATCACAAAACTTATCACTATAATTTTTTTACTCGTTTTAGCAAATTGGATAAATCGATCTAAATTACCAAATGATTTTCCATCCATGATGATGTCACTCGCTGGAGAGAAATAATTAGCTTGGTCGGTAATGGCAATGCCGACATCGCTCTGCCTCAATGCTCCTGCATCATTTAAGCCATCACCTACCATCATTACTACCTTTCCTTTTGCTTGGAGCGTTTCTATTTTATGTAATTTATCTGATGGGCTTTGTTTGAAATATAAAGGAGTAGTATCTCCTAACATAAATTGTAAGGTGTTACGCTCCGCATCATGATCGCCAGATAAAACCATTAACTCAAATTTATTTTTTAGCCGCGCTATTAAACTTGCAAAACCATTTCGATAAACATGCTTTATAGAAAAATAACCTTTAATAGTATTATTTAATTCAATATAAACGATACTTTCTTTTAATATTCCATCTTGAATTGCCCCTAAAATGAATTGTTCGGAACCCACTCTAATTTTAAAATGCGGATAACTTGCTATCATTCCCTTGCCTGGTATTTCTTCAAAAGTAGTTAGTTCAATACTTGAATCATTTTTAATAAAATCATAAATTCTTTTGCTTAATGGATGTGCAGAATTCTTAAATAACACTTTTAGTAATTCATTTTCTTGAGCAGAAAGCGGCGCTCCTTTATACACTACATCAGCAAATTTAGCTTCTGTAATGGTGCCTGTTTTATCAAAAACAATGACATTTATTTTAGCTAGTTTTTCTAAAATACTCGCATTTTTAAGATAAAAAGCTTTTTTCCCTAATTGTCTAATACTGTTACCGTGGGTAAAAGTTGCAGCCAAAAGCAATGCACATGGGCATGCAATAATGAGCGTTGTTGTTAAAGCATTGATGGCGCGGGATAAGTCTTGTGGTAACCAATAAAAAAATGCGGCAGCTGTGATGGCAAATAAAACTAGGGTAAAATATTTACTAATGGTTTGCACAAAGGTATATTGTTGCGTTTCTCTTTCTTGAAAAACTTCTTTATTCCATAATTTAGTTAAATAACTTTGCGAAACTGTTTTTAAAACTTCTAAAGACAAAGATCCGCCAACTTGTTTTCCACCTGCATATAACAATTCACCTCTATTCTTTTCGACAGGCTCTGCTTCACCAGTTACAAAACTATAATCAATTTTTCCGGCACCCTTTAGGAGCATGGCATCTACAGGAATTAATTCGTTATTCCTAACCAGAATATGATCTCCTTTTTTTAATTTATTAACAGGAATTGTTTCTTCGATTCCTTTATTAATTTTAATGATGGACAAAGGGAAAAAAGATTTATAATCTCTATCAAAAGAAAGTGTTTCGTATGTTCTATCTTGAAAATAACGACCAATGAGCATAAAAAATACAATACCGGTCATGGAGTCGAAATAGCCAGCCCCATTGCCATAGAACAATTCATAGACACTTCGACCAAATGTTATTAGAATAGCCAATGCAATTGGCAAATCGATATTTAAATAGCCTTTTAACAAACCCTTAATGCCTGTAATAAAAAATTCTGATGCGGCATAAAATAAAACTGGCAAAGAAAGCGCCATAGAGATATAGCCAAAATAAAACTTTAGATTTTCTTGATCGAAATAGTTTCCTAAAGAAAAATATTCTGGAAAGCTAAGCATCATAATATTGCCAAAAGCAAAACCCGCTAAACCAATTTTAAATAATCTTTTCCGATTAATAAGATTAGGCTTATTACCTTCTGCGCTTGCTAAACTAATGTGTGGTTCATAACCTATTTCGGCCATTAAAGAAGCGATTGCGGCTAAAGATGTTTCCGATTCTTTAAATGAGATAGCTACTTCTTTTCGGGGAAAATTAACAACAGATTGTATTACGCCAGCATTTAGGCGATGCATATTTTCTAATAAATAAACGCATGAGCTACAGTGCATGGTAGGCACATGAAAGGTAATGTGCGTTTCTATACCATTACTAAAAGTAATGAGCGATGCTTTTAAATCTGCATCTTCTAGGTATTGATAGCCATCATGTTTTTTTTGAAACCTACTGATGCCTGGATTTTGATCTAAAGTATAATAGCTGCATAAATTATTTTCAGATAATAATTCATATACCAAACTACAGCCTTCGCAGCAAAATGGTTTTTCATCAAAAGTCACTAAATGAGATTCGCAATCCTCTCCGCAATGATAACAGATTTGATTGGCAGTGATTTCGGCACTATTTTTTTGCATATGCAAATTTAATTAGTCACCGTAATTGAAAATATGACAAATGTCATATTTTGAAGCATAGTTAATCGTGAATATTTGCTACTTTTAACAAGCCTGGAATATCAATGATTTGAATTTTTCTGCCCTCGAAAGATACTAGCTTCTTTGATTTAAATTCGGACAGTAAACGGATTGCAGTTTCTGTTGCAGTTCCAACTAAAGTAGCAATCTCTTCTCTAGAAAGGCTTACAGACATAGTAATCCCGTCTGGTTCTAGACCATACATTTCTTTTAAGAAAAGTAAAGATTCTGCCATTCGCTCTCTTACCGGTTTTTGTGCTAGGTGTAAAATAGACTCTTCTGCATGCTTTAAATTACTTGACAATAATTTAATGAGTTGAATAGAAAAATTTGAATCTTTTTCTATGAGGGATAAAATTACATTTTTAGGAATAAAACAAATAGAAGTGGTATCTATTGCGGTTGCCGAACTCGAATATTTTTCGCCGGCAAGCATGGCCCTGTAACCAACTATATCACCTTCTTTTGCAAATCGAACAATTTGCTCTCTACCTTCATCTCCCATTTGGTGAATTTTTATTTTGCCAGTATTTACACAAAATATACCATGAGGATAGGCGCCTTCTGCAAATAATTGTTGCCCTTTTTCTAATGATTGGCACCATTTATTTTCATTAATTATCTTTACTTCATCTGGTGCAATTTGACAGAAAATAGACTTATAACGAGCATGGCAATGTTCGCAATCGTGTTGTATATCTTCTTTTTTAGACATGGTTTTTTGGAATAAAACTAAATTTAACAAAAAAAATAAGGTTATCAGATAAAAAAAAGGCTGAAAATTGATAAATGCCCCTAACAACCTTTTAAGGGTAACAAATAATATTTGATTCTTTGATATTAATTGATGATTATTTTTTTATGATACATTTCGTTACCAGATTTAACTTTTACAATATAGGTTCCTTTACCCAATTCGCCCAAGGCTAGCGAACCTTGTGATGCCTTATCTTGATAAAGTAATTTACCAAGCATATCGTAAATATATACTTCGTATAAATTTACATTTCCTTGTTTTCCGGTAAATAAAATTTCAAAATTACCCTTACTAGGATTTGGGAAAATCACTAATTCTTTATTTTCAATTGTATTATTTTCGACTGAAGTTGAAATGGTACATTGCTTGAAACCATTATAAGTATTGGTGGTTACCCCACCAGTTGGGGAAGTGTATTTAAAAGTATATACACCATTGGTACTCCATTCGTATTCAACCAAATAAGTTAAGCCCGCTAAAGTATAAGTTAAAGCATATCCATTTTGATTGGCATTAGCTACCAAGTTTGTAATCACCGCGCCTTTTAAAGGCGCGCCAGCTGGTCTAATAGAAGAAGCTTTTGATTGAGGAACAATTTGCAAATCTGCATCTTCTGTTACACTACCAACCATATTACCAATCATGTATGGCGCGGTTGCAGTTCCATGATAATGATAAACTCCATTGCTTGCATAATGACCATGATTTGCATCTAAGCTTTTCATATTTGATCCATCTGGTTCTAAGGTACCGTATACCGCAAAACCATCAAGTGCATAAGCTATTGGATATGTTAAAGGAGAAGTGCTATATAAATGTAGTGGCGCAGTATGGTAATGGTAATCGTCTGCTCTGCCGCAATGACCGCCCCAATAATCTAATTGCCCATCTAAAAATGCATCGACACCAGTATTAGTATAAGGGTTAAATATAGCAACTCCATTTACGGCAATAGCTACTGCACCTTTTAAAAAATGAAACTGGTTTACTGGAACTGGGTTTGCTGCAATTGATGGGTTCAAAGGTATACTCCAGGCATTAGTGCCAATATAACATTGAGGAATTGGAAATTGTTGCTGCCAACCTGTAATGCCTGTCATCATTCCATGTGATGGAATTCCTTTAGACTCCACCCTAAAATAAGTTGAATCCCAAAATGTATTGACTGCTGGTTTGTAAAAAGTAAAAGCAGAATCTATGGTAAGCGGATTGGTTATTGTTTGAAAAGTTCTGATGGCCTTAGCCGTAAATCCTAAAAAGGAAACAATCATTAGGCAAACTAAAACTGGAATTATTTTGCTGTATTTATGCTTCTGTTGTAAATATATAAGCAAGAAGGTTAAGCTTAAAAAAAGAATTAAAAATGGGTAAAAATTTGACTTTTCTTCATTAGCATTAGCGCTGTAGCTCCTTCTAGTATTCAGTTTCAATATATTGCTTGTTTTTTGTGCAATAAACTGTTGGTTAGCAATCGAGAAGCTTTTTAAAGGGAAATGGGAGATTGTTCCATTTGAGTTTTCTAAGTAAACTTGCGTTCCTTTCAACATTAAAAATGAACCTTGCACGCTTTCTCCTGAAACAGTCCAATGCTGATCAGGTCTATGTGGAAGATTTAAATCGTGCGCAGTTAAATTGTTTTGAAAACTTAACAAAAGGCAAAAGATGAATACAATTTTTCTCATTAATGGCTTATTTTAATTTTTTCGATTTTACTGAAATTTTTACCCATCACTTTTATAAAATAAAAACCATCGTATAATTTTCTGACATCAAAATAAGTAATCGTACTACCTTGTACTATTTTATCTGATTGAATAATTTTACCTTGAAGGTCTATTAATTCCAATTGCACGTCTTCGTTTTGTAAACCACCTAATTGAATGGCTACAAATTCTGTTGCAGGATTGGGCGATACAATGATGCTAGTTTTGATAGTATTGGCTATACCGGTGCTTGGCGAATAAGTAGTAACGGGCTCTGCAATGGTCGTTACTTTAGCCACTACCCTGCTTCCATAAAACGTAGGGCCAACTATATACGGATAAGCGGAGTTCCAATTTTGATCTACTGTTGCGAAATAACAATAAGTGCCATTTGGGAATTCGGGGGTAATACAAAAACGGCCATTGTGTATATCTAAATAATCCGAATTGCTATCTAAAACAAATTCATAATCTTCTTTGAAATAACCTAATGGATAAGTTGTACTTACCGGAGGTCCAGCTGTAACAGTTGTTCCGTTTGCATATTGCGTACGCGTACTTATATTTCTGTATTGATAACTTGATTTCATCCTAACAATTCCACCAGTGCCATCCAAATTTTTATATCCATAAGCTCCATAAATTGGAAAGCCATCGTAGGCAAAACCAATAAGTGGAGCATGCACATTGCTATCAATTAAATATAATCCATCGGCAACATATAAATTGCAAATGGTAGAAATTACAGAAAGGTCTAGGCTAAATGCACTCGGATTTTGATGGTGATGATAATTACCCATTGCTGGATGGCCTTTCGCACAATCAAAACCTATGCGCTCTGCAACAACAGCATCTCTATTCCAAACATTATCGCCCATGCCCCCAAGTGGCCCGCCTGCAAGTGCTCCAGTCGAAGATTTCCAAGATACACCATCTCTATAATCAAACAAAGCAACTCCGTTAATAAATAAACCAATATTATTCGGAGTTGTGTTTACCGGATTTCCTGTATTTTTTACTGGATTCAATGGGAGTTTGAAAATAGCATTTTGACTGGTTGCAAGCGATGGATTACCATCTAAAAAAGGACCAGTTATATAAGATGGAATACCATTCGTTGCCACATAAACATTGGCAGTCGAATACTTTACACTCAATACATTTGCTAAGGTATTGTCGTTAATAGGTATGTAATTATTTTTCACATAATGTCTGCCCATAATACCAGTTGTATTTTGCAACCAGTTTAAAATTACAGGATTAGTTTGGGCAAATGCACTGTGCAAGCCAACTATTAAAATTGATGTTAATACTATTTTTTTCATGCTATTTAGACGCGGTTTATTCGTTTTTCCTTCGATTCAATAACAATAATTCTTTCGGAAAAGCCAATGCAGGATTAAACAAGAATTTTTGATCGGTAAGGGTAAGCAAAAAAGCCGTTAAATCTACCTTTTCCGCTTTATTTAACTTAATCTTAATACGCGTATGATTGCTTGTAAGAAGTTCAATATTTTCGTAATGATGAAGCACCTCCTGCAATTTACGCACACGGCCATCGTGCATATAAGGAAATGTAAAGGCAATATTTCTAAGGGTAGGTACTTTAAAACAGATGGAATCTTTTGCACTTTGCGTAATGCGCATGCGCCCCATGTCTTTTAAATTTGAATCGATAGGTAAATTATTTTGCTCAAATTTTAAATTGGTAAATAGCGGCTCAGTATGACATGTTGCGCAATTTTTTTTAAAAATATGGTAGCCTTTTTTTTCTTGTGCAGTAAAAGTAGCACTCCCGTTTTTCACACTATCATATTTAGCGCTTGCAGAAACCATTTGCAATAAAAACTGTGTGATTGATTTTAAAAAACGATCTGTAGAAATTATCTCATCGCCATAGGCTTGTTTAAATAAATTTTTATAAAAAACGCTGCGATTTAACTTTTCTAAAACATGATTTAAATTCTCATCCATTTCTAGGTGATTGGTAAGGGGAGCTAAGGCTTGCATCTCTAAATTATTAATTGCTCCATCCCACATAAAATTTTCGTGCCATGCTAAATTCATAAGCCCAGGTGCATTCCGAAAGCCAATACGATCGGCTATTCCATGGCTTAAGGCATGGTCGACATGCGTAAATGCGGTATAATTACTATGACAACTTGCGCAAGAAATACTACTGTCTTTAGATAATATGGGATCGTAAAATAAAGCGCGACCAATATTTATTTTATTTGAATCAAAAGGGTTATTTTTAAAATTATATTTTGGTTTTGGGAAATTTTCTGGTTTTTTAAACTCAGTTTCGGAAGGCGAAATAAATGCAATAGAAAAAACCGATAATAAAATAAAAAAAACAACGCCCTTATTCATTTGATAAATTTTGAACTTTAGAGCAAGTCGCGTTTTCTGAAAGTAATTTTGCTAATTGCACTGCTTTAAGCTGTGGAGACATTATTTCAAATTGTTTTTGCGCTAAACAATATTGTAACATGGGCAAAAAATTAAAACTCAAAATATATTTATTATTCGGAAAAACTTCGAAGGAATTAGTTTGAATAGCATTTAACTTTCCAGCATAGCCACCAACATGATATTGAAATGGCTGTTGAACTTTAGTATTTAAAACCCCTTCTAATTTAAAATTGATATATCCACTCTGCCAAGCCCAATACATTCCTTTTCGTGGGTCTAAGTCGCCGGTTAAAATTCCTGCAACATTGGTGTTACTATCCACCCCAATATTAAAAGATACACGATTATAAACTTGATTTTTAGGTATATTAAATTGGATTGGATTGGGGTCGAGCAGATCAATCAAATGCGCTTGGTTAGTGTCTACAAATACCAATTGCGCTTGATTATAAAATTTAAAATTAGTTAAATAGATGGCGCATTTAGAGATTTTAAGGGAATCATTGAGGTATAGCTGATCAAAATCCGTTTGCAAAAAGAAAGTTGTTTTTTGTGATTGTGCAGGAGCCTCTTTATATATAGCAGCACAGCATAAAAAAAGTAAAATTAGTTTCTTAAAGTACATCCTAATATTATTTTAGAAAAAACACCATCAATACAACACATTTAATCTAATTTTAATTGATTATGCCTCGATTATAAAATAAAATTATGCATTTTTAACTTTTAAAACTACAAAACTAATTGAATATATGTTTGCTAAATTAAAATTTGATTTACCATCCAGTGTGGTGGTGTTTTTAGTGGCCTTGCCATTGTGCTTAGGTGTTGCGCTAGCAAGTGGTGCCCCAATGCTTTCTGGTGTAATTGCGGGTGTAATTGGTGGTGTAATTGTGGGTTTATTAAGCGAATCCCATACCAGTGTAAGTGGACCAGCGGCCGGTTTGGCAGCAGTAATACTAACAGCCATTGGCACACTCGGTAGTTTTGATTTACTGTTAATGGCCGGTGTAATAGCAGGTTCTATTCAGCTTCTCAGTGGAATTTTCAAGCTTGGTTTTATTGCAGACTATATACCTTCAAATGTAATCAAAGGATTGCTAGCCGCAATCGGTATCATTTTAATTTTAAAACAAATTCCACATAGTTTTGGCTATGATGCAGATGTGGAGAACGACTTCAGTTTTATTCAACAAGATGGAGAAAATACATTTTCAGAACTCATCAATGTCGTAAATCATTTTTCAGGTGGTGCAATTATTGTATCCCTTATTTCATTACTTGTTTTAATTTACTGGGATAAAACGCCCTTAAAAAAATATAATTTTTTACCTGCATCTTTATTTGTAGTAATTAGCGGAATATTAATAAATTTAGTTTTTCAGCGATTTATTCCGAATCTTTATATTGAACAATCACACCTAGTTAATATTCCTAAAATCAATGGTATTTTATCTTTAGTTACCACTCCAAATTTTGCTGGCATTAGCAATCCTCAAGTTTGGATAGTTGGTTTCACCATTGCCATTGTTGCTTCACTAGAAACCTTACTTAACCTCGAAGCAGTTGAAAACATTGACCCTCACAAGCGAAAAGCATCACCAAATAAAGAATTAGTAGCGCAAGGAATAGGCAATATTTTTTCAGGTTTAGTTGGCGGAATACCCATCACATCAGTTATTGTAAGAAGCTCGGTTAATATCAATGCCGGTGCTGCAACAAAAATGTCAGCTATATTACACGGTTTACTTTTATTCGTCAGTGTATTATTTATTAGCCCTTATTTAAATTTAATTCCTATCGCTTCTTTAGCTGCTATACTATTGGTAACAGGTTATAAATTAGCAAAAGTTTCTTTGTTCAAAGAAATGTATAGAAAAGGATTGAATCAGTTTATTCCTTTTATTGCTACAATTTTAGCCATCGTTTTTACAGATTTATTGATTGGTATTTTAATTGGTTTGGCAGTTAGTATATTCTATTTAATGAAAAGTAATTTTAAAAATCCTTTTAAAATAGAGAAAGAAGCACTTGCTTTTGGTGAAACTATTAGAATGGAATTGCCCAATCAAGTTTCTTTTTTAAATAAAGCAAGCATTAAAGACACGCTTTGGTCTATTCCGGAGGGATCTAAACTCATCATAGACGCCAACTATTCCGATTATATTGATAATGATGTATTAGAAATTATTGAAGATTTTAAGTCTACTGTTTCTAAAGAAAAAAATATCAAACTAAATATTGTAGGTTTAAAAACGATGTATCAGCTCGATGATCATATTCAGTTTGTCAATGTTTTAGACAAAGAAAGTCAAGGAAAATTAAAGCCCGAAGAAGTGCTAGGTTTATTAAAATTGGGTAATGAAAGATTCCTAAAAGGCAAATGGTCGCAAAAGAATTTAAAGCACCAAGTTAATGCAACTTCATTAGGTCAGAATCCAATGGCAACAATTGTAAGTTGTATCGACTCTAGAACCAATCCAGATTTAATATTTAACGCAAGTATAGGCGATCTTGTTTCTATTAGAATTGCAGGTAATATTATCAACGATGATATTTTAGGCAGCATAGAATTAGCCTGCAAAGACTTAGGAACCAAGCTAGTGGTGGTTTTAGGGCACAGCAATTGTGGTGCTATTGCCAAAGCAATTCAAGGCAATAGTGCTGGTCATATATCCAATATTACCAATAAAATAGAAAAATCTATTCAAGCTTGTAATTGCGAAAGACATTTAATAGCGGGTGATGAAAAAGTTATCGAGCGAATCACTCAATTAAATGTCGACAATTCTATTGCTGAAATTCTTGACCAAAGTGAATACTTAAAGAATAAAGCGACAAACGGTGAAATTAAAATTGTATCGGGAATTTACGATACGCAAACTGGCGCTGTCTTGTTTAACTAATCCTCATCAGATTCATTGCTAGGCTGCTCATTATTTGGAAGAGCAGCCGAAGCATTTGTGATTTCAGTATGTCTAATTTTTCCTCCTAAATTACCTGTGTAGGCAATACTTGCCATGCTAAACAAGGAAAGAAATACGATTAATGAATGTATAAAATTTAATTTACTGCTATTCCAACGAATTTGAATGATGCCAATAATTGACATCACACCCAAGGCAATCATCGAAATCAAACTATACATCGCCGCATCTTCATGCGTCTCTATAGCAGCTTCTACAACTCCTGGTAAATTCTCCACTACTTCTTCCGCGCCTTCTCCTGTAGCATAAGCAATACAGGCACCAATGGCACATACAACAAAAACTAAATAAGCAGCCGTTTTTACATTTGCATCTTTTTTTAGGTAAGCAAATAATAATATTAACAAACCAATAAATGCGCCTATTATTGGCAAGTGTGTAATCAATAAGTGAATATGTGCCGTGTTCATAGTAAAGGGTTTTAGGTTTAACTAGGTAAAAATATCTTTTAACTTGACATTTAAATATGACAAATGTCATGAATAAAAAAAGCCTGAAACTATTAAGGCTTCAGGCTTTCCATATCAATTGAGATAGATTAAACTCCTAACAACATGCGTTCTGGATCTTCTAATAACTGTTTTACACGCACTAAAAATCCTACCGATTCGCGACCGTCAATGATTCTGTGATCGTAAGAAAGTGCGACATACATCATGGGTCTAATAACCACTTGGCCGTTTACGGCAACTGGTCTCTCGACAATATTATGCATACCTAAAATAGCAGATTGCGGCGCATTGATAATTGGAGTTGACATCATGGAACCAAATACGCCACCATTAGTGATGGTAAAAGTACCCCCAGTCATTTCTTCTAATGTTAATTTATTTTCTCTTGCTTTTGTTGCCAATTCAGCAACTGCTTTTTCTATTCCTGCTAATGTTAGCGACTCTGCATTTTTTATGATAGGCACTACTAATCCTTTTGGTGCAGAGACTGCAATAGAAATATCAGCATAGTTATGATAAATAATTTCTTCGCCATTGATTTGTGCATTGACTGCAGGAAAGGCCTGAAGCGCTTCACATACAGCCTTTGTAAAGAAAGACATAAATCCTAAGCCAACACCGTATTTTTCTTTAAACTTATCTTTGTACTTGGCACGAATATCCATAATTGCTTGCATGTCTACTTCGTTAAAAGTAGTCAGCATAGCTGTTTCGTTTTTTACGGCTACTAATCTTTTGGCTACTGTTTTTCTTAAAGAAGACATTTTTTCTGCTCGCATTGCTCTTGTGCCCACAGGCGTTACAGTATTTGTAACACTAGATTTTGGCGCAGCTGTATTTGCAGCTTGTGCATCTTCTTTTGTAATTCGACCGTCTATTCCCGAACCTTTTACCGCTTGAGCATCAATTCCTTTTTCTGATAAAATTTTAGCAGCCGCAGGAGAAGGATGACCACTCGCATAAGTTGCCTCATTATTTGATTTTTTTGTTTCTGAAACAGGAGTCGAAGTTATTACTGCTTTTTCTACTGCTGGCGTTGATTTAGCTGCACTTACAGGTGCTGCCGCTTTATCATCTATTGCACAAACAACAGATCCTATTGCAATGGTATCGCCTTCTAATGCTTTAGTAATCAACACCCCAGCCTTTTCGGCGGTTAACTCAAAGGTAGCTTTGTCAGATTCTAACTCCGCAATAATTTCATCCATCTGCACATAATCACCATTATTTTTAATCCATTTTGATAGGGTCACTTCGGTAATTGATTCCCCTACTGCAGGTATTTTCATTTCTATACTCATGGTTGATTTATTTTTTCTTCGTTAATTTTTTAACTGCTTTTTTTATTGCTGCTTTTGGCGCCGCTTTAACTTTTGCCTTTGTCAATTTTTTTATTGCCGGCTTTTTTGCTACACCTTTTTTAGCGGGTGATTTTTTTACTGCCGGTTTTACAGTTTTAGACACCGGTGTTTTTTTAGTAGGTGATTTTTTAATTGCAAGCTTTTTAACTTCTGCCTTTTTTGTGGTAACTTTTTTCGAAGCAGCTTTTGGAGCGACAGTAGCTTTTTTAGTTGCAGCTTTTGAAACGCTTACGGTTTTTGAAGCGCCAGTAGCCTTTGGCGCCACAACCGTTTTCGAAGTTTCAAATGCGGTATTGACAATATATTCTTGTTGTCTTAAATGTTGTTTATTATAGCCCGTTGCGGTACTGCTGCTTTCTTTTCTAGCAATTACTTCGATTGGCTCTCTGCGCATTTTAGCAACTAAATACGGCCAAACACCCATATTCATTGGTTCTTCTTGTACCCAAAAAATATCAGCGGCTTGATCGTATTTGGCAATAATTTGTTGAATTTGCGCAATAGGCAATGGGAAGATTTGTTCTAATCTAATAACGGCAACATCTCTTCTGTTTTCTTTTTGCTGCTTTGCCAATAAATCATAATATATTTTACCTGAACAAAACAATACGCGCTTCACCTCTTTTGCTTTTACATTCGTATCGTCAATTATTTCTTGAAAAAATCCTTTGGTAAAATCTGCTAAAGGACTCACACAAGCTGGATTTCTTAATAAACTTTTTGGACTAAATACCATTAAAGGTTTACGGAATGGGCGGTGTATTTGTCTTCTTAGTAAATGAAAATAATTTGCAGGAGTGGTGCAATTCGCTAATTGAATATTATCATTTGCACAAGCTTCTAAAAATCTTTCAATTCTTGCCGATGAATGTTCTGGACCTTGCCCTTCATAACCATGCGGCAATAACATGACTAGGCCGTTCGATCTTCTCCATTTATATTCTGCACTAGTAATAAATTGATCGACAATAATTTGTGCCCCGTTAATAAAATCGCCAAACTGTGCTTCCCAAATGGTGAGTGTATTTGGAGAAGCCATTGCATAACCATATTCAAAACCCAATACACCGTATTCAGATAAATGTGAATTATAAATAGCAAAGTCGGCTTGATTTTTAGCGATTGATTGTAATGGAATAACTTCTTCTTCTGAATCTTCAATTTTAACAACTGCATGTCGGTGAGAAAAAGTACCGCGCTCTACATCTTGTCCACTTAATCTAACCGGAAAACCTTCTTGCATCAAAGTACCATAAGCCATGAGTTCGCCCATAGCCCAATCAAATACTTTGGTTTCTTTGCTCATCTTTTTACGATCTGCAAATAAGCGTTGAATTTTTGCAATGAATTTTTTATCGGAAGGAAGTGAAGTTACTTTATCTGCAATTGATAAAAATAATTTTTCGTCGACTTTTGTTGGCCATTTTGTAATAAAATCTTTTGGCGTAGAAAATCTAAAATCTTTCCAAGCACCCTGAAACAGTGGCTCTACAGCTGTGTTTTCTTCTTGTTTTGCTTCGTTTAATCGTGCTTGTAAATGCGTTCTAAATTCTGTGTCTATTGCTTTAGCTTCTTGCTCATTAATAGACCCATCATTAATTAATTTTTGAACGTAAATTTCTCGAGGATTCGGATGACTCTCTATTGCTTTGTATAATAAAGGTTGCGTAAACCTTGGCTCATCAGATTCGTTGTGGCCGTATCGACGATAACACAAAATATCTATGAAAACATCTGTTGAATATTTTTGTCGGTATGCTAAAGCGTGTTGAATAGCTAAAACTAAGGCTTCTACATCGTCTCCATTTACATGAAAGACTGGTGATAACGTAGTTTTTGCTATATCTGTGCAATAGGTACTCGAGCGAGCATCTTTATAATTAGTAGTAAATCCGATTTGGTTATTAATGACTAAATGAATAGTACCACCTGTTTTGTAGCCATCTAACTTAGACATTTGTAATACCTCGTAAATAATTCCTTGGCCTGCAATAGAAGCATCACCATGAATTAATATAGGCGCAATTTTTGTTAAATCATTTTGATATTTATGGTCAATTTTTGCTCTAACCATTCCCTCTACCACCGGATTAACCGCTTCGAGATGAGATGGATTTGGTGATAAACTTAAATGAACTTTTTTACCACTTGCTGTTTTAACATCGGTTGAATAACCTAAATGATATTTCACGTCGCCACCGAAAGGGTCGTTAGGATTAAACTTTCCTTCAAATTCTTTAAAAATTTCTTTGTAGGTTTTGTTCATAATATTGGCAAGCACATTGAGTCTGCCTCTATGGGCCATGCCTATTACAAATTCTTCTAGTCCTAATTCCGCACCATTTTCGATTACCGCATCTAAAGCAGGAATAAGCGTTTCAGCGCCTTCTAAAGAAAATCTTTTTTGTCCTAAAAATTTTGTTCCTAAAAAGTTTTCAAAAATTACTGCTTGATTTAATTTTTCTAAAATTCTTTTCTTAACCGTTAAATTAAAAGCTGGTTGATTTTTAATTTTTTCAAATCGATCGATAAACCATTTAATTCTTTCGGGATGACGAATAAACATAAATTCACATCCGATCGATTCGCAATAAGTAGTATCTAACAGTTGAACGATGTCTTTTAGTTTAGCAGGCCCTATTCCAAGTTCTATACCCGAGTTGAATACGGTTTCTAAATCTGCATCTGTTAAACCGAATTGGGTGATTTCTTTTCCAGGAAAATATTTTCTTCTTTCGCGAACAGGATTTGTTTTGGTAAATAAATGTCCGCGGGTACGATAGCCATTAATTAAATTAAGTACTGCAATTTCTTTTAAAAAATGAGCAGGTGTTTCCGTCGATACGGTAATGGCATCAGCGCTTCTGCCTAGGTCATAGCCTTCGAAAAACTTTTGCCAGCCAAAATCAACCGACTCCGGATCTTCTTGATATGCCTGATAAAGATTTTCAATGTATTCGGAAGAATTATTACTGAGGTATGTTAAATTATCCATTTCGTTCAATCAAACTGTGCCGCAAAATTACAAATTTATACGCTTTTTAAAGGATTTTTGACATTAAAATTGGATGGAAATTGATCGATTATTGATTAATTCTTGATATTTTCAGCGATAAATGCATGGAGATCGTCAATAGCGCAAAGAGGTACGCAATTCTTCATAGGCTTAGGACTGTGAGTCGTAACAGCAGATCCCGCTAATAATATAGTTGCAGCAGGGAATCTACTAGACATATCCTGCATCAAATTGGTTATGAACTCCGTTCCCAAATCATTAGTTAAAATGGTAATGATATAATTAGCATCATAGGACGCCACCACTTCCTGAACATATGGAATGGGTAGATTTTGGCCTAAATATAAACTCTGAAATCCATTAGCGCGTACCATAAATTGCGCCAACAATAAGGCAATTTCATGAAATTCCCCTTCGGGTAAAAACAAAATAAATTTATTTTTAATAGAAGAATCTGGAATCGGCAATTCATCAATAGCCACAATTAAACGTTGCTTAATTAAACTAGTAGCAAAGTGTTCTTGAGCAGGGGCAATTAAACCTGTTTGCCAAAGAAGGCCAACTCTACTTAAAAATGGATAGACGCATTGTAACATCGTTTCCATTAAACCTAATTCCTTGATACAAGTTTGTATAGTTGTTTTAAATGATTGCTCATTCAAGCTCAGTGTTTGTTCAATTAATTCTTGAATAACAGTTGGTGCATTTAGTTGATGTAAAGATAATGTTTGAATTATTTCTACTCTTTGCGCATCAGACATTTCCGCAATTTTAGAAATCTTGAATCCGTTCTCAATTAAACAAGAAATATTTAAGAAAATGCGTAAATCAAAGTCGTCGTAATACCTAATATTACTAGCGCTGCGCTTGGCATGAATAATTTGATAACGTTGTTCCCAAATTCTTAAAGTAGCAGATTTGATGCCAGTAATGTCTGCAATATCTGATATAGAAAATCGGTTTACTTCTTTCATTTTTAGAAACTCATATCATCCATTCCGCTCGGAGCGCCGTCTTCTCTGCCGTTACGTTTATTTTTTGGAAAGTCTGTTTTTCCAAACTTATATATTAAAGAACATATTAAAAACTGAGAGTCTCTTTTGAATTGAGTATACTGCATAAAGTTTGTTCCATAAGAATCGAAACGCATATATCTTGTATTAAATAAGTCGGATATACTTAAAGAAAATACCGCTTTATTTTTGAATAAATCTTTTTTCAAGCCAATATCGAAAGAATACATTTCTTTAAACTCGCCTTGAGCTGTTACTCCAGCTGAAGTATAATTTCCTGAGATTTGAATATCTAAAATATTAGGCAGTTTAGTTGTAGACATTATTTTAACAGAACCGTTTGAACCTGTTTTAAGTTCGGCATTCGTGCTACTTACGGCAATCTCGTTTCTAAATAAATTTAAATTTGTGGTCAAGGTCCAAAATTTCATTAATTCGGTAACAGCAATAAATTCAAATCCGAAATTCCTAGAAAAACTTAAATTCTGAAAAGTTACTGTTGAAATTCCAGCCGTATCAACTAATCTGTAACGTTGAATTTGATCATTCGTTTGTCTAAAATACAGGGTAGAGGTTAACGTATTTTTTTTCCAATATTTTATATAACTCAACTCATAGGCATCAACATACTCAGGCTTTAAATTAGGGTTACCTGTTCGCAAATTTCTTGGATCAGAAAAATCGGTAAATGGATTTAAATTATTTACTTGTGGTCTGTTAATTCTTCTCGAATAATTTAATTGAATTTCTTGATCAGCTCCTAATTTTCTGGCAAAATAAAGACTTGGGAAAAAACTTAAATAAGGTTTTATATTTTTTATTCCTGCCGTTACTTGATCTGTTATAATATTTGCATGCTCCACTCTTAATCCGCCTTGAACACCCCATCCACCAATGGTTCTGCCATAATTGGCATAAGCTGCGTTAATTATTTCGGTATAAATAAAGTGATTGGATTGTAAGGCATTTGGCAATAAAGTATCTAGATTTTGTGAATTATCTGCTACACGATAATCGGCATCATTTGATCTAAAGCCAAGCTTGTATCCTGTTTCAAATTTAGCTTGTTCACTTATTGGGTTAACGTAATCTAATTTGAATGAAGCTAAATTAACGCTAGATTTACTGATGGCATTTTGAATAAATAGATTTGAATTAAAAGTATTACTTGTTTCGTAATCGGTAACCCCATCCGAAGCATTATTTGAATAAGATAAATCTGCCGTTAATTCTTGCTTAGGTTTTAAAAAAGATTTTCGATAGTTTAATCCTAAATCTATATTTAAACTATTATCTGCTCCTGTATTCAGTCTTTTCAGGGCATCTGTTTGTAAATGAACTTCATTAAAATTTACATTGGCACTACTCCCGTCAGTAGATTTATCTGTTTTACTAAAAGTAGAGGTTAATCCTATTGTTGAACGACTATTGATATAATGATCGAGCGAAAGTCTAAATACGTTGGTGGTATTTTGATTATGGTTAAAACCATCTTGATTGGTAAATGTAGTATCCGTATTGTAGTTTTTTCTAGTATTATAAGAACGCATATTCATTTGATTTGCTCTTATACTATATCCAGTTGAAATATTCCACTTATTATTTTTATAATTTAAGTTATACCCCAAACTATATCTGCCTGCACCATACGTTACAGAAGAATTTATACTTCCATTTAAACTCGTTTGCTTATTTTTTTTAAGTATAATATTAATGATTCCCGAAGTGCCGTCTGGATCGTATTTCGCGCTTGGATTGGTAATCAACTCCACACTTTCAATAGCCGATGAAGGTATTTGTTCTAACACCGCATTGCGATCTGTACCGGTAAGTGTAGAGGGTCTTCCATCTATTAATACCGTTATGTTTCCGCTGCCTCTTAAACTTAAATTGCCTTCTAAATCAACATTAATAGATGGGATAGTTTGCAATACATCGTTTGCAGAACCTCCGGTAGAAAGTACATTTTTCTCGACATTAAAAACTTTTTTATCTATAGCCATTTGCAACATGCCACGATCTGCATTTACAGTTGCTTGCGCCAATTGCTTGACTGAAGAATATAATTTTACTACCCCTAAAACTACTTCGGGTTTTGCAGGATTTAAAAACAGGGTATCACTAGTCAAAGAAACATAGCCAATAAAGCTGTAGATTACTTTAACTCTTCCAACTTTAAGTTCTGTAATTTTAAAATATCCTTTTTCATCGGCAACATTTCCAGCAATTATTTTATTGTCTCTGATATTTAAAATAGAAATAGTGGCAAAGGGAATGCCTTTTTTAGAATTTCCGTCTATCACTTGCCCTGCAACAGAAATATTTGCAGTTAAATTGCCTTGCATTCTATTGCCCAAAACTTGTGCAAACAAGAATGATTGGTAAAAGAAAAAAGTGATAATGAATAAAAGGCTTTGTTTCATAATTCAAATAAAAGGCAAATATACGAAAAGCTTAAAGGAATAGCCTTAAATGCTTCATTTTGCCTTTTTAATCAATATTTATTAAAACTAGAACAACTTTAAGGTCATTTTGTTATAGGAATATGAAAATTGAGAATAATACACAAAGTAACCCATTCATTGACCTTATTGGCGACGATCACATTTCGAGTGCTGCAGCAACACCCATTAGAGCAGATGCCTTCGAAATGGATGATGAGCTTAAAGTTGAATTAATTGAAAAACACTTTACAGAAATTATGCAAATCCTTGGTTTGGATTTAACAGACGATAGTTTAAGCGGCACCCCTCATAGAGTGGCGAAAATGTATGTGAAAGAGATTTTCAGTGGCCTAAATCCTGCCAATAAACCAAAAATTTCGATGTTCGAAAATAAATACAAGTACAATCAAATGTTGGTTGAAAAGAACGTCACCATTTATAGTAATTGCGAACACCATTTTGTACCAATCATTGGCAAAGCCCATGTAGCATACATTTCAAATGGTCAAGTAATTGGTTTATCTAAAATAAATCGAATTGTTCAATACTTTTCGCAAAGACCACAAGTGCAAGAAAGATTGACCATTCAAATTGCAAATGAATTAAAAAATATTTTAAATACTGAAGATGTGGCCGTGGTAATTGATGCACATCATTTATGTGTTTCTTCTAGAGGAGTAAGTGATGTAAATAGCAGCACTATAACTGCGGAATACGGTGGAGCGTTTTTAAATCCCGAAAAAAGAGAAGAATTTTTAAAATATATTTCTTTATCAATCTAAAAAATGGAAATCATAAAAGATAAAAACATCCTAATTGTAGGAGCTACAGGATGCATAGGCAAAGCAACAGCGCTATTATTGAAACAATCTGGCGCAAACTTATTTGTCACTAGCAGCAACAAAAGTAAGTTAGCGGAATTAAGTGCGGAATTAGATTTACCCAGTAATCAAACTTTCCTATTAGATATTACAGATGCAAATGCAGTAAAGAATGTTGCAGAAAATATTCATCAGCAAATTCCGGCTATCGATATACTCATTAACGCAGCTGGTATTGGCATTATTAAGCCCATCGAAAATTTAACCGAGCAAGATTTTATGCAAACCGTTCAAGTAAATTTGGCCGGTGCATTTTATGTAGTTAAAAATTTTATTGAGCCGATGAAAATTGCTAAAAAAGGTTTGATTATTAATATCCCTGGTGTTTTAGGAAAAACCCCAATGGCAGGTGCAGCAGCCTATTCGGCCTCTAAGTACGGATTAAACGGCATGATGAAATCGATTAGAGAGGAGTTAAAGAGAACAGACATTCGTATTACTAATATATTTTTAGGCGGTACCGATTCTCCATTTTGGGATCATATTGATTTAAGAGTGCAACGCGATAAATTTGTACAAGCTTCGGAAGTGGCAAAATCTATTTGGTTTTTATGCCAACAACCTAGCTCGGGCGTGGTATCCGAATTAGTATTACAACCATTTAATCACCAAGCAATTTAATGAGACATTTGTTGTTAAGTGATATCGAACAAATGAGCAGCCGATATAGAGCAAGCTTTATTAATTCGATTAGCGGTTTTAAAAGCTTAAACTTAGTAGGCAGCATTGCAAAAGATGGGCAACACAATTTGGCGCCATTCAACTCCATTGTACACATAGGCTCCAACCCTCCATACCTTGGAATGATTGCTAGGCCTGCAACAGAAAGCCACCAAACACTGAGCAATATTATTGCAAGCGGCTACTATACCTTAAATTCGGTAAGCGAATCAATCATGGAACAAGCACATCAATGCAGTGCCAAATACGATGCAAATACCTCTGAATTTGAACAAACAGGGCTCGAAGTTTTTTTATCTGAAAAAAATATTGCGCCTTATGTTTTGGTATCTTCCATAAAAATAGGATTAGAACTGGTAGAAATTATTCCCATTCAATTAAATCAAACCTCTTTAGTGATTGGTAAAATAATCGAAATTATTTTACCCGAAAGTATTATTTCAGAAGATGGTTTTGTAGATATTGCTAGCGCTGGAAGTATTACCTGTAATGGCTTAGATAGTTACTATAGCGTAAAAGCATTGAAAAGAATTCCATATGCTAAGCCATAAAATTATTTAAAATTTTATTTCGATAGGGTTTTCTTCGGCAGCATTTATAATAATAATACCGTAGCGCGTTTCTTGTGGTTTAACGGTACTGCCTAATAAAGTGTTGCTCTCTAATTCAGAACGAAATTGTTTATTTGCATTGATTGCAACAAAAATGTTTCCGGCTGCTAACATAGGGCCAGCAACCATTCCAAGAGGAAAGTCGGCTACACTTGCACCATTCGTTGTTTGCACAGGCGGGGTTAAAGCCAATAATAAAAATCCCAATGCTGGCCAATTTTTTTGCTTCAGTTTTTGATAGGCTGCTGCTGAATTTATAAATTCAATGGCTTGTCCATTACTGATTAAATTAAAATCTTTGCCTATTACTAGCGTTTGATTACTAGTGTTTTCAATTTTAACGACAACTAATTTAATTTTCTGTTTGTTTTCTTTTCTGGCATAACGCTTATTGTTGAGTTCCGCTAAAATGCCATAGCGATAAGACAATTTCAAACCATTATAATTGCCCGCAAGTTCGTAGCTTAAATAAGCAGGTTCTATCGGATTATAAATAGCCGCGCAACTACTCATTAAAAGAGTACATAATAACAGTATATAAATCCTATTTTTCATCCGCATGCAATTTATTTATTTTTTTTCAAAAAAAATGGCCAATCGTTCGATTGGCCATTTTTAAATATTGTTATTGAAATTATTCTTTAATTAATCTAAGTGTGCTTGAAGCATCTTTTGTAGTTAATCTTACAAAATAAACACCATTAGCAAATCCCGAAATATCCATTGGGATTGCATTTGCACCCGAAAGGTTTTCATATACTCTATTCGCAATTAACTTGCCATCTAGGGCATAAACAGCCAGTGTTACCGCCGAATTCGATTTTAAATCGAAAGTAATAGTTGCTGTATTGCCTGCCGGATTTGGATAAATTTGAATCGCATCTGGACCAGCTAATGTTTGGATTCCAGTTACATTTGTGCCAATTTCCATACCTGAAGTATAGCCTTTTGCAACCGCTTCGGCTATGGTAGAATTAGATGCATTTTCAATGCCGCCATTTGGATTAATCAACATATTAATAATATGCATTTTGTTTGTTCTCCAAGTGGTAGGTAATACATAAGTATAAGTATGTGTTACGCTTGCACCACTAGCTACACTCGCACCAAAAGCATTTGCATAGCCTTCGAATGAAGGGCAAATAATTCTTGCTACGTGATCGTATTGCATTTTTGTAAAAGGAACTGGATTTGATAATAATTCATATCCACCCATTACACCATTTGCACCACCTGCATAAGCATTCGCTTGACTCCAAGTTGAGCCTGTTCCCTTAACACTATCTTCTGTTAGCACACAAGCCATTTTATAATCGCCTGCAATTGCACTATTAAAGGTAGAAGTTACCGAAACTTTTAATTCACGCGTAGTAGCATTATAAGTTGCACCATTTTCTAATATTGCAATTGGCGCAGCTGTTACTTTATTTAAGAAATTGGCTTCTAATTGACTTGGATCAAAGGCAATACCTCTATCTACAATTACCTGAGGATAGCCAGCTAAATAGGCGCCCATTCCTGCATCGTACATAGTGTAAGTCATTGGATCTGCATTGTGAACGGCAATAGGAGCAACATAACCTTCGTAATTTGTTTCCATTAAATCCATAAACACCGCACCTCTTGGACACCACTGACACCAAGTACCAGTGCCTTCTTCTGCTACTACTATTTTGCCTGCTGCAGGATTTACAGGAGTAATGGTAATTGATTTTACATTGTCTGTACTATCTCCATCAGAAGCATTTCCATTTACATTTGAAATAGTTGCAACTGCATTATTAGTGCCATTTGCTAATGTGATATTTTGATCTAAGGTAATTTCATAAACTGCTAAAGATGCAATATTTACACCTGTTACATTTTTTGTTTGCGAATTACCATTGTAATTTAAATTGATATCGAAAGAAGTAATGGCGGTGTTACCTAAATTTCTAATTTGTGCAGTAGCCGTTTTTGTTTGGCCTGTTAAACCATTGGCAATTTCCAAACTAGTTAATGCCGCATTAAAAGTAGGCAACACATATGGAGTGTAGGTGTAAGCTACATCATCTACCCAAAAAGATGCAGCAGCATTTGTAGGGTAAATATCTAAGGATGCAATTTGATTAACAGTATTACTGAACGAACCTTGCAAGGTGTCATTTAAATACACTTTCCATTGGTTGGTATTTAAGTTGATGTTAAATTTTAATTCAAACCAATTGCCTTGAGGATAATTACCAGAGAATAATTGACCTCCAGTATTACCCATAGTTAAGGTTTGATCTGCATTCATAAAACAATCTAAAGCCCATACTTGACCAATTGTTGCATTAGCTTGAAAATTAAAATACCCAGTTTTGGCACTTGGTACTTTAAACTTTGCTTTAAATTCAAACGTTCCAGAATTATATACTCCACCAAAAGGCAAAACCACATCTGCTGGTCCACCCGTTGCAGAAGTAGAAGAGAAATAAATTGATTTTGTTCCGCTGTAGGAATCAGAAGCTACCACGGCAACATCTTCGGTACCGCCATCTGCGTTACTCCAGGTTGTCCAGTTTGGTGATTGAGGACCTAATTTTGAACCTACTGTATAAGATTCAAAATCGTCGCTAAAAGTTTGTGCATTTGCCGAGAAACCTAATAAGGCAATGGCTGCAATTAAAGTAAATTTCATTTTCATAGTTTATTTTTTGATTTCCAATTGATTAATAAAAATAATGAAATAAAATGGAATGACAAATTGATTTGATTTATTTGTTTTGCAGCCCTGTTAAAGGCATATTTTTAATAAAATGGCTTTAAACGATGTCTTTTATAGATACATTTCCATATAACACCTGATCGGGATAAACGACCATAGCTAAGTTTCCTGTTTGAAAAAGAAGTAATTTAAAACTAAAAACTAATTTAGCCGTTGATATAATAATGAAAACCATCTTAATTACCGGCGGAACTGGATTAATTGGCAGCAAATTAAGTCTGGCTTTAATAGCAAAAGGCTACCAAGTAAGGCATTTAAGTAGGCAGCCGATTAGTACTGCAGTGATAAAATCCTACAGCTGGGATATCGAAAAAAATAGCATAGATGAAAATGCATTCGTTGGGGTGGATGCGATTATACATTTGGCTGGCGCAGGTATTGCCGAAAAAAAATGGTCCAATAAAAGAAAAGAAGAGATTGTCAATAGTCGCGTGAATAGTACGCAGCTGCTTTTTGATTATGTACAGAAAATGGCATCGCCAATTGAAACTTTTATTGCAGCATCGGCAACTGGCATTTATCCTACCAATCCTCATAAAATTTACAACGAAAATGCAAAACCTGCTACAGATTTTTTAGGCGACAGCTGCGAAAAATGGGAAAATAAAATAGATCAATTTAATACGCTAGGTATTCGTACCATCAAACTGAGAACTGGTATTGTATTGGCTAAAGAAGGAGGTGCTTTACCAAAAATGGCTAAACCGATTATAGCTGGAGTGGGCGCTCCAATTGGCGATGGAAAACAATGGATGAGTTGGATTGATGAAGATGATTTAGTAAATATGTATATATATGCATTAGAAAATAATTCGATAAATGGTGCCTATAATGCGGTAAGTCCTTATCCTTGCAGCAACCAAAACTTTACACAGGTTTTAGCTAAAGTTTTAAATAGGTTTATTTTTTTACCAAAAATCCCTTCCTTTGTAATTCGATTATTGCTAGGTGAAATGTCTATTATTGTTTTAGGTAGCACCAAGGTCTCAGCTGAAAAAATAATTGCAACTGGATTTAAATTTAATTTTGAAAAGCTTAGCGAAAGCTTAACTAAAATATACCATGAATAAAAAAATGACGATTTTTTGGTTTAGAAGAGACCTAAGACTGGCCGATAACCATGGATTATATGCCGCATTAAGCAAAGGCGAACCAGTTCAAGCTATTTTTATTTTTGATAAAAACATCCTTTCTAAATTAGCAGATAAAAATGATGCAAGAATTAGTTTTATTCATCAACAACTTTTAAAGTTAAATGCTGAATTAGCAAAATTAGGCAGTAGTTTGTGGGTTTTCTATGGCGATCCCCTATCCGTATTTAAAAATGAGCTACAAGCCAAAATGCCTGTTAATACAAGCATTGGCAATGTTTATGCCAACCACGATTACGAACCGAATGCGATTCAAAGAGATACTGCCATCAACGATTGGCTCTTAATTAACAATAATGCGCTGTTAACTTTTAAAGACCAATGTATTTTTGAAAAAAAGGAGGTAGTAAAAGACGATGGCTTGCCATATACCGTTTTTACTGCCTACAAAAACAAATACTACAAAACTTTAACCGCAGAAAGTTTTAAGTCATTCGATACCCAAAAATATTTTACTAATTTTTATGCAAATAAGGGATTCCCAATTCCAAGTTTGGAAGAAATTGGTTTTGAACCAAGCGAAATTGAATTTCCGGTAATCGAATTTGAATCTATTTTAAAAGAATACGCCAATACCCGCAACTTTCCTAGTGTTAAGGGAACCAGCAGAATTAGCGTACACCTTAGGTTTGGGACCGTTAGTATTCGCGCATTAGCAAAAGCTTCGTTCGGTAAAAGCGAAACTTGGTTTAACGAATTGGTTTGGAGAGATTTTTATTTTCAAATTCTTTGGCATTTTCCATATGTAGTTGATTCGGCATTTAAACCAAATTACAACCATATTGATTGGAGAAATAATGAAGATGAATTCGAAAAATGGTGTAATGGTCAAACCGGTTATCCAATTGTAGATGCAGGCATGCGAGAATTAAACGCTACCGGTTTTATGCATAATAGAGTTCGCATGATTGTTGCGAGCTTTTTAACCAAACATTTATTAATTAGTTGGCAATGGGGCGAAGCTTATTTTGCTAAAAAATTACTCGACTTTGAGTTGTCTTCAAATAATGGTGGCTGGCAATGGGCTGCAGGCTGTGGCTGTGATGCAGCTCCTTATTTTCGAATCTTTAACCCAGCAGAACAAACCAAAAAGTTCGATCCTAAATTTAGCTACATTAAAAAATGGGTGCCAGAATTTCAAGAATTCAATTATCCAGCACCTATTGTCGATCATAAATTTGCAAGAGAAAGATGCTTGCAAACCTATAAAGTTGGCTTACAAAAATTATAGACTCGTATTTTTGTAGTCGTAAATTTTTAAGATTAATGGCTCGTATTTTTGTAAAATCACTTTTCTTTTCAAGCTTAACTTCGGTGTCATTTCACCTGCATCTATAGCAAATTCTTTAGGTAGTAATTCGAATTTTTTAATTTGCTCCCAATTACCAAAACCTGAATTATATTTATCTACTTCTTTTTGAATTCTGCCCACTATAACAGGATGCGCAACCATCTCTTGATCACTAGTGTAATTAAGCTTTTTAAGCTTACACCAATCTTTTAAAAACGAAAAACTCGGAACAATAAGTGCAGCAGGGAATCGCTCATTTTCTCCAATCACCACTATTTGTTCGATAAATTTTGATTCTTTGAATTTATTTTCCATCACCCCAGGTGCAATGTATTTTCCACCAGCAGTTTTAAAAATTTCTTTTTTACGATCGGTGATTTTTAAATATTTATTCTGTACTAATACGCCAATGTCTCCCGTATGAAACCATCCATCTGCATCAATCACCTCCGCAGTTGCAACAGGATTTTTATAATATCCTTGCATTATGTTAGGTCCTTTTACTAAAATTTCACCGTCGGCGGCTAATTTCATTTCTACTCCTGGAATAACAGGACCACAAGTGCCAAAAAAATGTTTATCAGAATCTATGCCTGTCATGGTTACAACCGGTGAGGTTTCGGTTAAACCATAGCCTTGTAAAATCGGTATTTTAGCCGCCCAAAATACCCGAGCCAATCGATCTTGCAAGGCTGCTCCACCTGAAGCTGCAGCCACTACATTGCCTCCAAAAGCATCGCGCCACTTATTGAATATAATTTTATTCGCAATTTTTAATTGGAATTCGTACCACCAACCATTTGCCCCATCATATTCATATTTCAATCCTAAGTTTAATGCCCAAAAGAACAATAACCTTTTGATACCTTTTAATTGATTTCCTTTTTCTACAATTCGATCGTACACTTTTTCTAATAACCTTGGAACAGTGGTAAACATATTTGGCTTGACTTCCAAAAAATTTGCCGCAATTTTATCTAATGATTCGGCATAATAAATATTAGTTCCTTTACTTAAATACATGTATACAATAATTCGTTCGTATATATGTGATAAGGGTAAAAAGCTTAATGAACGATAGGCCCCAGGAGGAATTAAAGGGCTTGCTGCAAATAAATTACTCAATAAATTTTGATGCGTGAGCATGACTCCTTTTGGATTACCAGTTGTGCCAGAAGTATAAATTAAAGTGAATAGATCGGTAGGTAAAACCGCAGATTGAAATTTTTCTATTAAAAATTTGTCTGAGCTATCTCCTAATAATGCAATGCTTTGCCAATGTTTGTATGCTGGCGTTAATTCAAAAGTATAGATGGCCTGCACACTTGGTGATTGCAGCATGATGGCATTAATTTTTTCTGCCAAGGCTTCGTTTTCTGCAAATACAATTTTAATTTCTGCATCATTTAAAATGTATGTAATGTCTGCGGCCGAAAGCGTTGGGTAGAGTGGCACATGTATGCCGCCAATTTGCATAACAGCGAAATCAACAATATTCCATTGAGGTCTATTCGAGGAAATGGTAGCAACCGTATCTCCTTTTTTTATTCCTAATTTCAATAAGCCTAAGCTTAATTCATTTACCGCATTTGCAAATGCTTCGGTGGAGGTATGCGTCCACTCATTATTAACCTTGTAAGAAAAAATAGTTTTACCTACATGTTCTTCTTGAATAAAGGTAAGTAAATCAAAAACCCTTGTTACTTTTTGCATAGTCGTTATTTAATCCAAGCCTTAAATATTATTTCTTGTGCCGGCGTTTGTTCTGTTAGTTTTTCTAATTTATATTTTACGTTGGCATTTTTTGTTAATACGAAACTAACTTTTTTAATCAGACCATCTCTTGCAACTAATAGCTCTACTGACTCTCCGGGCTTTTTGTTTGCTGTTGCCTTTATCATGTCGTCGGTTCGGTAATTATCCATAGCAATAATTTCGTCGTTTACATTTAAGCCCGCAGCATATGCAGCACTCACATTTGAAATAGCGGTAACTACTAACTTTCCAGAAACATTACTTGTATTGATTCCTAAATAAATTTCATTTTTACCCGCATTTAAATCCGTTATTTTTAAGCCTGCAGTGGCAGCAATAGCAGTAAAGTCGATTGGTGTTAAGCCATCAATATAATTTACATAAAAAGAATCCAGATTTTGTCCGGCGTATTTCTCTAACGCTGATTTAAATTCTTCGTCTGTATAACCAGCCGCTTTCCCATCTTCACATTTAGCATACATGTATTTCATTACATCATCTATACTCTGGGTGCCATTGCTATTTTTAATGATTGCTAA
>CAJBBN010000139.1 GCA_903951325.1 uncultured bacterium
AAAACATCAATTTAGTAATGGCCGCTTCGAATGTTAAATCTAGGCCACCAACAACTCCCATTTTAGCTAAATGTTTGCTGGTTTCGTATCTACCTATTTCTACATTTCCACCTATACATTGGGTGATTTCTAAGACCAAGATTCCTCTTGCAACGGCTTGTTGTAAACTTTCAACAAACCAAGCATCGGTACAAGTATTACCCGCGCCAAAACCTTCTAGAATTATAGCTTTCACCCCTTCTGCGCTAATAACAGCTTGCACATATGCGGGCGAAATTCCTGGAAATATTTTTAATAATGAAATGGGATTTTTTAATTTTTTATGCACTACAAATGCCGATTCGGAACGAGGCATCAACACTTCCGAGTTGAAATTAATATGAACACCTGCTTCTGCTAAAATTGGAAAATTAGGTGAGCTAAATGCTTCGAATTTATTGGCTTCTGTTTTCTTTGAACGATTGCCTCTAAATAATTTATAATCAAAATAAATACAAACTTCATTCACAATTGCTTGTCCTTGCTCATCTTTTGCAGCAGCAATTTCTAATGCGGTAATTAAATTTTCTTTGGCATCTGTTCTAATCTCACCGATTGGTAACTGAGAGCCTGTAAGGATTACAGGCTTTGCTAAATTTTCTAACATAAAGCTTAAAGCACTAGCCGTATAAGCCATAGTGTCTGAACCATGTAAAATAACAAAGCCGTCGTAGTCGTGGTAATTTTTTTCTATAATACTGGCCATTTCAATCCAAGTATCCATATTCATATTAGATGAATCTAAAATTGGATCAAAAGAAATGACGGCTACTTGATAATCAAGACGAGAAAGTTCTGGCACATTTTCGGTAATATTATTAAAATCAAAAGGCACTAAAATTCCTTTTTGATCTTGAACCATTCCGATGGTTCCACCAGTATATAGGAGAAGTAATTTTTTCATTTGCTTTGATTTTAAATACCAAAAACTTTTTTTGAATTAGCTGTAGTTTGTTCGGCTATTTCTGCTAAAGTACAAGATTTTAGCGTGGCTAGTTTCTCCGCTACATGAATGAGGTAAGCACTTTCGTTGGGTTTGCCTCTAAAAGGCACTGGGCTTAGGTAAGGACTATCTGTTTCTAAGACCAAATGCGCTAAATCAATTTCTTTTACTACCTCGGCTAATCCAGCATTTTTATAGGTTAATACGCCGCCAATGCCTAAATAAAACCCTAGGTCTATGATTTGATGAGCCTGTTGCAGGCTCCCCGAAAAGCAATGAAATATACCACGCAAATTTGGCCCCTTTTCAGCTTTTAAAATAGCCAGCGTTTCGTCGAAAGCTTTTCTACAATGAATAACTATAGGCAAAGATAATTCTTTCGCTAATTGTATTTGTGAAATAAAAACTTCGCGTTGCGCTTGTTCAAAAGTTTTATCCCAATACAAATCCATGCCTATTTCGCCTATGGCAAAAATTTTATTAGCCCTTGCCGCAGCGATGATGGTAGCCAATTCTTGTTCGTAATTTTCATTAACCGAACAAGGATGCAAACCCATCATCGGATAACATTGATCTGGAAATTGATTGGCTAATTTAAATACCGCATCGATAGAAGAACTATCAATATTGGGCAGGAAGAATTGTCGAACACCATTGGCATTTGCACGCGCAACTAGCTGATCAATCTCTGCGGATAGTTCTGGAAGATAGATATGTGTATGGGTATCGACAAACATGTAAAATAGGTAAATAAAAAAGGCCTAAACATATTTGCTTAGGCCTCTTTAAAAAATATGTTTTATTGTACTGAAACTAATTCCACTTCAAATGTTAAAGGGGAGAATGGAGGAATAACTCCACCTGCGCCTCTAGATCCGTAAGCTAAATTAGAAGGAATAATTAACAATGCTTTTCCTCCTACTTTTAACAAAGCAATTCCTTCGTCCCATCCTTTGATAACCATGCCTTGTCCTAATTTAAATTCAATTGGATCGCTTCTGTCTAATGATGAATCAAATTTTGTTCCATCTAACAAACGGCCTGTATAATGCACCTTCACCGTTTTACCTGCTTGCGCTTGCTCGCCAGTACCTGGTTCAGAAATAATATACATTAAACCACTTGATGATTTACTTGGGGTAATTTGTTTATCTGCAATGTATTTTGCAATCACTTCGTTTTCTTTCATAGCGTTTTCTTTTTCAGCTTTTAATTCTTCTGCTTTTAAAGCAGCGTCTGTGGTAGTACTAATAACTTTTACGGTAAAACTCAAGAAGCTACTCGAGTCGATGAATGCTGGGCGAGGTGCTCCAAATGTTTTAGTAAACAACGAATCTGCATTGATTAAAAAACTTGCACTATCGCCTACCGTCAATAAAGTTAAGCCGTCCATTAAATCTCCTTTAAAAGATGATTTTGCAATTTTTAATTGAATTGGCTTACCCATTTTCCAACTATCAAATACTATAGAATCTTTACTCGTGATATACTTTAAATTTAAAGTCACTACATCATCTAATTTTAATTTTGGTCCTTTATTTGACTTATGCATTACATAAGAAAGGCCCGAAGTTTTAGATTTTGAATACTTTACTGCTTTTTGAGCTTGGGCAAAACTTGCGAAAAACAAGCATGCGATAATTATTTTTAAATTTTTCATTGTTTAATTTATTTTTTTGCTTTTTTAATACCAACTAATTCCATTTCGAAAACTAATGTAGAGTAGGCAGGAATTGCACCATTGCCCATTTCGCTTGCGCCATATGCTAATGCAGATGGAATAATAACGGTAGCTTTTGCACCATTACCCATAATTTGTAAAATTTCATCCCATCCTTTTATTACAACACCTTGGCCAACCGGAAATTCTAATGGCTTGCCTGCTGGATAAGAAGAATCAAACTTGAAACCATTTAATAATCTACCGGTGTATTGAACCATAACAGTATCTCCAATAATTGCTTTTTCTGAAGTTCCTTCTTTGGTAATCACATACTGTACGCCACTTGCGGTAATTACAGTCGTTAATTTATTATCTGCAATGTATTTATTGATGTTTGTTTTTTCTACGGTTGCTTTTTTTGCAGCTTCTGCTTGCATTTCATCATCCATTTGTTTTTTCGATTGAACTTTTTCGATTTTAATTTGGAATGTCAACATAGAACCGGCAGCAATAAATGCTGGACGTTGAAAACGAAAAGTTTTTTCGAATAAAGAATCTGCATTAATTAAAAAAGTAGCAGAATCCGATTCAGATAATAAAGTTAAACCATGCATTAAATCGCCTTTAAAAGAAGGCTCTACCACCATTAACTTAACTGCTTGTCCAATTTTATAAGTATCAAACAAAACAGAATCAGAATCGGTACGGTAAACCATATTTAAAGTAACGAAATCTCCTACTTTAATTTTTTCGCCTGAGTTAGTGGTATGAATTTTATATTTCAATCCATCTTCACTTGTTTTAAAACCATCTCCACAACTTTGGAATAAGGCAGTCGCTAATGCTGCGATAATTAATAATCTTCTAGTCATTTTTATTTTGTTTTTTGATTTATTTATTGTTTTAACATTTCTTCAAATTCGGGCAAAATAGATTTTATTTTTGCTACAGTTTCTGATAAACTTAAAAAAGAAATTCCACCAGCTGCATTTCGATGGCCACCCCCTTCAAAATATTTTTTAGCTACTTCGTTGGCAGGAAATTCTCCTTTTGAGCGGAACGATAACTTTCTTGCTTCGCCTCTATCCACCACCAAAATTGCAAAACGAATACCATTAATCGAAAGCGCGTAATTGACAATGCCTTCGGTATCTCCTGTTACAATTTGGTATTTTTTTAATTCCTCTTGATCTATATAAATATAGGCGGTATTAATCTCCGCCAAAATTACCATTTTCTGACTTAACACATGGCCTAAAAACTTTAAACGGTTTTCGGTATTGGTATCGTATATAAGTTCGTGAATTCTGGAATTATTTGCGCCCTTATCAATTAAATCGGCTATGATGCGATGCACCTCGGCCGAAGTACTTGGAAATCTAAACGATCCAGAATCGGTCATGATGCCGGTGTATAAACAAGTGGCAATATCTTTATCGATATGATGACCAAAACCTAAGGTTACAATTAATCGATACACTAATTCTGCAGCAGCACAAGCACGCACATCCCAAAAAGTAAAATCTTCGAAACCCTCTGGTTCTAAATGATGGTCTATCATTACTTTTTTGGCAGCACTTTGGCGAACCAAATCTCCTAAGGCTCCTATTCTCGAAAGCGCATTAAAATCAGTGCAAAAAATAAGGTCGGCTTCGGCCACTAATTGCATCGATTTATCTGCTTGTATTTGAAAATCGATTACTTCAGAATTACCTGGCAACCAATGTAAAAAATATGGATAGTCGGAAGGCGTTACCAAGTGAACTTGATGGCCTAATGAAAGTAAAAAATGATACAAACCCAAAGAAGAGCCCATTGCGTCGCCATCGGGTTTATGATGGGTCGTAATGACAATTTTTTTTGCTTCGGAAAGCAGTGATTTAAGTTCGTTTATATTATGCATAGAAAGGTAGCAAATCTATTCATTTTTTTTCATTCTCATGCCCTAAACATTGCATTATCGAGGTAATTTTGGAAGATTTCATGTTATTTTAACATTCTTTATTGTAATTTCGCCCAATAAATATTTAAAAAGATGACCACAAACAGAACTTTTACCATGATTAAGCCTGATGCCATTGCAAATGGACATATGGGCGCCATCATTGATCACATTATTAAAGCAGGATTTAAGGTAATTGCCTTAAAATACACTTCATTGAGCCCCGAAATGGCTGGAAAATTCTATGAAGTTCACGCTGAACGTCCATTTTACAAAGATTTAGTTGCTTTTATGTCTTCTGGACCAATTGTAGCTGCGATTTTAGAAAAAGACAATGCAGTTGCAGATTTCCGTACCGTAATTGGCGCGACAGATCCTCAAAAAGCAGATACAGGTACTATCCGAAATTTATTCGCAAAATCTATAGATGCTAACGCGGTTCATGGATCTGATTCTGACGAAAATGCGATGATGGAAGGAAACTTTTTCTTCAGCGCATTCGAAAGAAACTAATTACATTCATCAAATAAAAAAAAGGTTGGCAACATTTGTTACCAACCTTTTTTTATTTATTGCAATTACAACAATACAATTTCGTTGATTAGTTTTTTTCCTGCGTAGGTATTGACGTTTTCGATTAAGGTTGATTTCATCATGATTAATTCTTGACGCAAACTAGCAGAGCTCACTTTTAAATACAATTTCTGCTGACGAATATTAATTTCATCGGTTCGGTTAGCAATTACTTTTCCCACTAATTCGGGCCAATTGATTTTTATTTTTTCTACGATAAATTGATCGGAAAGCTTATAGGTCTCCAACAGCTGCTCTATGGCAGCTTTCATGGTTAACTCATTACTTTTCCTAAATAACATCTTTAATTATTTTTAGTATCGACCACAAGGCCTTTGTTTACTTCGAATATACGACAATCTATCTGTAAGTCTTTAAATATTTTTGCAACCCTATTTTGGTCTGTATCGGTGATAAACAGTTGTCCAAAAGAATCTTCGCCAACCATGGCTA
>CAJBBN010000140.1 GCA_903951325.1 uncultured bacterium
AAGATAGTTTGAATAAGTTTGCATCCTGATTTAGTTTGTAAATCTCGATCAAGAATGCCCAGCTGGCGGAATTGGTAGACGCGCTGGTCTCAAACACCTGTGGGAAACCGTGCCGGTTCGACTCCGGCGCTGGGTACAAAAAAAGCCTCTGAATTTTCAGAGGCTTTTTTTTAGATATTTATGAAAAATCTATCAAAATCAGCTATTTTCGCCCTATGAATATCGATAAAGCCAAATCTTCTTTAGATAAAGTACTCCGAGTAGTATCTATTTTATCTATTGTTGCCATATTATTTGCCGTGTGGTTTTCCATTCAATTTGCAAAAAGTAAAACAAAAAAAGAATTTGACCAACGCCAAATTTACTTCAACGAAACCCATAGTAAATTCAATGTTAATTGGGCTAATCATGCTTATTGGAAAAACAATCAAATCGATGAACATATTTATGAATGTTCTTCAATTTTAAATAAAGATCAAGTAACATATCAATTGATTGTTCAGTTAAATAAAGAACAATTTAACGATCAATTCAATGTAAAAGCTAAAAATACAGCGCGTCCAGATTTATACGAAGTTGTTAAATATACTACGAAACAAATCGCAACTACAAATCCTAGGATGCCTATGTATGCTGTGCATCAGTATTTTTTAAATAGCAATGCATTGGTTTTGCATAAGTATAATTATAATGGTATTTCTGAAAATGGAAATTGCAGTAAATCGATGTTTAATACCAAAAGTATATTAACATTGAATTACGATTCTTATATTGATTATGAAGGAATAGGAAAGAAGGTGCTTCCTAAAGACGTCTTAGTAGCGGATCAATTACCTTACTCTTTACGCGCGCTTTTATTTAGTGATACTTTGAAAGTAAAGATGGATATTTTAGAAAATCAAGCAAGCCCGGTTGTTGGTGATTTGCGTGTATACCATGCTGTTGTTAGTGTTTCGGCCTCTGATGCAAAAACTTGGACGGTACAAGTAATGCTCGACAAGCAGAAAGAAAACACCTATGTTTTCCAAAAAGAATATCCAAATACCTTAATCAGTATGCATACCTGGGACGGTAACACCATGCAACTCTCTAAATAAATAAAAAAGAATGTTGCAGGTAGATCAAATGGGAAATGTCTTCGACTTTCCGATTATTCCAAAGCGAATTATTTCTTTGGTTCCCTCTCAAACAGAATACCTGTGCGACATTGGGCTGCAAGATCAAATTGTTGGATGTACAAAATTCTGTATTCATCCTAGCAATATTAAACAAAATGCAAGCATCATAGGAGGTACCAAAACACTCAACCTTGCGCTTATTCAATCTTTAAAACCTGATATTATTATTGGCAATAAAGAAGAAAATGAGCAATCACAAATTGAAACCTTACAAAAAGATTTTCCGGTTTGGATGAGTGATATTTCTAATTTAACAACGGCGTTGGAGATGATGCAAAAGCTGGCAGATTTATTTAAAAAATCAACTGAAGGAGCAAAAATATGCGTTAAAATTACCAATGATTTTGCTGCCTTCAATCAAGCGATAGATCCGAAAAAGGTATTGTATTTAATATGGAAAGACCCCTATATGTTGGCGGGCAAACAAACATTTATCAACGATTTACTCGAGCGCATAGGACTAGAAAATGCAGCGAGTGCATTGCCAAATCCTAACAGATACCCAAATATTACCTTATCAGAAATAGAGCAAATTAATCCAAGTATCATTTTATTGTCTTCCGAACCATATCCATTTAAAGAAAAACATCGAATCGCATTTCAACAATTACTGCCTAGCGCAAGCATTCAAGTAGTTGATGGGGAGATGTTTAGCTGGTATGGTAGCCGCTTATTACAAAGCGTAGCTTATTTCAAGCAAGTATTTCCGGAATCTTAAGGCAAAAAAGGCTATAAAACCCGCAAAAACAATTTTTTTATCAGCAAATTTTAGTACTTTTGCTTCCTTTAAATCCTTTGCGGAAGTGGCGTAATTGGTAGCCGCACCAGACTTAGGATCTGGCGCTTCACGGCGTGGGGGTTCGAGTCCCTTCTTCCGCACATTATCCCGCCTAAGCTCGAATTGCTTTGGCGGGTTTTTATTTAATAATAAAATTGATAGAAAAATGAATATAACATTAGAGAAAGTAAATGCATTAAATGCAGTTGTAAAAATCAAATTAAGTCCAGATGATTACCAATCAAAGGTGGAAGCTGCTATAAAAAGCCATAGTAAAAAAGCGAATATGCCCGGTTTTAGAAAAGGCATGGTACCAGCATCTCACATTAAAAAATTATATGGTAAAAGTATATTAGTTGAAGAGATTAATAACTTATTATCCGATTCGTTGAACAACTATATCAACGATGAAAAACTAGAAGTATTGGGTCAACCACTTCCTAAAGAAGACGATTCGTATCAACCAAAATGGGATTATAACGAATCATTCGAATTCAGTTTTGAATTAGGAATGGCACCAGAAATTAAAGATACTTTTTCGGCAAAAGATAAAGTTACCCACTACAAAGTACGTATCGACGAAGAAACTTTAGCTTCAAGATTAAAAAATATTCGCAGAAGTTATGGTAAAATGTCTAATCCAGATGTAGTAACTGAAGAGGATGTTATTTATGGCGAATTAACTCAGCTATCGCCCGATGGTACTGTGTTTGAAGGTGGAATTGTTAATACCGCTTCTATCAGATTAGACTTAATCGATGATGCTAAAACAAAGAAGTCTTTAGTAGGATTAAAAAAAGACGATCAAACGGTTTTTGATATTCAAAAAGCATATAAAAACGATGCGCATCAAATTGCTCGTTTATTAAATGTAGAAGAAGACATGGCAAAAGATTTAAAATCTAATTTCCAGTTGAAAGTGAAAAACATCAACAGAATGGAAGAAGCAGATATGAATCAAGAATTTTTTGATAAAATTTATGGCCCAGGTGCGGTAGATTCTGAAGCCGCTTTCATTGAAAAAATGAAAGAAGAATTAATTGGCATTATGCAAGAAAACGCAGATCGTAAATTGCAAACAGATTTAGTAGCTTATGGGGTAGATAAATTTAAAATTAACTTACCAGATGAGTTTTTAAAGCGTTGGTTAAAAGTAAGCAACGAAAACAAACTAAGCGACGAGCAAATTGCCGAACAATACGACGATTTTGCGAAAAACTTAAAATGGACCTTAATGGAGAATCGCATTATGAAAGATAATGCCATCGAAATTCAATCTCAAGAAGTAGTTGATTTGGCTAAAAAGAGAATTGATGCGCAATTTAAGATGTACAGTCCTCAACCACTTACCGAAGAACAATTGGAGCAATATGCCATGAACTTTTTACAAAACAGAGAGCAATCTTCTCGTTTGTTAGATGAGGTTAGAAACCAAAAGGTATTTGAGCACTTAAAAACGGTAATTACCCTTGATAGCAAGGAAATCGACTATAATAAATTTTTAGAATTAAGATAATTCTTAATAAATCAATTTTTTATAAAGGGTAATTCTTCAAAATAAATTAAATTTTGAAAATTACCCTTTTAAATTTTAAAAAATAAGCTAGATTAGTCTAGAAAATTAGCAAATATTAATTATGATCAATAAAGAAGAATTCAGAAACTACGCAGTAAAACACCATCGCATCAACAGTATTCAAGTTGATAATTTTATTTCAAGAGTGGAGAATAGGTTAACACCACGAAGTGTAACACCTTATATCATTGAAGAGCGTCAATTAAATGTTGCGCAAATGGATGTATTCTCTAGATTAATGATGGACAGAATTATTTTTTTAGGAGATGCTATTTATGATAGTGTGGCCAATATTATTCAAGCTCAATTATTGTTTTTGCAATCAACAGATGCAAAAAGAGATATTCAAATTTACATCAACTCTCCCGGAGGTTCTGTATATGCAGGTTTAGGAATATACGATACCATGCATTACATACAACCCGAGGTAGCAACGATTTGTACCGGTATGGCTGCTTCTATGGCTGCTGTATTATTATGTGCTGGTGCAGAAGGAAAACGCGCTGCATTAACACATTCAAGAGTGATGATTCACCAACCAATGGGCGGTGCAGAAGGACAAGCATCAGACATTGAAATTACCGCAAGAGAAATTGGTAAATTAAAAAAAGAATTATACGATATTATTGCAAAGCATTCAAAGCAACCTTACGAAAAAGTTTGGGAATGTTCGGACCGTGATTATTGGATGATTGCGCACGAAGCCAAAGCATTTGGTATGATCGACGAAATTTTAGGAAGTGTTCCAACCGAACCAGCAAAATAATGGCAAAACAATCAAAAGATTTAAAATGTTCGTTTTGTGGTTCTGGGAAACAAGAATCTATGATGTTGATTGCGGGCATAGATGCCCATATATGTGAAAAGTGTATTCAACAAGCGAGTACAATTATTACAGAAGAAACCAGCGCTAAAAACAATGCGAATTTAAATGCCAGCATTAAATTAGCGAAGCCTAAAGATATTAAAACACATTTAGATCAATATGTGATTGGTCAAGATGAAGCTAAAAAAATATTAGCAGTTGCTGTTTATAATCATTACAAAAGATTGGCTCAAAAATCTTCTGCCGACGAGGTAGAAATTGAAAAGTCTAATATGATTATGATTGGCGAAACTGGAACTGGTAAAACATTATTGGCGCGTACCATTGCTAAAACTTTGCAAGTTCCATTTTGTATTGTTGATGCAACTGTTTTAACAGAAGCTGGATATGTGGGCGAAGATGTAGAAAGTATTTTAACGCGATTACTGCAAGCCGCAGATTACAACGTGGCCGCAGCTGAGCGAGGAATTGTCTATATCGATGAAATTGATAAAGTGGCTCGTAAAAGCGACAATCCATCCATAACCAGAGATGTTTCTGGCGAAGGTGTTCAACAAGCTTTACTTAAAATTTTAGAAGGTACCATGGTGAATGTTCCGCCTCAAGGTGGAAGAAAACACCCCGACCAAAAAATGATTCCAATTAACACCAGTAATATTTTATTTATTTGTGGTGGTGCTTTCGACGGTATTGATAAAAAAATTGAAAGGCGTATGCAAACCCAAGCCATTGGTTATGCTATAGAAAAAGATCAAATTGCATTTGATAAAGAAAATTTATTGAAATATGTGACCCCTCAAGATTTAAAAAGTTTTGGATTAATTCCTGAACTTATTGGTCGATTACCAGTGCTCACACACCTTAACCCGCTTGATCAAACCACCCTTCGTGCCATTTTAACAGAGCCCAAAAACTCTTTGGTAAAACAATACCAAAAGCTTTTCGAATACGAACAAATTGAATTAAGTTTCGATTCGGATGTTTTAGATTTTGTTGTAGAAAAAGCCATGACCTATAAATTAGGTGCAAGGGGATTGCGTTCCATTTTAGAAGCCATCATGATTGATGCGATGTTTGAAATGCCTTCCGAAAAAAATATAAAAGTATTGCATATAAATTTAGGTTACGCTTTAGAGAAGTTCAATAAATCCGAAATTACCAAAATGAAAGTGGCATAAATAATTATTTACATACCTATGAAAACAAAAGAAGAAATTGTTGAGAATTGGTTGCCTAGGTATACAGGTAGAGCCTTAGAAGATTTTACACCTTATATTCTGCTGACAAATTTTTCGCAATACCTGCAGTTGTTTTCAGAAATGTACCAAGTGCCTATTATGGGAGAAGGCAAACCCATGCAAAGCGTTTCTGCTAACGGTATCACCATCATTAATTTTGGAATGGGTAGTGCAATGGCTGCCACTGTGGTAGATTTATTGAGTGCCATCAATCCAAAAGCAGTTTTATTTTTAGGTAAATGCGGTGGCTTAAAAAAGAAAAATAAAATCGGCGATTTAGTTTTACCCATTGCCGCAATTAGAGGCGAAGGTACATCTAACGATTATTTTCCAGCAGAAGTTCCAGCCTTACCTTCGTTTGCATTACAAAAAGCGATATCTACTTCCATTAGAGAATTAGCATTAGATTATTGGACAGGAACAGTGTATACCACTAACCGTCGCATATGGGAGCACGATGAAGTTTTCAAAGAATATTTAATCAAATTGAGAGCCATGGCTATTGATATGGAAACGGCAACTATTTTTATTACTGGATTCCATAATGAAATACCTACTGGTGCCTTATTGCTCGTATCCGATCAACCGATGATTCCAGAAGGGGTGAAGACTTCCGAAAGTGACATCATGGTCTCTGCAAATTTCGTAAAAAACCACTTAGCCGTTGGCATTCGATCGCTTGAACAGCTTATTAATAATGGGCAAACAGTCAAGCATCTACAGTTTTAAATAATCAATAACCAATCATTTTTCTTAGCTTTGCAAAAAAATAAAGGATTATGATTGCTGTTGCTAATTTATCGCTGAAATATGGTAAGCGCGTACTTTTCGAAGAAGTAAACGTAAAATTTACACCTGGAAATTGCTATGGGGTAATTGGCGCCAATGGTGCTGGAAAATCTACTTTTCTAAAAATACTTTCGGGAGATATCGATTCTACTACAGGACATGTTAACATTACTCCAGGCGAGCGCATAGCCGTTTTAAGACAAAATCATTACGAATTCGACGAAGTTTCTGTTTTGCAAACCGTAATTATGGGTCATCAAAAACTCTGGGGAATCATGCAAGAAAAAGAAGCGCTTTACGCAAAGCTAGATTTTAGCGATGCCGATGGCGAACGCGTTTCGGAACTCGAAGGGCAATTTGCAGAAATGAACGGATGGAATTTAGAATCTGATGCGGCAGCTTTATTAAGCGGATTAGGTATTAAAGAAGAAACCCATTCAAAATTAATGCAAGAGCTTGCGGGTAACGAAAAGGTGAGGGTATTATTAGCACAAGCTTTATTTGGTAACCCCGATGTTTTATTACTCGATGAGCCTACCAACGATTTGGACATGGAAACGATTGCCTGGTTAGAAGATTTTTTGGCTGATTTTCAAAATACAGTAATTGTAGTGAGTCACGATAGGCATTTTTTAGATGGAGTGTGTACACATATTGCCGACATTGACTTTGGTAAGTTAAATCTATATACAGGAAACTATACTTATTGGTACGAAAGTTCGCAATTAGCTTTGCGTCAACGTTCCGATCAAAATAAAAAGACAGAAGATAAGCGTAAAGAATTACAAGAATTTATTGAACGTTTTAGTGCCAATGCTTCTAAATCTAAACAAGCCACTTCTAGAAAAAAATTATTAGAAAAATTAAATGTAGATGAAATTAAACCATCTACTAGAAAATATCCGGCTATTATTTTCAAACAAGAAAGAGAAGCAGGTGATCAAATATTAACAGTAGAAAATTTAAATCATTATACCGAAGAAGGAAATAAATTATTTTCAGATTTGAATTTTAGTTTATCAAAAGGAGATAAGGTCGCTATTTTATCTAAGGATTCGGTGGCATCTACTGCCTTTTTTGAGTTATTAGCAGGAAATGCAAAGCCTTCTTCAGGAGAAATTAAATGGGGGATAACCATTACACCTTCTTATTTGCCAGGACATAATCACGAGTTTTTTAAAGTTGATTTAAATTTAATTGATTGGTTGCGTCAATATTCTGAAGAAAAGGACGAAACTTATATTCGTGGATTTTTAGGAAAAATGTTATTCTCTGGCGAAGAAACTTTCAAAAAATGTAATGTGTTGTCTGGAGGAGAAAAAGTGCGTTGTATGTTATCTAGAATGATGATGATGAATGGCAATGTGTTATTGTTAGACGAACCAACCAATCACTTGGATCTAGAGTCGATTACGGCTTTTAATAATTCCTTAAAAGACTTTAAAGGCACGCTCTTGTTTACTTCTCATGACCACGAATTTGTGCAAACAGTTGCCAATAGAATTATTGAAATTACTCCACATGGATTCATTGACAAATCGATGTCTTACGATGAATATATTACAGACGAAAGAGTTAAGCAGCAAAGAGAAGCACTCTACGCTAAGAAATAAAAAAAACACGCATCAAACGATGCGTGTTTTTTTAATGATTTTTTTTGCTTATTAGGAAATGTCATTTGCGGCAGCTAAATACCTTTCGGCATCTAATGCAGCCATACAGCCAGATCCAGCCGATGTTACGGCTTGTCTATAAATTTTATCTTGTACGTCTCCAGCTGCAAAAACACCTGCTACTTTAGTTCTGGTGCTTCCAGGTATAGTTAAAATATAACCCGATTCGTCTAAATCAAGACTGTCTTTAAAAACAGCGGTGTTAGGCGTATGACCAATAGCAACAAAAAATCCTGTAATGTCTAAGATGCGTTCTTCTTGCGTATTTTTATTACTAATTTTTACGCCATTTACTGTTTTTCCATCACCCATAATTTCTTTGGTTTCAGAATTATAAATGATTTCAATATTTGGTGTATTTAATACACGGTGAACCATGGCTTTTGAAGCTCTAAATTCGTCACGACGAACAATCATATACACTTTATTACACAGTTTAGCTAAATAAGTAGCTTCTTCTGCTGCGGTATCGCCAGCGCCAACAATGGCTACATCTTGACCTTTAAAAAAGAATCCATCGCATACGGCACAAGCAGAAACGCCAAATCCATTATATTTTTCTTCCGAAGGCAATCCTAGCCATTTTGCCGAAGCGCCCGTTGCTATGATAACAGAATCGGCAGTTATGGTTTTGCTTTCGTCTACGACCACCTTATGCGGCTTAGCGCTAAAATCTACGGAGGTAACATATCCAAAACGAATTTCGGTTCCTAATCTTTCCGCTTGCTTACGAAAATCTTCCATCATCTCGGGGCCTTGTGTACCATTCGGATAACCAGGATAGTTTTCTACTTCTGTTGTGGTTGTTAATTGACCACCGGGCTGCATGCCAGTAATCATCACTGGTTTAAGGTCTGCTCTGGCTGCATAAATAGCAGCAGAATATCCTGCAGGGCCCGAGCCTATAATTAAGCAATGTAAGTGTTCTGTGTTTTCCATTTTATTTGTCGAAAAATCAAATTTAATTAAAAAAACGATTGATTTATTTGATGTGGATATTTACCTAATCTTTGGGGATAATAATCGTGTCGATGGTGCATCCATAACCAGCCCAAACACCTAAACATCCAGCACCTTTGAAAGTGCTTTTTACAATTACCGTAGGGGAGAACGGATTGCCAAAACTACTACTTTGCGCTTCGAAAGTTTTCCAAAAATCGTATTGGGCTTTATCGATACTGGCCCATTTTACCAATACTTTATCTCCTTTTTTAAAATAACCATATTGTCTAAAATTGGCAGTATCATTATTTTGAAATTGCGATTTTCCACCAGCAATGGTAAATTGAATGGCCTTACCATTTATGATGGCATCATCATAAATAGAATTAAAAGCTACATCAAATAATGGGTCGTTGTTTTTCTTTGAAAGCAAACGATAGTAATTTCCTAAAGGGTTTGGTTCGGTAAAATAGGCTGTTAATTGCACTAGACTATCGGTATCTGCTCTTGTTATAGGCGCTGGCTCTACTACAATACTATCTAATGGTGCTGGTGCTAAAATTTGTGTGCTTGATGTAAATACCTGGCCATCTACCGCAACTTTGATATGGTAAGTATTGCCAATTACACCAATTAAATTTGTGGTATCAATATAAAAAGAGGCATTGCCAATTTTAACCATTTTTAATTCGATGGCAGTGGTATCGTTATTCACGGTTAAACTTATTTTAGCGTTGTCTACAAATAAGTTTAAAAAATCATCATTAGAAATTTCGTTGATAAAAGAAATTCCCCTAGATACGGTTACAAATGGACCTTGACCATTTTCGATATAACCCTCAATTACGTAAGGACTTGGGGCAATTGGAAAATCAATATTAATATCTTTTTCACATGATTGTAAAATAAATATTGATGCGATTAGACTGAATAAAAATTTTTGCTTCATGGTCTTAAAATTTAAAATTCCAAGTGACTGATGGTATAAAAGGAAAAACCGTAATTTGTTTTGGTTGCACTTTTAATCCTTGGTTTAATACATCACCTTGGATATCTAAATAAACAATGTATTGATTTAAATTATTATAAACATTGTATATACTAAAGTTCCAAGTGGACTCGTATTTATCTGTTTTTTTTGCGGTATAAGTAGCCGAAAGATCTAAGCGATGGTAAGGACTTAAACGATATTTGTTTCGGTAATCTGGCTCGAAATATAAGCCCTGCGTGCCATTGCTAAAGAATACCAAGCTGGTTGGTAAATTAAATGCTGCGCCAGATCCATAAACAAACACCGCGCCAAATGTCCATTTTGGATTATGCGTATATGACATAACAACAGATCCATCATGTCTGCGATCGTATCTCGCAAAAAAAGTTTTTCCTTGATTTAAATCGGCAAATGTTCTTTGTGCATAAGAATGGGTATAACCAACCCAACCATTGAATTTGCCTACCGATTTTTTAACAAAAAATTCGGCACCATAAGAACGACCCAATCCAAAAGTGAAATCGTTTTCGATGTTAGCACTTAATCTGCCGGTGGTATTTTCTTTAAATTCAATTAAATTACGAAGGTCTTTGTAGTATAATTCAACCGATGTTTCGAATTGATCGTCTTTGAAATTTCTGAAATAACCAATAGAATATTGCGTACAAAATTGTGGTTTAACTACAGATGAGGCAGGCACCCAAAGGTCTGTAGGCAGTGTACTTCCGCTCAAGGAAGCCAAATTTACAAATTGATTGGTAACGGTATAGGCAGCTTTAATAGAAGCCGATTTACTCGTTTGAAAACGAATAGAAAAACGAGGTTCTAAACGATGATAAGCTTTAATATTTTGACCAGAAGTATAAGAAATGGTATCTACAACAGTACCCACATCATTTTGAACATAACGATCGTATGGACCAATTTGTTGGAAATAAGCATAGCGTAAACCTGCGTTAATTTTTATTTTTTCTGTTAAATCAAAATCATTTGAAACATAAGCAGCTGCTTCGTTAGCGTATTGTCTATTAATTTTTTCTGGACTAATACTTGTCTCGCCAATGGTGCCAGTTGCGGTGGTAGGCGTAAAAGTATGAAAGGTATATACGCCACCAAACTTAACTTGGTTGCGGATATTCGGGAAATAATCAAAATCAACTTTGGTTGAATAATCTCTCACACCCGAAAATAATTCGAAATTAAAATTGCTTTGGGAGGCACCAATTTTAAAAATATAATCGCTGAATAAAGCGGTGGTATTCATGAATAATTTTTCGTTAAACAAGTGATTCCAACGCATAGTGGTGGTAGAGTTTCCCCATGGAAATTTAATACCAAATCTTTCTCCCTGAAATACAAATTGATCTTTACCAAAATAGCCGCTAAAAAATACACGGTCTTTATCCGAAAACTGGTAATTTAATTTCAGGTTTAAATCGTAGAAATAATATCCAGAGCTAGATAGGGTAGAAGTACTGCTCACAAAGGGTTTGATCAGTGCATCGATATAAGTTCTTCTAGCTGCAAGCATAAAAGAACTTTTTCCTTTTTGTATAGGACCTTCGAGTGTTAAACGCGAAGCAATTAATCCAACGCCACCGGTTGCATGGTAAGTTTGGTTATTGCCTTCTTTCATGTTTACGTTTACAACAGATGATAACCTACCGCCATATTCGGCAGGCATGCCTCCTTTAATAAGGGTTACGCTATTAATGGCATCCGAATTAAAAACCGAAAAGAATCCAAATAAATGACCAGAATTATAAACGGTAGCCTCGTCTAACAATACTAAATTTTGATCAGGGCCGCCACCTCTTACATAAAATCCGCTATTGCCTTCGCCCGATGATTGAACGCCAGGTAGCAATTGCAAGGTTTTTAAGATATCAACTTCGCCTAATATTACGGGTAAAGTTTTTACTTTCTCCATTTGCAAAGTTTGGGTTCCCATTTGGGTGCTCTTGAAATTATTTTCTGCTTTTTCGGCAAGCACAATGGCTTCTTTGCTTACAATCGAATTGCTTTTTAAGAAGAAATTTCTTTTGATGTTTTTGTTTAAATTGATGGTATCCGAAATAGGTTTAAAACCTAAATAACTGGCCACAATTTGGTATTTTCCAGCGGGTAAAGAAATGGAGTAAAAGCCATATTCATTGGTATTCACGCCTTTCCCTAATTCTTTAATAACAACAGTGCTGCCAATTAAAGTTTCGCCAGAGAAAGCGTCTTTTACATAGCCGCTGATGCTGAATTTTTGTTGTGCAAATAATATAGCAGGGCTTGCTAATAATAAGATTAAGAGGATGAATTTATTTTTCACTATTGGTTTTAAGGAAAGTCATGCTGTACACCGAAGCTTCGGTTTGTATTTTAATAACGTATAAGCCAGGATTAATGTTTGCGGTTGAAAACCTAAAACATCCATTTTCAGACGCTAATTTTTCTTTTTGTATGAAGGCCCCAGCGCTACTATAAATAGCTATTTCGGCGTTTTGTATGTTTACTAAATTGAATTGACAATAATCATTAACTGGGTTTGGGTATAAAGAAATTTTATTTTTCGATAAATTAATTCCTAAAACATCAAATAATTTTCTGCCATTGGGTAATCCCCAACCATATTGATTATTTGGATTTAAGCTATTATCTGCATGCTCTTTCATCCAAGCTTTAAATTGTAAAGGGTTTGCTCCAGGATATTGAATTTTATATAATTCAAAAGCACAAGCACTAAAACCAGCGATGATAGGTCCAGAAAACGAAGTGCCACTTCCAAAGCCAAAACCACCTGTGTTTACTTTTGCAATCCAAGCTGGACCACCCTGCGCTACTACATCGGGCTTTGTTCTGCCATCTGCTGTTGGGCCATTACTAGAAAATCCTGCAATGATTTTGGATGGATCTACCGCACCAACCGAAAGTACATTTTTACCATCGGCAGGAGCACCAATATAAAACCATGCACCACCTCCAGAATTGCCCGCACTGTTAATTACTAAAACTCCTTTATCTACTGCAAGATCTGCTGCAATGGTAACAGGGGCGGTGCTTCCATTCATGTCTGCGTAGGTATAGCTTTGCGAAGCCGCATCGTATTCGGTGTATCCTAAAGAAGAGTTAATAATATCAGCGCCAGCGCTATCTGCATATTCGGCTGCTGCAGCCCAATTGTATTCTTCCACAATATATTCGGTGGCTTCTTCTTCTGTTTTTAATAAATAAAATTTTGCATCGGGAGCCATGCCTATCATGGTATCGGGCACATTCGCGCCAATACAAGAAAGCACACTCGTACCATGGTTACTGTAATCGTAAACAAAAGAAGTATTATCGGTAAAATTCCAAGTGCCTATAATTTGATTTTTTAAGCGCAAAGAATCGAAAGCAGTATGCGTATTTGTATTTCTGAAACCTGCATCAATGATGGCAATTTGCATGGTAGAACCAGTTAATCCACTTTGATGCAAGAAGTCTGCATTGAGCATTTTTGTTTGATTCCAAGCATTGCCGTATTTAGAAGAATCAATTCTGTTGGAAGGATTAACAATGTTTTCTTCAGGAAATTTATTGATGCTGGTTTTATGAACATTGGTGCCAAATACTTTTTTATATCTCTTTACATAAGATAGGTTACCAATAGCAATGGCTTGGGCCGTGTCGGCTTGAATGGTAATAGTATTTAACCATTTAGATTTATTCAACACTATGGCGCCCGTATTTTTAATGGCCGTAACATATGCTGGATTAACAGGAATATCTAAAGAATCAATAGGAATATTCATGCGCGTTCTTCTGGCAATGGCTCTAGCAGATAAATATTCGCTAGGGTTATTGATGCTAAAAGGACTATTTGCTTTGTCTTTTAAAAAAATGATATAACGATCTTGTGCTAAAGCAGTCGTAAACGAAAGCAATAGTGTAAAAGCCAATAGGTATTTATTTAATGGAAATTTCTTCATGATTTATTGTTTTGAAATAATACCACCTCCAATTAAATCGTTGCCTTCGTAAAATACCGCCGATTGCCCAGGTGCTAAACCCGAAACAGGCGAATAAAAGTCAACTTTCATGTAATCTGCCTCTTGCACAATGCTACTTAAAGTGCCTTTATCTTTGTATCTTATTTTAGTTAAACTATCAATTGGTGTTAAAATGTTTTCATATTTAACTAAATTAAATCCCCTCACAATGGCTTCTTGTTTTTCGAGTTCGCCAATTTTACCCAATACAACTTCGTTTTTATCAGGCTGAATATCAAGTACAAACATTGGTTCACCTAAAGCAATTTCTAACCCTTTGCGTTGACCAACTGTATAAAATGGATAACCTTTGTGTTGACCTAAAACGGTTCCGTCTTGTAAAACAAAATTGCCACCCGCTACTTGTTGCGCCAATCCAGGAACCTTGTTATTTAAAAAAGCACGGTAATCGTTATCGGGCACAAAACATATTTCGTAGCTCTCACTTTTTGCGGCTAAAGCA
>CAJBBN010000141.1 GCA_903951325.1 uncultured bacterium
ATATAATGTACCGGGCAGAACAGGTACAAACATGATTGTCGAAACTACTTTGCGTTTAGCAAAAGAAAAAAATATTGCGGGCAGTAAAGAGGCCTCGGGTAATATGGACCAAATTATGAGCATTCTTAAACATAAGCCCAAAGAGTTTATGGTTATTTCTGGCGACGATGCCCTAACCCTACCCCTTATTGCTTTAGGTGCCAATGGCGTAATTTCTGTTGTAGCCAATGCTTGGCCTAAAGATTATGCGCAAATGGTTCGCCTTGCGCTTAAAGGCGATTTTGAAAAAGCCAGAAAGATTCATTTCAAATTAACAGATATTATTAATTTGTTATTTGTTGATGGCAGCCCAGGTGGAATTAAAGCCGCTTTAAAAATGAAAGGTATTTGCGAAGATTATGTGCGTTTACCGCTTGCCAATGTAAACGATTCGGTTTATAAAAAGATAAAAGAGGCCATAGCCAAATATTAATAAAGCAAAAAATGACAGGTCCAATAGGGGTATTTGATTCGGGTTATGGTGGTTTAACCGTTTTAAAAGAAATTACGGCCAAATTACCACAATACGATTTTATCTATTTAGGAGATAATGCGCGCGCGCCTTATGGCACCCGATCTTTTGAAACTATTTATCAATATACCCTGGCATGTATTAGCCAATTATTTGAAATGGGCTGTCCTTTGGTAATTATTGCATGTAATACTTCATCTGCAAGAGCCCTTCGAACCATTCAACAAAAAGATTTACCAAAATTATTTCCAGACAAACGCGTATTGGGTATTATAAGACCTACTGCCGAAATAATTGCAAACTATACAAAAACAAATTGCGTTGGTATTTTAGGAACCAATGGAACCATTGCTTCCGAATCTTATGTTTTAGAAATCAATCGCTTTCACCCACATATTGATGTATATCAACAAGCCTGTCCAATGTGGGTGCCACTCATTGAAAACAATACTTATTTAAATGAAGGTGCAAAATATTTTATTCAGCAAGATATTCAAGCTTTATTAAAAAAATCTGATCAGATAGATACCATCTTATTGGCATGCACGCATTACCCTTTGTTAATGCCTATTATTAGAGAACTTACACCAAAGCATATCAACATATTACCGCAAGGACCTATCGTGGCAGAGAGCCTTGTAGACTATTTAAATAGGCATCCAGAAATAAACTCACGTTGTGTAAAAAATACACACATCGAATTTTACACCACAGACGATGTCGAAAATTTCAATCAACACGCAACGGTGTTTTATGGCCAAGCCATTCAATCAAAACACCTCGAAATAAAATCTTTATAATTCCTTAAAATTATAAGCAAAAAAAATCCTACTTGATTTAAGTAGGATTTTTTTATAGAAATTAAGTTAGGCTTATTTAGCTTCGCTGTTTTTTCTTTCTTGAACTTCTAAACGAATAGCTTGAGCTAAGTTTTTAAGATCTTGCATACCTTTTCTAACACGCGTACCTGCCGCACTGTTACCTTTGTTGTAAAATTTGTCAGCATCGCCTTCTAGGTCAGCTACCATTTTCTTAAAGTCATTGAATCTTTTCATGTGGAAAACTCCTTTTTAAATTTTTGGTTCTACAATAATTGTTTTGTCTTTTACTAATATAAAGGCTTTTTAACAAATAACAAAGCCTATTTGAATTATTATTTAATTGCCATAGGCTCTTTAGACTCATAATGGCCCGCTTTTAGCTTTTCAGCTATCTGCGAATAGGCATTTAGGGTCTCTTCTACATCTGCCAAAGTATGCACCGCCGAAGGTATTAACCTCAACATTATCACGCCTTTAGGTACTACAGGGTAGGTTACAATAGAGCAAAATATGCCATAATTCTCTCTCAAATCCATCACAATATTGGTAGCTTCCATTAAGGTTCCAGACATCATAACTGGGGTTACAGGCGAATTGGTATGGCCAATATTAAAGCCTCTTTCTCTTAATCCAGACTGTAAAGCCCTCACAATTTTCCATAAATTATCTTTCAATTCGGGTTGCGTTTTCAATAATTCCAACCTTTTTAACAATCCAACAACCATGGGCATTGGAATTGTTTTAGCAAAAGTTTGCGAACGCATGTTGTATCTTAAGAAATCAATTACATTTTCTGAAGCTGCAACAAAGGCACCAATACCCGCCATCGATTTTGCAAATGTTCCAAAATAAACATCTACTTGCGCTTGAACATTTTGTTCTTCGTCGGTACCTGCACCTGTTGGTCCCATGGTACCAAAACCATGTGCATCGTCTACTAATAAACGGAAATTATATTTTTCTTTTAAAGCGACAACGCCTTTTAAATTTCCTTGTACACCAGACATTCCAAAAACGCCTTCGGTAATCACTAAAATTCCGCCTTGTGTACCTTCTACTAATTTTTTAGCATGTTCTAATTGTTTTTCTAAACTCGCCATATCGTTGTGGGTATAGACAAAGCGCTTACCTTGATGCAAACGAACACCATCTATAATACAAGCATGTGCTTCGGCGTCGTATACAATCACATCATGACGATTCACTAATGAATCTACAATAGATACCATTCCTTGATATCCATAGTTTAATAAAAATGCATCTTCGCGCTTTACAAAAGCAGCTAATTCTCTTTCTAATTGTTCGTGTAAATTAGAATTTCCAGACATCATACGCGCACCCATTGGTAATGCTAAACCATATTGCGCTGCACCTGCTGCATCTGCTTTTCTAACTTCGGGATGATTTGCTAATCCTAAATAATTATTTAAACTCCATACCAATTGTTCTTTCCCACGAAAAATCATTCGGTTGCTTATTTCTCCTTCTAATTTTGGAAAGGCAAAATAACCATGAGCCATTTTTTGATGTTGCCCAAGAGGGCCTTTGTTAGCGAGTTTATCAAATAAATCAGTAATCATATTATTAAATTAATGTTAAGCAAGTTTACCAAAAAAAATGCTTTTAAACAAAAAAAGTGCCACCCTCTTTCGAGAATGACACTTACGGCTATCTTGAATGTTAATCTACGTTATCGTGTAGAAATGAATTATTGGCTTTTATTTGTGGCTCTCCGTTTTCTTCTCCTAAAGTATACCTTGATACTTGTGATTCGGAAGAATGAGGCGCGGCATCAAGAGCTTGTTTTTTTCTTAAATAAGCAGGCTCTGTTTCTAAATCGTGAATGCCACTTGGCGTACGCAATTTCATGCTTAATTCTTTCAACCTAGCGATACGATCTTTGTTTCTGCGATCTTGCTCTGCTAACATTTGTTCTTCGGCAGATGGTTGTGGTGTTTTATTAATAACAGTAAATTCTAATTCCTCTTTGTTTAATAATCTGAAAGGTTCTGCATCGATTTCTTCTGTTACTTGATGATTAGTAACCTCTGGAACAAAATCAAATAAGTTAACTTGTTTTGGTTGCGATGGTGCTTGAAATTGCATTGGTGCATTGACTCTTTCATCTTCATTCAACATACGATTCTTTAAAACCATTACAGGTTCTTCTGGTGCAGTGAATGAAATAGCTGGTGCAACTTCTTCTTCTTGGTAAGAATTTGTTGAAGATAAATCAGATTCGTCTAGTATCAATTTACTAGTGGCAACAGGCATTTCGAAGCTAAAAGATGGTGCCGCTTGGCTTTCCATTTCCATTTCTTCTAATTCTTCTTTTGCAAAATCATCGCTTATTTCTTCTAATTCATCCTCTTCTTCATCTTCAGGATAATTGAATTCAAAACTTGGCATTTGCACTTCTTCTTCTGCTGCGATTGCTTCTTCTTCTATCTCTTCTTCCATCGCGTATGTTTCGAAATCTGGAAAATCCATTGTTGGTGTTTCGATTACAGAAGTTGCTGCCACTTCTTCAAAAGTTTCTACTTCCATTGCAAATACTGGCGCAACTGGAGTTTCGAAAACTGGTGCCTCATAAACTGGGGCAACTGGAGTTTCCATTACCGGCGCTTCATAAACAGGAGCTTCCATAACTGGTGCTTCCATTACCGGCGAAATAGGCGCTGCTAGTGGACTTGGAACGGCAACCATTTCTACAATATCTGATTGATTATTGATGGTTAAAGGCACTGTTCTTTCGATTACAGAACCCATTTTTTCGATGCGATTTGTTTTAGTTTGAAATCCTGTTGCAATAAGTGTAACAGAAATTTTATTTCCTAAAGATTCGTCATGACAATTTCCCCAAATAATATCTGCAGTTAATCCCGCTTGATTTTGAATGTAATCCGTAATTTCTGACACTTCATCCATCAATACTTCTTGCGAACCCGAAGTAATATTTAATAAGATATAACGCGCACCTTCAATATCATTATCATTTAATAATGGAGAATTTAATGCCGCTTGAACTGCTTTATATGCTCTACCTTCGCCTTCCGAAGAAGCAGAACCCATAATAGCTACACCGCTATTTTGCATCACTGTTTTCACATCTTCAAAATCAACGTTGATATATCCAGGTACGGTAATAATTTCTGCAATACCTTTTGCAGCCGTTGCTAAAATATTATCTGCTTCTGCAAATGCACTCGACAAAGTTAAGTTGCCATACATCTGACGTAATTTATCGTTAGAGATAACCAATAAAGTATCTACATGCTCTTTCAATGCAGCCAAACCTTCGTCGGCTTGTTGCTTTCTGCGTTTACCTTCAAAATTAAATGGTGTAGTTACAATACCCACCGTTAATATACCAAGTTCTTTTGCCGCTTGACAAATAATTGGACTTGCGCCTGTTCCAGTACCACCGCCCATTCCAGCCGTAATAAAAACCATTTTAGTATTTGAACCTAATAAGTCTTTTACATCGTCGATAGATTCTATAGCAGAGTTCATACCCACTACAGGCATAGAACCCGCACCACGACCTTCGGTTAAGCTAGATCCTAACTGAACTTTGTTTGGTATCGGACTTGATTCTAATGCTTGCGAATCGGTATTACAAATAATAAAGTCTACCCCTGCAATGCCTTGCTTATACATATGGTTTACCGCATTACCACCGCCACCGCCAACACCAATTACTTTTATAATTGATGATTTGTCTTTCAGCATTTCAAATATCATATCGTTATGTTTTATGTTGTAAATTCTTTTTAATTATTTTTTATTATAAGAAATCTTTATCATCATTTGGCATCAAAACATTTGCAATATTTGTTTTGATGGCATTTAAAAATCCGCCTCTTTGATTAATTTCTCTATTAACCAAATCCTCTTTAGGCACTACTTTACCCAATGCATTTGGCAAAGGTGCTTTTACGTTTTTCAACTCAATATCTTGTAATCCTTTAATCACCAAACCTATACTGGTTGAGTACATTGGGCTCTTAATAGCATCTGTATTTGTTTTTGCTAAATGCTCATTTGGATAGCCCACTCTAGAATCAATACCCGTAACGTATTCTACTAATTGGGTAATGTGTTTTAATTGCGCACCACCACCAGTGATCACAATTCCTGCACCTGCTCTAATTTTTTTCTCGTATCCAGAAGATTGAATTTCGTATTTTACTTGTTCTAAAATTTCTTCCATTCTAGCTTGAATAACCAAGGCTAAATTTTTAACAGAAACTTCTTTCGGTTCTCTTCCTCTTAATCCTTGAATAGAAATAATTTCTTCTTCTTTGTTTTCGTCTGCTAATGCCGATCCAAATTTTATTTTCAATGCTTCTGCTGTATTTTTCATCACAGAACATCCTTCTCTGATATCTTCTGTTACTGCATTTCCACCAAAAGGAATAACGGCAGTATGTCTAATAATTCCTTCGTAGAAAATAGCAATATCGGTTGTACCACCACCTATATCTATTAATACAACACCTGCTTCTTTTTCTTCTTCTCCTAATACGGCTTCTGCAGATGCCAATGGCTCTAACATTAAAGTAGTGGTATCTAAGCTAGCTTTAGAAACACATTTAAGAATATTGTTTGCTGCGGTAATTTGTGCAGTGATTACATGAAAATTAGCTTCTAAACGAACACCAGACATTCCAATTGGATCTAACACACCTTGCTCGTTATCTACCGTAAATTCTTGCGGAATTACATGAATAATTTGCTCTCCAGGAGGCATTGCCAAACGATACATATCTTTGATTAATAAATCAACATCTACCCTAGATATTTCGTCTTCTGTAGAGTTTCTGGTAATGATACCACGGTGTTGCAAACTTTTAATGTGTTGCCCTGCAATACCAACTACTACTTCAGAAATTTCGCAATTCGATTGAACACTTGCTTCTTCAATTGCTTGTTGAATTCCTTTAATTGTTTTTTCAATATTAGTAACAACACCTCTTGAAACCCCAGCAGATTCTGCTTTTCCCATTCCTAGGATTTCAATTTTACCATGCTCCGTTCTCATGCCTACAATGGCACAAATTTTAGTAGTCCCAATGTCTAATCCTACTACGATCTCGTTGTTTTCCATATGCTATTCAATAAATATTATAATACTGTAAGTGTTGTATCTAATCTATCTGTTGCTACAACCGTGTCTAGTATTGGCTTCGGTAAAACAATGCCCATCCCAGATTTTGTTGCTACAATTTGATTTTTAAATTTTAAATTAATAATACTGTATGTATCCCATCCTACCTTTGGCATAGCCTTGGTGTAGAATAAAAATAACTTTTCAAATTTTTCATCCCTATTTTCTATCGATCCGAAAAGAATTTTTTGATTCCCCACTCTTGGGATTAAGGTAATGTCTTTGTTTTCTTCAATAAATATTTGTTCAATTTGTGCATCCCAAAACTCATTCGCTTTAATAAATTTGGTTAACTCAAATAAATCATTCAATAATGGATTCTTTACAGAATCATAAATGCCGCCGTATATTTCTTCGATATTACCATTTGCAGATAAAACCTTAGCTGAATAGTTAGGAGACAATGGCATTTTTAATCCATTTTCATCTAAATAAAAACTATGCTGATCTGCAGTAAAAATGCGAAGCAATGGTTTGCGTTGTTGCACATTCACAAATAGTTCACCATTTAAATCAATAAATACTTCTGCTTTAGAAATGTATTTATTTGCTTCAATTAATTTTTCGAGGCGCTTCACATTAATCTTGTTGACATATTTATTCAGTAAAGAATCGCCACCAAATTGTATGATTGCCGAAATATCTTGTTTGTTGATGAAATAATTTTCATCCGATTTATTTACATTGATCGTAATTTTCTTACACTTAAGATCTTGCTGTTTAATTTCCGTGAAGGCCAAAGAAATTCCAATAGTAGCTATTCCTAGTACCCACAAAAGCGTAATGCCAATTTTTGTCCAAGGAATATTTTTCATTAGCCTACTAATTCTTGAATAGGTTTAACCATCGTATCTATATCTCCTGCTCCAACTGTCAACAATAATTCAATATCCATAATTGCTAATTTCTCCATCAAGTTTTCTTTTGATGCAGTTTGTTTATTAGCAATACTCACTTGATTTAAAATTAAATTTGCGTCGACACCTTCTATTGGCAATTCTCTTGCCGGATAAATGTCCATAACAATTAATTGATCTGCTAAACTCAACACTTCTGAAAATTCTTGTGCGAAGTCTTTTGTTCTCGAAAATAAATGTGGCTGAAAAATAACAGTTAATTTTTTTCCTGGATACATTTGCCTTACGGAATTAATACAAGCTCTTAATTCTTCGGGGTGATGTGCATAGTCGTCGATGTAAACCATCTTTTCGTTTTGCACGATGTATTCAAATCTTCTTTTAACACCTGTAAAGGATGCCAATGCGGCTCTAATCTTTTCTTCCGGTATTTGCAATAACATACCCACAATAATGGCAGCCGTTGCGTTCTCTACATTATGTAAACCCGCTAAGCCTAAGCACATATCTTTGTATTCGAGCGCACCGTTTTTAAAATCAAAAATATATTTACCGTTTTGAATTCTAATATTGTGTGCAGTATAATCTGCGCTTGTTGAATTTACACCGTAAGTAATGCCCTCTTTTTGAATGGGCAAATTGTATTTGAAAATTAATTTACCTCCTCTTTTTACTTGACTTGCATACAATCTAAAAGATTCTTCGATATGATTTTTATCACCGTAAATATCTAGGTGATCGGCATCCATCGAAGTAACAATGGCAATGTCTGGATGTAATGTTAAAAAAGAACGATCAAATTCATCGGCTTCTACTACCATCACATTATTTTTTCCAAATAAAATATTGCTTTGATAATTGGTAGAGATGCCGCCTAAAAATGCCGAGCAATCATAACCCGAATGTTTAAGTAAATGTGCAATAATAGTAGAGGTGGTTGTTTTACCATGCGTACCTGCTACGCCAATGGTAAAGGAACTTTCTGAGATGATACCCAATACCTGCGCTCTTTTCCTCAACATAAAATCTTGCTCTATAAAATAATTCAAGATTTCGCTGTCTTGTGGAATAGCAGGCGTATATATAATTAGGGTGCTTGGATCATGAACTAAAAATGTTTCCGGCAGTAAAGAACTATCATCAAAATAAGTCACTGGAATTTCTTCCGCAATTAATTCTTTGGTTAAAATAGTTTCTGTTTTATCGTAACCCGCAACCTCACAACCGATATTTTTAAAATAGCGCGCTAGTCCACTCATCCCGATTCCTCCGATGCCAACTAAATAAACATTTTTAATGTGCGCTAATTTCATTTTATTGTTTTATCAATTTAATTACTTCTGTTGCAATTTTTTCTGCTGCATCTGTAATGGCTAATTGTGAAATATTATTTCCTAAACTTTTTATTTGACTTTCATCGTTTAATAAATCGATGCAAGTTTTTATTAATGTTGTGGATGCATTTGCATCGCTAATTAAAATGGCAGCAGATTTTTTAACCAATGCCATCGCATTTTTTGTTTGGTGATCTTCTGCAACATTTGGAGAGGGAACTAAGATTACTGGTTTAGCCAATAAACATAATTCCGAAATGGTTCCAGCACCTGCTCTCGAAATGATTACATCGGCTGCAGCATAGGCCATCTCCATATTACTAATAAACTCAAATATCCTCACTCCTGACGGCAATTTCGACCCTACATTTTCAACAATTGTGGAATAGTACAACTTACCTGTTTGCCATATCACTTGAATATCCTGAGCGACCAGTAAATTCAAGTCTTTCAAGACGCTGGTATTGAGTGTACGAGCACCTAAACTTCCACCAATTATCAGTACTGTTTTTTTATTTTCGGATAAGTTAAAATGAGTAATGGCATCCGATCTTTTAACATCCATTTTTACAATCTGCGAACGAACGGGATTACCTGTCAATAAAAGCTTCGATTGGTCGAAATATTTTTCCATTCCCTCATAAGCCACACAGATTTTTTTTGCAGCCGAAGACAACATTTTATTGGTAATTCCTGGGTAAGAATTTTGCTCTTGGATAAGACATGGAATGTTAAGTTGCGCCGCCATAAAGAGCAATGGACCAGATGCATAACCTCCAACACCAACCGCTACATCGGGTTTAAATTCTTTGATAATTTGACGCGCTTTCCAACAGCTTTTAATTAAGCGAATCGGGAACTTCAAATTAGCTAAAGATAAATTTCTTTGTAAACCCCTAATATCTAATCCTACTATATCGTAGCCTGCAGCAGGCACCTTTTCCATTTCAATTTTACCAATGGCACCTACAAATAAAAACTGCGCATCGGGATACTGTGCACGAATGGCACCAGCAATGGCAATAGCTGGAAATACATGGCCACCTGTGCCACCGCCACTAATAATAATTCTAGGCTGTTGCAAGTTCCGCTCCTTTCTCCATTTCTTCAATGTCTCTGCTTACACTCAGAATAATTCCGAATGCCACACTGGTGAATAAGATAGAAGTTCCGCCCATACTAACCAATGGCAAAGGCACACCGGTTACGGGCATCAGATTTACGGCCACGGCCATATTAGCAAAAGCTTGTATCACCAAACTAAAGCTCAATCCACAAGCCAGTAATGCGCCAAATGCCTTTGGCGCTTTGGTAACAATTTTTATGGATCGATATAAAAATACGAGGTAAGCAATGATGATCATCAAGGCTCCAATCATTCCATATTCTTCGATTATAATAGAAAAAATAAAATCGGAATATGGATGTGGTAAATAATTTTTTTGTGAACTGTTGCCAGGTCCTTTGCCGAATAAGCCTCCGGTTGCAATGGCAATTTTAGATTGATCGGATTGAAAACTTTTGTCTTTATCAACGGTTTCGTTACTCGTAAAAGTTTTTATTCTAGAAAAATAGGTTTCCCTTCTTGGCCCAAAAAATACTACCATAGCTAGAATCATGATACCTGCAACACCTGTAGTTAAGATATGCTTCACACTAATTCTACCAATCAACATAATTAAACAACAAGTTGCAAAAAGCATTAATGCCGTAGAGAAATTGGCTGGCGCAATTAAAGCAATGGTTAACACCACTGCACCAATAATTGGTAAAAAGGATTTTTTTAAATCTTTGATATTTTCTTGCCGGCGCGATAGTTCCCGCGCCAAATACATGATGATGGCTAGCTTGGCTAAATCGGATGTTTGAAAAGATTGATCAATAATTGGAATGGTGATCCATCGTGCTGCTTGATTAATTTTCTCACCCATTAAAATGGTATAGGCCAACAATGGAAAAGAAACAAACAATAAAATTTGCGCAATTTTTGAATAATATCGGTAATCCAATTTATGTGCCCAATACATTAAGAAAAGGCCCGCAATCATTAAAGTAAAATGCTTGAAAATATAATATTCGGTATTACCGTCTTGTTTTTTATAAGCTAGTGTGCCTGTAGAACTATAAACTGCAAGTACAGAAAAGAGCGATAGAAATATCACCACCAACCAAATATAGCGGTCGCCTTTTGCGTTTTTAAGTATCCAATTTAAAGCCATTTGATTTAAATATTAAAGTTCTTTTACTGCATCCATAAACTGTTGACCCCTATCTTCATAGTTCTTAAACAAATCGAAACTTGCACAAGCGGGCGATAATAAAACGGTGTCTCCTTTTTTACCTAAATGATAACTTACTTCGGCCGCTTCTGTAGCCGAAGCGGTATTCACAATAATATCAACCACATTACCGAAAGCCTCATGTATTTTACTATTATCTGTTCCTAAACAAACAATGGCGCGCACCCTGTCTTTCACTAATTGCGTAAGCATGCTATAATCATTTCCTTTATCTACCCCGCCAGCAATCCAAATAATTGGTGTGTTGATGCTTTCTAATGCAAACCAAGTAGCGTTCACATTTGTTGCCTTACTATCGTTAATAAATTCGATTCCTTGAATGCGTGCCACATGCTCTAATCGATGTGGTGCATTTTTAAAATCAGTCATACTCTGTTTTAAAGTTTCATTTCTAATGTCTAACAATTTTGCAGCAACGCCTGATGCCATTGAGTTATAGAGATTGTGTTTACCTTGTAGCGCAAGTTCTTGGATAGTCATAGTAAATGTATTTTGTTTTAGTTTTATGTTTAAATGTTGGTTGCTAATAGAGGCACCATATGCCAAATCTTCTGCTATAGAAAATGGTATCATGGTGGAATCTATTTGTTGAGAGGCCAGTGCTGCTTGAATAACTTCATCATCTTTACAATAAATAAAATAATCACTTGCCGTTTGGTTTTGTGTAATTCTGAATTTAGAACTCACATATTTTTGCATTTGGTAATCGTATCGATCTAAATGATCGGGCGTAATATTGGTTAATATGGCAATGTCTGCTTTAAATTCAAACATATCGTCTAGCATAAAACTGCTCAACTCTAATACATAATAATCGAATTTTTTAGTAGCTACTTGCATCGCAAAACTATTGCCTATGTTGCCTGCTAGGCCTACATTCAAACCTGCATTTTTCAATAAATGGTAGGTTAATAATGTGGTAGTGGTTTTACCATTAGTACCGGTAATGGCAATCATTTTTGCATGGGTATACCTCGATGCAAATTCAATTTCAGAAATAATTGGAATTTGTAAAGCAATTATTTGTTGAATAATTGGCGCTTTGTTTGGTATACCCGGACTCTTAATAATTTCGGTTGCATTACAAATTAAATCGGCCGTATGTTGACCTTGTTCAAATGCAATTCCATAATCATTTAAGGTATTCACAAAAGAAGGAGCGATATTGCTCATATCAGACAAGAACACATCGAAGCCCTGAAGCTTAGCCAATACAGCTGCTCCAGTTCCACTCTCTGCTCCACCTAATACAACAATTCTTTTGCTCATATACTATCTTAATTTTAAAGTAACAATGGTAATAACCGCTAATAATATTCCGATAATCCAAAAACGGGTCACAATTTTAGGCTCGCTGTAACCTAATTTTTGATAATGATGATGTAAAGGAGACATTTTAAAAACCCTTCTGCCCTCGCCATATTTTCTTTTGGTGTATTTGAAATAACTTACTTGAATAATCACCGATAAGTTTTCTACTAAAAAGATTCCACACAATACGGGAATCAATAATTCTTTACGAATCATGATGGCGTAGGATGCAATAATACCGCCTATTGCAAGGCTTCCGGTATCTCCCATAAAAACTTGCGCAGGATAAGTGTTGTACCACAAAAATCCAATACAAGCCCCCAAGAATGCACCCGCAAAGACCACCAATTCGCCAGAATTTGGAATGTACATGATGTTCAAATAATTGGCGAAGACAATATTACCCGATACATATGCGAGCACACCTAATGCCAAACCAATAATTGCTGAGGTTCCAGTGGCAAGGCCATCTATACCATCTGTAATATTTGCGCCATTAGAAACGGCCGTAATAATTAAAATAACAATGGGAATAAAAATCCAAAAAGCATACTGCTCATAATCTGGACCAAAATATTTTAATAATTTGGCGTAATCGAATTCGTTGTTTTTATAAAAAGGTACATTTGTTTTGGTAGACTTTTGAGCATGCGCAACATAATAGCTACTGGCTG
>CAJBBN010000142.1 GCA_903951325.1 uncultured bacterium
CATGAATTTTCATTGTCAATCCAATTGCAGCAACCACCTTCGAAGGCTAAGGGTAAAAATTACAAGCGTGTAAATTGCCCTTCTTTCTAAGTTTTTGAATAATAATAAATATATTTACTTCGTTTAATCTTAATTCAACACCGCTTATTTGGTAATATACCAAAGAAAGCAAAACAAATAAAATAACATACAGATGAAAAAATTAATCAATTTTTCTGTTTACTTTTTGATGGCAGGCATGCTAGTTACTGTTTCATCTTGTTCTGAGAAATCATCAAGAACAGGTTGGAAATACAACGACAAAAAGAACGGTGGCTTTCAAGTTTATAAAGACGCAGAACAAGCAACAGGGCCAGGTTTAATCTTCGTAGAAGGTGGAACTTTTGTAATGGGTTCTATGGAGCAAGATTTAGCTTTCGATAATGATAATTACGAAAGAAGAGTTTCTGTCTCTTCTTTTTATATGGATGAAACAGAAGTAACAAACGTAGACTATTGCGAATATCTATATTGGTTAAAGCGTGTTTATGGCGCAGATTATCCCGAAGTATATAATCAAGCATTACCAGACACTTTAGCTTGGAGAAATCCACTTGGCTTTAATGAGCCTTATGTAGATAACTACTTGCGTCATCCAGCATACACAAACTATCCAGTAGTAGGTGTTTCATGGACCCAAGCAAATGAGTATTGCGCTTGGAGAACCGATCGTGTAAACGAAAGAATTTTAATTGACAAAGGAATCTTAAAAGATAATCCTAATCAAGTGAACGAAGACAACTTCAGTACAAAAGCCTATCTTTCTGGCCAATACGAAGGAATGGTTAAAAAGAATTTAAAAAACTTAGACCCAAATGGAGAGCCAACTCGACGTGTGCGTTTAGAAGACGGCATTTTATTGCCAAATTACCGTTTACCAACAGAAGCAGAATGGGAATATGCAGCTAAAGCATTGAAAGGAAATTCGCAATTCGAAAATGTAAATCAAAAAAGACTATATGCTTGGAATGGTTTAACTACACGTGATCCAGAGGGAAAAGGGAAAGGCATTATGTATGCTAATTACAAGAGAGGTCGTGGAGATAACATGGGTGTTGCTGGTAATTTAAATGATAGTTACGACATCACTGGTCCGGTAAGGGCTTTTGTTCCTAATGATTTTGGTTTATATAATATGGCAGGAAATGTGAGCGAGTGGGTGTTGGATGTTTACCGTCCTTTATCTCCAGAAGATAAAAGCGATTTTAATCCATTCCGCGGAAACGTGTATACTAAACCTGCTACAGATGCCGATGGAAACATTGCAGAGAAAGATAGTTTAGGGCATGTAAAAAGAGTGGTTGATTACGATGCCTATGCAAGTCCTGATAAACGCGGAGACATTGATGATGAGTCTATGTATGCTTATGGTGTAACTAGCATGATTAATGACAAAGCAAGAGTATATAAAGGTGGATCTTGGAACGATCGCGCTTATTTCTTAAATCCTGGTGTTCGTAGATTTATGGATGAAGATGCTACTGCTTCAGACATCGGATTCCGTTGTGCAATGGTTAGATTAGGATCGCAAGACGCTAAGAAATTTAAAGCTAGAAAACCTAATAATTAATTTTAGCAAAAAAACTTTTACACCCTCGGATTGCATCCGGGGGTTTTTTTTGATATGGAAGAAGGCGGTTTAAGATTTTCGGAAAATTCAATTATAGCAAGTCGCCCAATGGTGTCTGTTATTACGGTGGTATACAATAGCGAACAGCTTATTGAACGCACTTTGCGTTCGGTTGCAAATCAAACTGCCGAAAACATAGAACATGTGATCATCGATGGGGCTTCGAAAGATCAAACACTCGCTAGGGTAAAATCTTTTTCAAAGGGAGTAGCTTATTGGCTTTCAGAGAAAGATAACGGAATTTATGATGCCATGAATAAAGGAATCGAAAAAGCAAATGGGGAGTATTTGATTTTTTTGAATTCGGGCGATGAGTTTTTTGCAAACGACACCATTGAAAAAGTATTTCAAAATAAAGAAAATGCCGATGTGTATTATGGCGATACCATTATCACTAACGAACAAGGAGAGGTATTAAGAAACAGAAGATTGCGACCACCCACAAATCTTTCCTGGCAAAGTATGCAAATGGGAATGATTGTTTGTCACCAATCTATTTTTGTAAAAAAAACCATAGCAGTACCTTATCAAACAAAGTATCGTATTTCGGCAGATATTGAATGGCTTATTCGCTGTTTAAAACAAGCAAAAACTGTTTGTAATACTGACCTAGTTATTTCAAAATTTTTAGATGGAGGCATGTCGCAAACCAATCAGAGAAAGGGTTTGCAAGAACGCTACGAAGTACTAAACTTTCATTTCGGCTATGTAAAAAACGCTTTCAATCATTTAAAAATGATTGGACGATTGCTTGCCAATAAATTAGGGAATTAAAAAACGGATTTCATAGCAGACCACCAAACTACTTTTTGCGCTTGGTTGCCGCTGAGTTCTTCTAAAGAACTTGCTAGTAAAAATGGACACTCTTCGATTCGAAATACTGTGTTGATAGGTACTTCTTTTTCGATACCAATTTTAGCTAATTCGATACCAAAACCAATCACTTTATTACAGCTAAAAAAATCTTTTAAAGATTTAAAATGAAGTTCTTCGCATTGTTGTAAATTGACAATGGCCACATCTCTTAATTCTAGTTTGAGCGCTGCCAAAGTTTTTTCTAAGAGCAGCAGATCTTTCGAGCTTATAATTTCACTTTTTAACGGCTGGTCTATCAGAATTAAAATGTATTTATTGTTCTCTCCAAGGTAATCGTAATGTAAACTACTAGGCGTTTGATCAGAAGAGATCATAGTTACTTTTGCTGAGGCTACAGATGGTTCGGCAGTTATTGCTTGTTTTTCTATATTCTGCTCATTAGCAATTATGCCAGCTTGCTCCAATTGACTTGTGGCTTCGGATATATGGTAAACATCCGAGCCTAAAAGGGCGGTTAAAACGGCTGAATTGGTGGAAAGAAGTGGATTTTGCATAGCTTGAGCTGTAAAAGTATCATTTTTTTAATTTACATACCAATTGCTGCCCTAAATTCGTTGAAACAATTGAAAATTGTCCTAAATTAGCAAACCTAAAACAAACCTAAATCAAAAATTTTAATATTATATTTTTATGAAGAATTTAACTTGGTCAAAGAAAATTTATTTTTCAGCAGCTACAATGCTTTTTGGATTCGGTGCATTTGCGCAAAATACCAACACCTTAATGACGGTAGGTAGCGACAAGGTAGGAAAGCAAGAATTTGAAAATGTTTTCAAAAAGAACAATTCAAAATTGGCAGCTAATCCAGATGAGAAAACTTTAAGAGAGTATTTAGATTTATACATCAATTTTAAATTAAAAGTACTAGAAGCAAAAAGTTTCGGTATGGACACTGCGGCTGCCTTTAAAAAAGAATTAGCGGGATATCGCAAACAATTAGCCGCGCCATACTTAACAGATAAAGAAGTTACAGAGCAATTAATCAACGAAGCTTACGATCGTTCTAAAAAAGAAATTAGAGCAAGTCATATTTTAGTTAATTGTAAAGAAGATGCTAGCCCAAAAGACACGCTTGCAGCTTACAATAAAATTATGGCTATTCGCAAAAGAATACTAGAGAAAAAAGAAGACTTTGGAAAAGTTGCGATGGAATCTTCAGAAGATCCTAGTGCCAAAACCAACAAAGGTGATTTAGGATTTTTTAGCGTCTTTGCCATGGTGTACTCTTTCGAAAACGCTTGCTACAAAGCAAAGCAAGGAACTGTAACGATGCCATTTAGAACAAAATATGGTTACCATATTGTAAAAGTAGTTGATGCTAGACCTGCCCAAGGCGAAGTAAAAGTTGCACATATTATGCTAAGAGCAACAGCAAAACTTAGCAAAGAAGATTCGGTAAGAAACCAAAATAAAATCAACGAAGTTTATAATTTGCTTACCAGCGGACAAAAATTTGAAGAGCTAGCAAAGCAATATTCTGAAGATAAAGGATCCGCGAAAAATGGTGGGATATTACCCGTTTTTGGAACAGGCAAAATGGTACCCGAATTTGAATCCGAAGCTTTTGCACTTAAAAATGTAAATGATTATAGCAAACCTTTTACTACCTCTTACGGTTGGCATATTGTAAAATTAGTAGAACGTAAATCCTTGCCAACATTTGATGCGGCTAAAGCAGACATTAAAGCAAAAATCAGTCGTGATTCTAGAGCAGATCTTAACAAGCAATCATTTATTGTTAAGTTAAAAAAGGAATACAAATTTATCGAGACATCTGCTTCGCTGAAGAAATTCTATTCAAAAGCAGATTCTAACATAGCGCTTAGTGCTTTCAAAAAGCAAGAAACAATAAACCCTAAAGATGCTATTTTTACAATAGGCTCAACGGTTTATACTGTGGCGGATTATGCAGATTATTTGACGCAGTATCAGTTTAATATGTTAAAAGACAATATGTCTAAGGCTAAAAAAGATGCTTATGATAATTTTGTGAATAAAACATTATTGGATTACGAAGAAAACAAGTTAGATCAAAAATATCCAGAATTTAAAACCTTGATGGAAGAATATAGAGATGGAATTCTCTTGTTCGAATTAACAGATCAAAAGGTTTGGTCTGCTGCCGTAAAAGATACCGCAGGCTTAGAATTGTTTTTCGAACAAAACAAATCGAATTACCAATGGTCAGATCGTTTAGATGCAAAAATTTACACTTGTGCAAACGAAGCAATCGCAAATGATGTTCGTCAAATTATCAAGAATAAAAAAATCACCGAAGATTCATTATTAAGAAGAATAAACAAAAGCAATCCGCTTAACTTAACTATTAAATCAGATAAGTTTGAAAAAGGAGAAAACGCTATTATTGATGGCATCGTTTGGAAAAAGAGCGTGACGCCTAATATTGTTGCAAATAACACCGTTGTATTTGTAAAGGTGAACGCTAAATTAAATGCACAAACCAAAGCCTTAAACGAAGTAAGAGGAACTGTTACAGCAGACTACCAGAATAAGTTAGAGAAAGAATGGATTGGAGTTTTAAAGCAAAAATATCCTGTACAAGTAGACGATGCAGTGTTTCGCAGCCTGTTTGCAAAATAAATTAATTAATAATGCGTGTAATTGGATTTTTACTTTTGTTCAGCTTGAGTGCATGCGATTTTATCGCAAGTTTTATCGGTGCTAAAGAAAAACCAATTGCACGCGTTTTCGATAAAGAATTACTGCCTTCAGATTTAATTAATATTGTTCCGAAAGGCACATCTAAAAATGATAGCATCGAGATTGTAAAAGCCTATGTTGAAAATTGGGTAAAACAAGAAGTGCTTTTAAAGCAGGCTATAGATAACGCTACTTTAGACCAAGCAGCCATCGAATTGCAATTAGCAAACTATAAAAACTCGTTGGTTATTTATGCTTACGAAGAACAGTTGGTTGCACAAAAACTAGATACAACGGTTTCAGAAAAAGAATTACTCAATTTTTATAATACTAATAAAGATAATTTTGAGTTAAAGAAGAGTATTGTGAAGGCATCCTTTATTAAGCTACCAAAAAATTCGGCTCAATTAACTTTAGTAAAGAAATGGTTTAAATCTGCTAGGCCAAGAGATAAAGCAGACTTAGAAACTTATTGCATGCAATTTGCGAGTGATTATCTTTTTGCAGATACAGCTTGGCAATACCTAGATGATTTGCAATCTAAAATTCCATTGAGCAAGTTTTCGGAGGACGCCATTTTACAAACGGGAAAACGATTAGAATTTACAGA
>CAJBBN010000143.1 GCA_903951325.1 uncultured bacterium
GGAACCTTGTTATTTAAAAAAGCACGGTAGTCGTTATCGGGCACGAAGCATATTTCGTAGCTCTCACTTTTTGCGGCTAAAGCAACTTGCCCCATATCAATTGCCATTTGTTTAATCTCCGATTTATGAAATTTACCCAAAGGCAACATGGTGCGCGAAAGGTTGGCTTGAGAAACGCCCCAAAGCACATAACTTTGGTCTTTGCTCTCATCTTTACCCTTTGATATAATTTTACGGTTATTTTCTTCTCGAATATTTGCATAATGCCCAGTGGCAATAAATTCGCAGTCGAGGTGATTGGCTCTTTTAATTAAAGCTTCCCATTTAATATGCGTATTGCATAATACACATGGGTTTGGGGTGCGACCAGCCAAGTATTCTTCTACAAAATTATCGATGACAAAATTGCCAAACTCTTCTCTGATATCTAAAATATAATGCGGAAAACCATAAGATACCGCAAGTGCACGGGCATCATTGATTGAATCTAAGCTGCAACAGCCGGTTTCTTTAGATGAGCTACCCGAACTGGCATAGTCCCAAGTTTTCATGGTGATTCCAATTACTTCGTATCCTTGCTCGTGTAACATGACTGCTGCTACCGAACTATCTACTCCGCCACTCATGGCTACTAAAACACGACCTAATTTGCTCATAAATTTGTCTGTAAAGATAATCGGATAAACTGAGAAATAGGAATTTGCAACGAATTTTTGACCTAGATTAAGCCCATTGAGTACCCGGGACGAGATTCGAACTCGCATACCTTTCGGCGCCACCCCCTCAAGATGGTATGTCTACCAATTTCACCACCCGGGTATTAAAAATGTTTTCAAAAATAGTAATTTTTTGAAATAGCCATTCAATAATTATCGTTTCAATTCGTACTTTTCTATTTTAGCATATAGATGACTGCGCTGCATGGCCAATTCATCGGCAGTTTTAGAAACATTCCAATTGTTTTTGATTAATTTATTTTTGATAAATTCGCTTTCCATAAAATCTTTGAAATCTTGGAAATGATTAAAATTATCAAAATTGATAGCAGAATTATCGGTATGCTGTAATTCGGAATCTGCATTTTTTCCTGCAATATTATTTTGAATATCTGCCACGCTAATGGTGTTGCCTCCTAAAATAACCAAGCGCTCTACCACATTGTGTAATTCGCGAATATTTCCTGTAAAATGTATGGTTTGTAAATAGGCCAAAGCCTCTTTGCTAAAGCTTTTGAGCGCGCAACCATAATCTTCGCAAATGCTAGTTAAAAAATGATTTGCTAGCAAAGGAATGTCTTCCTTTCTTTCGTTTAGCGAAGGTACATGAATCAGAATTACACTTAATCTATGGTATAAATCTAATCTGAATTGATGTTGCTCAATTTCTTTGAATAAATCTTTATTGGTTGCTGCTATCACGCGCACATTAACTGGAATTTCTTTTTCGCCGCCAACCCTGGTAATTTTATTTTCTTGCAATGCACGCAATACTTTTGATTGAGCCGAAGGACTCATGTCTCCAATTTCATCTAAAAATAAGGTACCGCCATTGGCTTGTTCAAACTTTCCAATGCGTTGTTTAATGGCCGATGTAAAGGAGCCTTTTTCGTGTCCAAAAAGTTCGCTTTCTATTAATTCTGCTGGTATTGCGGCGCAATTAACTTCTATCAAAGGTCCATTGGCGCGGTTGCTTTTTTCGTGAATCCATTTGGCCACTAATTCTTTTCCCGAACCGTTTTCGCCTGTTATTAAAACACGCGCTTCGGTTGGTGCAACTTTCTCAATGGTTTCCTGAATTTTTAAAATAGGAGAAGACTTACCAATAATGGCATTCGTCTTAGCAACTTTTCTTTTAAGGATTTTAGTTTCGGTAATTAATTCAGATTTAACAAGTGCATTGCGCACGGTAATTAATAAACGATTAAGATCTGGTGGTTTGGCAATAAAATCGTAGGCACCTTTTTTAGTTGCCTCTACGGCGGTATCGATGGTGCCATGTCCACTAATCATAATAAAAGGAAGATCGGGTTGAATGATTTGGCTTTGTTGTAAAACTTCTAAGCCATCCATTTTGGGCATTTTGATATCGCAAAGTACCAAATCAATCTGTTCTTTTTTAATCAGCTCGATGCCTTCTAAACCATTGCTGGCTTCAAGTACAAGGTATTTCTCATAAACTAAAATTTCTTTTAGCGTACTACGAATACTGTTTTCATCGTCTATAATTAAAATCGTAGCTACTTGCATGCAGATCTTTTGTTTGATTGAAATAAAAAAGCAAATTCGTAAGCCGGGTTCTGTTATTTATCGGGTTACAACCCAACAAACTTCTATCATTTATCTAGGATAACAATTGCTCGTTACCTCCATCAACCTACCCATCCCGATTTGGTTTTGCAACCTTGAAGCGAGCAGCTTCATGATCGGGACCTATTTGGTCTTTCAACTCCTGAGGTTTACCGCAATGTATATTGCTATACAAAGCTGTGAGCTCTTACCTCACATTTTCACCTTTGCCCTTTGCTTGCGCTCCAGGTAGTTTATTTTCTGTGGCACTTGCTGTTCAAATAAATTGACCTTCCCGTTAGGAAGCAGGATGCTCTATGTTGCCCGGACTTTCCTCCGATAATAAATTACCGGCGATAGAACGATTTGCTTATTTCAAAAATACGATTTTTATCCTAATAATGTTGCTTTTGTGGCATCAAGTATCGCGAATGAATCGGCTGTATTGGCTGCTTCGGCATAAGTACGGAGCACAGGCTCTGTACCAGAAGGCCTAATCATTACCCAAGTGCCATTACCTAAATGAAATTTAAATCCATCTAAGTCTTCTACTTTTTCTACTTGATAATTTCCAAATGCTTTATAATTTCCTGCTTTGCAATTAGCAATAATAGCTTGTTTTTTATCTTCTGATAAATGTAAATCGTAACGCTCTACTGCAAAACTGCCCACTTCGGCATATACTTCTTCAATTAATTCGCGCAATGATTTTCCGGTTTTAGCCATAAATTCCCATATGGTTAAACCAATCCAAATACCATCTCTTTCTGGAATGTGGCCTACAATGGCAATGCCACCCGACTCTTCGCCACCTACTAAAAATGGTTTTTTGTTTTCTACAATTAATTCACAAATATATTTGAAACCAATTTTAGTAGTTTCTTGGCTTACGCCATATTTTGCACACAATTCTTCAATTTTTTTCGTGCAAGAAAAAGTAGTAATGGCATGGCCATTTTGTTTTTTATATTTTACTAAATAATGAATCAATAATAAAATAATATGATGCGAATCCACAAAGTTTCCTTCGTGATCGTATAAACCAATTCTGTCTGCATCACCATCTGTTGCTAAACCAGCATCAATATCTCCCGAAATTTTAATTAACTCGGAAAGCTCTGTAAGGTTCTTATGTATTGGTTCTGGAGCTTGTCCATCAAACCCAGGATTGTGGTCGCAATGTAAAAAAGTACAATCTGGTAAAATTCTTCTCATGACACTTTGGCCTGCACCGTACATGGCATCGTATGCAAAATTCAAACCCGAATTTTTGATAGCATCTAAATCAAAAGATTTTTCAACATGTTTGAAATACATTTCTTCCATGTCTACGTATGTTATTAATCCTTGTTTTTCGTAATCAGCAACGCTTAAAGTTGTTTGGTTAAAAGTATCAGGTATTAAATCTTCGATGGCTGCAATTACACTTGGAATGGCGGGTCCACCAAAATCTGCTTTAATCTTGAAACCATTATAACTAGGAGGGTTGTGGCTTGCAGTAATAATAATACCTGCGCTAGTTTTTAATTCAACAGTAGCTAAAGAAATCATTGGCGTAGAAACAAATTCGTTGCTACACATCTTTACTAAAATTCCTTCAGATGCCATTACGCGCGCAACAGCATCAATAAATAACTTTCCAGCAAATCGGCAATCATTACCTAAAGTGATACTTGGTTTATCAAAATTATTTTTCAACCAAATGGCGGTTGCCATTGATACACGTTCTACATTTTGTACGGTAAAATCATCTGCAATAATTGCACGCCAACCGTCTGTTCCAAATTTTATTTTATTCATCGTATTTTTAACAAGGTCTCAAAATTAAGTTTTTATTGCCGATTTACCATTAAAATCTGCTCTTTTTATATCTTTTAAAATCTGATATTTTTTCCAATTATTGAATAATTTGCAGTTAAATTTTCTATTTTTGACGCAAATTATAGTAATATATGAAAGTAATAAAGTTTGGAGGTACTTCTTTAGGTAGTCCAGAAAGGATGAAAAATCTTGTATCATTAATAGATTTTTCATCCAAACAAATTATTGTGTTGTCGGCAGTTGCAGGCACCACCAATAGTTTGTTACGCATATCTGAAACATTATTCGAAAAAAAATCGGAGCAAGCTAATGAGTTGATCGATTTATTAGAAGATAATTATATTGATTTTATCAAAGCATTATTTAACGAACAACAGTATTTAAAAATAGCTGCACAATTAGTTACCGAACATTTCAACGAAATCCGATCTTTCACCCAAGATTTATTTACTGCATTTGAAGAAAGAATAATTTTAGCAAAAGGGGAATTAATTTCTACTGCATTATTTACTTACTATTTACAACAAGAAAAAATAAATGCAGTATTGTTGCCCGCGCTCGATTTTATGAAAATAGATGAGCACCAAGAGCCCGACATCCCTTATATTCAGCGTAACTTAAAGCCTTTACTAGCCCAACACGCAACAACTAATACATTTATTACGCAAGGCTTTATTTGCCGAAATAGTTTTGGAGAAATTGCCAATTTAAAAAGAGGAGGAAGTGATTACACCGCTTCCTTAATTGCTGCTGCTATACAAGCCAGCGAGGTGCAAATTTGGACCGACATAGATGGCATGCACAACAACGATCCAAGAATTGTGCAAGGAACCCAACCCATCCGAAATTTATCTTTCGATGAAGCAGCAGAGTTAGCTTATTTCGGTGCTAAAATTTTACATCCACAAAGTGTATTTCCTGCACAAAAATATCAAATACCTGTAAGGTTATTAAACACGCTAGCACCCAATGCAGAAGGCACTTTGATCAGTAATCAAACATCAGACGCAGCCGTAAAATCTATTGCTGCAAAAGATGGCATTACGGCCATCAAAATTCAGTCTTCCAGAATGTTGTTGGCTTTTGGTTTTTTAAGAAAAGTGTTTGAAGTATTTGAAAGATATCAAACACCTATTGATATGATTACGACTTCAGAAGTAGCCGTTTCTTTAACTATTGATGATACCCAACACCTTGATCAAATTTTAATCGAGTTAAAAGAATTTGGAAACGTGAGCGTAGATACCGATCAAACAATTATTTGTATTGTAGGCGATTTCTTAGCCAGTAAATCGGGCTATGCAGCCATGGTGCTCAATTCCATGAAAGACATACCCATTCGGATGATTGCTTATGGAGGTAGCCCAAATAATATTTCCTTGTTGGTCAATTCAAACTTGAAAGTTGCAGCATTAAATGCATTGCATCAAGGATTATTTGCTACTCGTTAACAGCTGTAAAAATGGATTTAAAAAAATATCAATCGCAATTAAATAATATTCAGACACCTTGTTATGTTTATGATTTAAATTTACTCGAGCAAACATTACTTGCCTGTAAAAATGCAGCAGATCAATATAATTTCGAAGTGCATTATGCTTTAAAAGCAAATGTAAATCCAGCTATTTTATCCGCTATTCAAGCTAAAAATTTTGGGGCAGATTGTGTGAGTGGTAACGAGGTGAAAGCAGCTATTAATGCAGGTTTTAGCAAAGATAAAGTTGTTTTTGCAGGTGTAGGTAAAACCGATCAAGAAATAAATGAAGCATTAGCTTTGGATATTTTTTGTTTCAATGTAGAATCCTTACAAGAAATCGAAATCATTAACGAATTAGCACATGCGCAAAATAAAATTGCCAAAATAGCTTTGCGATTAAATCCTAATGTGAATGCCAATACGCATCGTTATATCACAACTGGTTTATCAGAAAATAAATTCGGTATTAATTTTTGGGAATTAGAAAAGGTCATCGATTTAATTAAAAAATCTCCGAATATTGATTTAATAGGTTTGCATTTTCATGTCGGATCACAAATCAACGACTTGCAGGTTTTTAAAAATTTATGTGCAAAAGTAAATGAGTTTACGGCTTGGTTTGATGCTCGTCAAATACCGCTGAAAGTATTGAATTTAGGGGGTGGGCTAGGTATCGACTATTACCATCCAACCACCAATAACTTGGTCAATTTCGAAGCTTATTTTGCTATTTTTAATCAATTTATTGTGCGTAAACCTGGGCAAGAAATTCATTTCGAATTAGGCAGATCTTTAGTAGGTGCTGTTGGAGCATTACTCTCAAGGGTGGTATATATCAAAGAAGGCATACAAACAAATTTTGCAATATTAGATGCCGGCATGACCGATTTATTAAGACCTGCATTGTATCAAGCTTATCATAAAATTGAAAACCTCAGTAAGCAACACGAAAGTATTTCGAAAAAATACGATGTAGTAGGACCCATCTGCGAATCATCGGACTGCTTCGGAAAAGCAGTAGAATTGCCTATTACCAGCCGAGGAGACTTAATGGTAATTTATTCCACGGGAGCTTACGGCGAGGTGATGTCGTCTAATTATAACTTACGAGAAAAAGCGAAGGTGTTGCTTTTGCAATAGCCTATTTAAAAGCATTTAATCCGGTAACATCCATACCTGTAATCAGTAAATGAATATCGTGTGTACCTTCATATGTTGCTACAGATTCTAAATTCATCATGTGTCGCATAATTGGGTATTCGCCTGTAATACCCATTCCGCCTAGCATTTGACGCGCATCGCGTGCGCAATTCATAGCTGTTTCTACACTGTTTCTTTTAGCCATAGAAATTTGAGCAGCAGTAGCACGATCTTCCGATTTCAATACACCTAATCTCCAATTCATTAATTGGGCTTTGGTAATTTCGGTAATCATTTCTGCTAATTTCTTTTGTTGCAATTGAAATCCACCAATTGGACGGTCAAATTGAATTCTTTCTTTTGAATATCTTAATGCCGTATCATAGCAATCCATTGCAGCACCAATTGCGCCCCAAGCAATGCCATATCTAGCTTGATTTAAACAACCTAATGGTCCTTTCAATCCTTCTACATTTGGTAAAATATTTTCTTTAGGAACTTTTACATTATCGAATACCAATTCGCCGGTAGCCGATGCACGTAAAGACCATTTATTATGAGTTTCTGGCGTGGTAAAACCTTCCATGCCTCTTTCTACAATAATACCTTTGATTTTACCTTCTTCGTTTTTAGCCCAAACAACTGCAATGTCTGCAAATGGAGAATTCGAAATCCACATTTTTGCACCATTTAAAATCACATGATCGCCTGCATCTTTATAATTAGTAGTCATGCCACTTGGATTAGAACCATGATTAGGCTCTGTTAAACCAAAGCATCCCATCATTTCGCCAGTAGCTAATTTTGGTAAATATTTATTGCGTTGCGCTTCGTTTCCGTAAGCGTAGATTGGGTACATTACTAAAGATCCTTGAACAGATGCAGTAGAACGAATGCCCGAATCGCCACGCTCAACTTCTTGCATGATTAATCCATAAGCGATGTAATCCATTCCGCCGCCACCGTATTGAACGGGAATCGTTGGGCCAAATGCACCAATTTCGCCTAAGCCTTTTATAAGTTGTTTAGGGAATTCCGCGCGTTGTGCGTAGTCTTCGATAATGGGACTCACTTCTTTTTTAACGAAATCCCTTACTGCTGCTCTAACCAATTTATGTTCATCGGTTAATAATTCATCTAAGAAATAATAATCTGGTGATTCAAAAAGATCTGTCTTTGCCATTCGGTGTCGAAATATTTTATAATTTTATGACAAATGTAATAAAAAACTCATTTTTAAAAGCATGTACCATATTAACCTTAAAAACCTCGAATTTTATGCCTATCACGGCTATTATCAGGAAGAAAATCTAATCGGGAATACATTTCTAGTAGATATTATGGTCGCTATTCCTGCTGCTATATACGAAAATGAAAACTTGGGCAGTACCATTAATTACGAAATCATATATGATATTGTAAAAACACAAATGCAAAATCCGCAAAAACTCTTAGAAACCGTTTTACAAAATATCGAAAAACAGCTGCTAATTTTATCAAATCACTTGCAAAAAGTAGAAATCCATTTGACCAAAAAACATTTACCCATAGATGGTTTTATTGGCCAAGCAATGGTAAGTTTAATCAAGAATTATGAAAAATAATTACGAAGTCCTCAACGCTCAAGACCTTGCATTTTTTGAAACGATTGTTGGCGAGGCGATGGTTTTAATATCTGCAGAAGCAAAAGACAATTACGGGCATGACGAAACAGAAGATTTAGTTTTTCACCCAGATGTTGTTTTGAAACCCAATACTACAAATCAAATTGCGAGCATTTTAAAATATTGTAATGAGCGTAACATACCTGTAACCACTAGGGCTGGCGGCACCGGATTAAGCGGCGGCGCATTGCCAATTTATGGCGGCGTATTGTTGTCGATGGAAAGATTCAATCAATTAATTGAAATAGACGAAAGAAATTTACAGGCAACGGTAGAGCCTGGCATGATCACGCAAGTGTTTATGGATTTGGTCAATGAAAAAGGATTAATGTATCCGGTAGATCCATCGAGTAAAGGCTCGAGTATGTTGGGTGGTAATTTAGCCGAATCATCTGGTGGACCAAGAGCAGTTAAATACGGAACAGTTCGAGATTATGTTTTGAATATGGAAATAGTTTTACCCAATGGCGAAATTATTTGGACTGGATCTAATACTTTAAAATATTCTTCGGGATATAATTTAACACATTTAATGATTGGCTCGGAAGGAACTTTGGCCATCATTACTAAAATTGTTTTTAAACTGATTCCGCAACCCAAACATAATTTATTGTTATTGGCTTCTTTTCCTACAGAAGAGCTAGCCTGTGATGCAGTTTCGGCTATTTTTAGAGATGGTAATAATCCATCTGCAGTAGAGTTTATAGAGAAAGAAGCGGTAGATTGGGTGGTAAAATACGAGCATTTAACCATACAAATCAATCCTCAAGCAAAAGCATTTTTACTGATAGAAGTCGATGGAAACGATTTAGATCTTTTAATGAACGATTGCGAAAAGATCTCGAACGTATTAATGAATTATCAGTCTGAAGATATTCTATTTGCCGATTCAGCGCAACAAAAAGAAGATTTTTGGCGCATGAGAAGAAGTATCGCCTTATCTGTTAAAGCGAATTCTATTTACAAAGAAGAAGATACGGTGGTACCACGTGCCGAATTAGCTAAACTATTAAAAGGCGTAAAAGCTATTGGTTCGAAATATGGATTCCAATCGGTTTGTTATGGACATGCTGGCGATGGTAATTTACATATCAGA
>CAJBBN010000144.1 GCA_903951325.1 uncultured bacterium
CACCATATTCATCAAATGCCCTAATATGAAGTAAATGGTCGCCTGGATTTAAATTAAAAAGTGAGATTTGCTTTAGTTCGTTTGTACTCAACCAAGGCCCATCATCTATACGATATTCTAATGTGGTGTTATTGGTGCTAATTAAATTACTAGTTGCAAGGAATATTTTAACAAATTGATTATCTATATTAATCGTAAGTTCGTTGCCTTTATACCTGTAAAATGTAGTATCATTTTTACCATAAATTGCATATCCAGAAATAATAGGCTGAATTGATGTTGTATCAAATTTAAAATTAGCAGGATTGATAATGTCATAAGCATTTAAACCGCCGAAAATCAAATTTCCATTTGCTAATTTTGTAGCCGATGCATAATTAAACTCGGAATTAACTAAATTATTTTTACGCGTTAATCGAATGTATTGTTTTGTTTTAGGATCAAAACCAATTATTCCTTGATAGGTTCCCATCCAAATTCGATGAAAATCATCTTCAATTAAACTTACTGTTTTGCGTTTTAAAAAAAGATTACTTGGCAGATTTTTAATTAGCTTTTGTGTTTGTAAACTATATATAGAAACTCCTTCGTTATGTGCTGCCCAAATTTCTTTAGCCCCATTAGGAATTAAAAGCGCTGAATAAAAATCGGCATTGGTATTTTTGAATTTGGGTGCAAAACGTGATATGATATTAAAGTTATGATCACATACATACAAACCATTTGCGGTTCCCAACCAATATCTATTGGTATTTGGATCATAAATAATTGCCCTAATACTAATTCGCTCTTTAAAAAGAGGCAAGACTTTTGTTTGACGAGTTTGAAGGTTATGAATTGCTAAAAACCCATTGCCCCCTGCAATAATAAGACGATTAACCGTGTCATGATAAACACCGAAATAGCTCTGCTTGTCGGCACTGTGTGCTAAAGTTTGATACAGACCCGTATTACTATTTATCTTTAGAAAGCCCAACATATCATTACCTGAAAAAATTTCGTCGCCCAACAAAATGGATTGATTTGTAGAACTAACCAAATCCCCAATTTTATCAAATCGCTGTTTGCTATACTTAATATTTAGAGGATAACCCATTAAAATAAGCGAACCGTCTTTTTTTTCTAAAATTGAACGACGAACCCTTAAGGCATTTCCTAAAAGTGGAATATTATCATCGATAACAGCATTTGGAAATTCGTTTTTGTGTACTAGTATCAAACCCTGTCCAGTACCTACAAAAAAACTATTGGAATCTATGGACAACAAAGACAATAATTCGCAATTGACAACATCTTTAAAATATAATTTACCAATTCCTGTAGGTGAAACTTGAAATATATTTTTATTTTCAATAATAAAAAACTGGCTTTTAGGTGTTACATATTTATAATATGAAATATTATCGTTTGGATTAGCTCCAACTAAAGCATTTTTAATATTCGCTAAACCCAATAAATCACCTGCTACAATTTTAACCTGTGCATCCGAAACAAATGCAAGATTCTTATCGCCTGCATCAAAGCTTTCTCGATAGCCATTTGGAATAATGCGATTACTACTTTTAAGTAATTTCAAATTACCGGTATTGTATGTGTTGATTCCGATTTCTGGCAAGGAAACATATAGATTTCCTCTAAAAAGCTTGAGCAGACTACCCTCGCTAACTGCAACTTTTATTTGCTGCACGGTTTTTCCATTGATAATCTTTTTAAGAAATCCGGATTTAGTTATGACAGCAAAAGCACTGTCGGAGATAGGCTGTACATCAATTATAGGCTCATCAAATATTTTTTTGTATTGATATTTGTTTAAATCAAAAACAAGTAATCCGTTTTTTTCGTAGTTTAAATAAATAAAATTTCGAAGTTTTTTAATTTTACTTATACCTAAATATTTATACTGACTTTCTTTAGGAAAAAACTCATTGAAGTTACTGCCATCAAAACGCACTAAACCACTTTCGGTGCCCAGCCATAAAAAACCATCATCATCTTTCAGTATTTCGGAAATAGACTTTTGGTAAAGCCCGAGTCGTTCGTCGTATAATTTTGTAGCATAATTTTGAGCAAAAGAAATGGAAGCAAACAATTGCATCAAAATTAACAAGGTCAAAAACCTAGATGACTTTAAAACGAAATAACACCTGTTGATCATTGAAATTTAATATTTACTAAATGTAATAGCTATTGCGCTAAAAAAAAAAAGACATGCCTGAAAACAAAAAAACCCCACATGTCTGTGAGGCTTTTGTGGTGATACCTGGATTCGAACCAGGGACACAAGGATTTTCAGTCCTTTGCTCTACCAACTGAGCTATATCACCCTTTTGGGTCTGCAAATGTAACCGCTTTTTCCGGTTCTAGAAACTTTTTTTGAAAAAAGATGCCATTAACCCAATTTAAAAGGTTTTTTTTGAGATAAAATTCTCCAAAGAGATGCCGATTTATTAAATTCGTATGCAAATTAGATGCCCTATGATTCTTCAATTCCTATTTCTTGTTTTATTAATTGCCGCAGCAGGACTTTTTGCTAAAAACATTTCTAAAATTAGGCGTAACATTTTACTAGGCAGAGACTTAGACTTAAGCGACCAAAAAGGCTTAAGATGGAAGAATCTATTAACAATTGCCATGGGTCAAAGCAAAATGGCAACAAAGCCCATCCCGTTCTTAATGCATCTTTGCCTTTATGTTGGATTTGTCATCATTAACATGGAATTGATTGAAATTGTGATAGACGGATTAGCAGGCACACACCGAGTTTTTGCCCCAATGATGGGTAGTTTGTATAATTTCTTAATTGCTAGTTTCGAATGGCTAGCTTTTTTGGTTTTATTTGCTTGCGTTGTTTTTATCAGCAGAAGAAATTTAATCAAAATCAAAAGATTTAATGGTACAGAAATGACCAAATGGCCAAAGTCGGATGCCAATTATATTTTAGTGATTGAAATTTTATTGATGTCGGCATTTTTAACAATGAATGCTGCAGATGCAAAATTACAATTTCTCAATGTGGAACATTACATTAAAGCAGGCTCCTTTCCGGTGAGCGCTTTTTTACAAAATATTTTACCGAATGATGCGGCTAGCTTAATTGCTATCGAAAGAACTTGTTGGTGGTTTCACATCATTGGCATTTTTGCGTTTTTAAACTATGTGCCTTATTCTAAACATTTGCATATTTTATTTGCATTCCCTGCGAGTTATTATGGAAGTTTAAACGCAAAAGGAAAAATCAACAACATGCAAAGTGTGAGTAACGAAGTGAAAGCCATGCTTGATCCAAGTTTCGTTCCTGTTCAAACAGAAAGCCCCGGAAGATTTGGCGCAAAAGATGCAACAGATTTAAATTGGAAAAATCTTTTAGACAGTTATGCTTGTACCGAATGCGGAAGATGTACCGCTATGTGTCCTGCAAATCAAACAGGTAAACTATTATCGCCGCGAAAAATAATGATGGATACCCGTGATCGTATAACCGAAATAGGAAAAAATGTAGACTTGCATGGAAAAGATTATAACGATAATAAAACGCTGCTAGATCATCATATAACTAGAGAGGAATTATGGGCTTGTACCACTTGCAATGCCTGCACAGAGGCTTGTCCTATTAACTTAGACCCCTTGTCTATCATCATAGAATTAAGAAGGTATTTAGTGATGGAAGAATCGGCAGCAACTGCAAGTTTAAACACTATGCAATCGAATATAGAAACCAATGGCACGCCTTGGAAATTTGCGAATAGCGAAAGAGCTAATTGGACAAACTAAAATAAATGACGCATTTAAAAGAAACAAAAAACGAAACTGGGGAATTAATTAGTCCTGTATTACCAATAGAAATCAAAAATTATTTGATTGATATTGACGGTACGGTATGCGATGATATTCCAAACGAAGAGCCTTGGCGTATGAAAGATGCACAGGTGTTTCCAGGTGCACTTGCTACTTTAAATAAATGGTTTGAACAGGGACATATCATTACTTTTTTTACTTCCAGAACAGAAGAACACAGAGCAGTAACCGAACAATGGTTGAACGAAAATGGATTTAAATACCATGGTATATTATTTGGCAAACCTAGAGGTGGTAATTACCATTGGGTAGATAACCATATTGTTCGCGCCACCAGATATGAAGGTCATTTTACCGACCTTATTTTAACTGATGCAAAAATTCAAGTATTTAATAACGAATCATAATAAAGTATAAAGATGGAATTTAAAGTGCCTACAATGGCCCAAATGATTGCAGATGGGGAAACTCCAGAAATTTTATTTTGGGTTGGTTGCGCAGGAAGTTTCGACGAACGCGCGCAAAAAATAACGAAAGACATTGCCAAAATTTTACACCATGTTGGCTTAAAATTTGCCATTCTTGGTACAGAAGAAAGTTGCACTGGCGATCCTGCTAAAAGAGCGGGTAACGAATTTTTATTTCAAATGCAAGCCATGGCAAACATCGAATTGCTCAATGCTTACGATATAAAAAAAATAGTAACCGGATGTCCGCATTGTTTCAATACCATTAAAAATGAATATCCAGAATTGGGTGGAAATTACGAAGTAATTCATCATACCCAACTTATTCAAGGATTAATAGACGAAGGAAAACTAAAAGCGAGCAATGGCGAATTTTTCAAAGGAAAAAAAATAACCTACCACGACCCATGCTATTTAGGTAGAGCGAATGGGGTTTACGAAGCTCCTCGCGAAATTTTGCAACAGTTAGATGCCGATTTAGTGGAGATGAAAAGATGTAAAACGAATGGCCTATGTTGTGGTGCCGGAGGTGCGCAAATGTTCAAAGAGCCAGAAAAAGGAGATAAAGATATCAATATAGAAAGAGTGGAAGAAGCACTTTCACTTAGCCCTAATATTATAGCAGCTGGTTGTCCATTTTGCATGACCATGCTCAGCGACGGTGTTAAACATTTTGAAAAAGAAAACGAAGTGCAAGTATTAGATCTTGCAGAAATTACCGCAAAGGCAAACGGCTTATCTTAAAAAAATGAATACGAATTACAGTGTTTGGGTATACCAAATCAACAGAAAATTAAATGCGCAAGAAGAAGTCCTAATTTTAGCAAAATTGCAAGATTTTGCTACCAATTGGACTGCGCACCAATCTCCTTTGCCCGCAAATGTGCAAATCAAATACCATCAATTTATTATATTAACAGCAGACGAAAGCAGTGTTAAAGCAAGTGGTTGCGCCATAGATAGCGCTACGCATGCCATGCAAGACATTGAAAAAGAATTTAACCTAAACCTTTTCGATAGGCAATTGTTTACTTATAAAACAGCAGAAGAAGTTTTCACCTTAAATGCAAGAGATTTTCAATTGGCAATAGACAATGGAATTATTAATCAAGATACCCTAGTCTTTAATAATTTAGTTCGTAATACCGAAGACTTAGCAAACAAATGGGAAGTTCCTTTAAAAAACAGTTGGCATCGTAATTTATTTAATTTAAAAAATGAAACAATTGAAAAATAAATTATTTCTACTTCTAATTACCGCGGTTTTCTTTGCGCATTGCAAACCCGAAAGCCCCGCAATTCCTGCTATACAAACAAATACCATTGCGATAAAATTCAATCATTATATTGCAGATAGCTTATTAGTTTTAAATACCAGTAACTATAGCAACTCCATCGAACAAAATTTTACAGTGGATAAATTCAATTATTTTATCTCTAATATTATTTTAGAAAAAACAGATGGTACGAGTTATATTGTTTCACAAGACAGTTGTTATTTTTTAATTAAAAGTTCGAACAAAGCGAGTCAAAATATTAATATTAAAAATATTCCTGTAGGCAATTATCGCAAA
>CAJBBN010000145.1 GCA_903951325.1 uncultured bacterium
ATTAACGAATGGCATACTTGTCCAGAAGGTGGTCGCATCAACGCGTCTAACCCATGTTCTGAATACATGTTCTTAGATAATACGGCTTGTAACTTAGCATCAGTAAATCTTCGTCATTTCTTTAACGAAAAAACCTTAGAGTTTGACGTAAAAGGATTCGAACACATTTGCAGAATCTGGACCATGGTGTTAGAGATTTCTGTATTGATGGCACAATTCCCATCGAAAGAAGTAGCACAATTATCTTACGACTACAGAACTTTAGGTTTAGGTTATGCTAACTTAGGTTCTATGTTAATGGTTGCTGGTATTCCTTACGATAGCGATAAAGGCCGTGCAATTGGTGGTGCAATTACTGCGATCATGACGGGTGTTGCTTACGCAACCTCTGCAGAAATGGCTAGAGAATTAGGCACTTTCAGCAAATACCAAGAAAATAAAAACCACATGATGCGTGTGATGCGTAATCACCGCTATGCAGCATACAATACAACTGATGCATACGAAGGTTTAGAAATTGCGCCAATCGGAATTGATCCAAAATATTGCCCAGATTATTTATTATCTGCAGCATGTAATGCTTGGGACAAAGCAGTAGAATTAGGCGAGAAACATGGTTACCGCAATGCACAAACAACTGTAATTGCTCCAACAGGAACAATTGGTTTAGTAATGGATTGTGATACTACTGGTATCGAGCCAGATTTCGCTTTAGTGAAATTTAAAAAATTATCGGGTGGTGGTTATTTCAAAATCATCAACTTGGCAGTTCCTGCTGCACTTAGAAACTTAGGTTACGACGAGCATCAAATTGAAACTATTGTAAACTATGCAAAAGGTTATGCAACCATCAAAGGTGCACCGCACATTAACTTTGATTCGTTAGCAGCTAAAGGCTTTACGCAAGACGATTTAGAAAAAGTAGATAAAGGAATGGTTTCGGCATTCGAAATTAGTTTTGGATTTAACATTTGGGCATTAGGCGAAGATTGCATCAAGCGTTTAGGATTTAAACCAGAGCAATACAATTCTCCAAACTTTAATTTATTACAAGCCTTAGGATTTTCTAAAAATCAAATTGCAGAAGCAAACACTTTCGTTTGTGGAACCATGACCATTGAAGGTGCACCATATTTAAAAGAGGAACACTACCCAATATTTGATTGTGCAAATCGTTGCGGATCAATTGGCGAAAGATACATTCATGCACATGGTCACATTAAAATGATGGCTGCTGCACAACCATTCTTATCGGGTGCGATTTCAAAAACGATCAACTTGCCAAACGAGGCATCTGTAGAAGAAATGAAAGATTGCTACCAATTAAGTTGGGAATTAGGATTAAAAGCAAATGCACTTTACAGAGATGGTTGTAAATTATCTCAACCATTATCTACTAAAGCATCTTCAGACGATAAATTAGAAACCGTAGAAGAAGTTCTAGGCGAAGCTGCAAATGTTAGACTAAGCGATCTTACGCCAGAGCAAGTATTAGAAGCTGCAAGAGCAATCTTAGAGCGTTCTAAAGATACTTCATTCAAACGCCAACTATCAAGTGTGGTAGAGAAGAAGAGCATGCCAGGTAAACGCCAAGGCTTTACACAAAAAGCAGCCGTTGGTGGCCAAACCATTTATGTACGTACCGGTGAATACGAAGATGGAACATTGGGAGAAATCTTTATCGATATGCACAAAGAAGGTGCAACCTTCCGTTCATTAATGAACTGTTTCGCTATCGCTATTTCGGTAGGCTTACAATACGGTGTGCCTTTAGAAGAGTTCGTTGATAAATTTGCTTTCACTCGTTTTGAACCATCTGGTATGGTTGCAGGACATGCAAACATCAAGAGTGCAACTTCAATCATAGATTACATCTTCCGTTTGTTAGGTTATGAATACTTAAACAGAACAGATTTAGTGCATGTAATCACCGAACAAAATGCAGTGATGGGTAACCCACAATTAATTGATGAAGATGTAAATCCAGATGCAAGTAATCAAATGGCACCTAAAACTGTAGCACCAGCTCCTAAAGCAGAAGTAAGCAATACAGAATACGCAAACGCTAAACCAGCATTTGATATTTCTGGCGGTGTACAATCAGATGCACCAGCTTGTGGCAATTGCGGACACATTATGGTTCGTTCTGCAACTTGTTACAAATGCTTAAACTGCGGCACACAAGGAGGCTGTAGTTAATCGAAAACCCTTCAATATCCGTTATATTGATTGCTAAAAAGTCCTGCTTCGGTAGGACTTTTTTTATGCCTTTTTTGTTTCGACCCAAATTGACAAAGCGATTGGTTAAATTTGAATTTATTATTATATTAATACCATAGCATCAAGTGCATCATGAATAAAGAAACCATTAAACATAACGAACAATTTTTAAAAGCATTAGCCGATTTAAATCCATCGCAAAGAAAAGCGGTAGAACAAATTGATGGCCCTGTTTTAGTAATTGCTGGTCCGGGAACAGGTAAAACACAAATCTTAGCTGCTCGCATTGGTACCATTTTACTAAATACCGATACGCAAGCTCATAATATTTTGTGCTTAACCTATACCGATGCAGGCGCCATTGCCATGCGCAAAAGATTATTCGAATTTATTGGTCCAGATGCCTACCGTGTCAATATTCACACCTTCCATTCTTTTTGTAATGATATTATTCAAGAAAATTTAACGCGTTTTGGCAAATTAAATTTAGAAGCCATTTCTGATTTAGAGAAAATTGATTTATTCCGAAAACTCATACATAACCTCAAAGCAGGCAATCCTTTGAAACGCTACAGGGGCGATGTTTACTACGAAATTAAGCGACTCATGGAACTTTTTTCTATTATGAAAAAAGAAAATTGGTCTGCGGAATTAATTCAAGAAAAAGCAGATGCCTATATTGAAGATATTAAAAACGCAGATGAAGATTCGGAATACCATAAAAAGTTTCGCTACCAAAGTAACCGCAAAGAAAATAAAAAAGGCGATTTCAAACCTGCATTTCAAGATGAAGTTGACAAAATTGAATTATTAAAAGCGGCGGCGGCAGAATTCAATAATTATAGTGAGCTCATGAAACAAGCTGCCCGTTATGATTTTGACGACATGATCACTTGGATATTACAAGCCTTTCAAACAGATGAAAACTTCTTGTTGAATTACCAAGAGCGCTTTCATTATTTTTTAATTGATGAGTTTCAAGATACCAGTGGATCGCAAAATGAATTGATTCGCTTATTGGTCAATTACTGGGATGAGCCCAATGTATTTGTGGTAGGCGACGACGATCAATCAATTTTTAGATTTCAAGGGGCTAGCGTGGAGAACTTAATTAATTACACTAAATGGTATCCGCAAACACTCGCTACCATTATGTTAGATAATAATTACCGTTCTACGCAAAACATCTTAGATCTTGCTAAAAGCCTCATAGACATTAATAAAGAGCGCATCCAAATGCCTGGCTTAAGCAAAGATTTAATTGCCAGTCATAAGGATTATAAAGACCTAAATATAGAACCAGCCATTATTGAATACGAAAATCCCATTGCCGAATTTGCCGATATTACCGAACAAGTGGCGCAGTTAATTTTTGAGCAAAATATAGCACCCAAAGAAATTGCCATTATTTATAAAGAACATCAAGCGGGTGAAGAATTAGCGCGATTTTTTCAAGAAAAAAATATTCCGGTTACTACCAAAAAGAAAGTAAATATTTTAACGATTCCTTTTGCGCAAAAAATATTAAATATTCTTCGATACATTGCATTAGAAACAGATATCCCATACAGTGGCGAAGAAATTTTATTTCAAATATTACACTACGATTTTTTTGCCATTAACCCCATCGATATTGCAAAAATAACAGTAGCAGCCAATCAGCATAATTATCAAAATAGAAAAGATAAGACTGCCGTTAGAAGATTGTTAAACGAGCTAAACGCCAAGCAATCCGATATGTTTGAGCCGGCTTCGACTGCTGCGATGAAAACGCTGAGTGCAGATTTAGAATATTACATTAAAGAATCAGTAAATATTACCTTGCAAAATTTATTTGAAAAAATAATTACAAGAGGAGGTATTCTAGCCTATATTTTAAAATCAAATGAAAAAACTTGGTATATGCAAGTGTTATCTTCTTTGTTTAATTTCTTAAAAGAAGAATCTCGAAAAAATCCATCTTTAGGTTTAAAAGATTTTATCGAAAAAATTGATTTGTTAAAAGAAAATGATTTGTCTTTAGAACTTAATAAAATATTATTCAACGAAAATGGCGTAAACTTTTTAACCTGCCATGGTTCTAAAGGATTAGAGTTTGAATATGTTTTTTTAATGGGTGCCAACAAAGGTGTTTGGGAAGGCAAACGCGGTAGAAGTAACAGTTACAAGATTCCAGATACCTTATTTCAGAGCGCTACAGAGAGCGAAAAACAAGAAGAATTAAGACGTTTATTTTATGTAGCCATTACCCGAGCAAAAGCACATTTACAAATTTCTTATGTTTCACAAGACCTAAAAAACAAACCAGTTGAACGCAGTTTGTTTGTGAGTGAAATTATCAGTAGCGCAAATATTAAAGAACAAAATAAAACGGTAGCCGCAAATGAGCTGGTAGATTTCTTTTCTTTAAACTTTAATAATGAAGATGCACCCGTTAGCACTTCTGCCATTGACCACGAATGGGTGAAAAGTAGATTAGCCAATTATAGTTTGAGTGTAACGCATTTAAATAATTATTTAAGTTGTCCACTTAAATATTATTTTCAGAATTTAGTGCAAGTACCGAATGGTAAAAATGAAACCATGACCTTTGGTTCTGCCATACATTGGGCCTTAGAAAAATACTTTAGGCCACTTCAAGATAGCGACCAATTTCCGGATCAAAGCCAGTTAATTAGCGACTTTGACTGGTATATGCTAAAGAATAGAGAAGCCTTTACCAAAGAACAATTTGAACGCAGAACAGAATATGGCCACACCATTATTCCGGCCTATTATAAGAGATACATAAACCATTGGCATAAAATAGTGGCTTTAGAAAAAAAGATTGATCATGTAGAAGTAAATGGTATTCCCATTAAAGGAATGATTGATAAATTAGAATTTTTTGGAAGAGATGTTAATGTGGTGGATTATAAAACGGGCTCTTATGAAAATGCGAAAAAGAAAATGGATGGCCCAACAGATAAAGATCCTAACGGTGGAGACTATTGGAGACAAGCTGTTTTTTATAAAATTTTAATTGATAATTATAAAGTAAACGATTGGAATGTAATCAGTACCGAATTTGATTTTGTAGAACCAGTGAAAGAAGTTTATACAAAATCAAAAATTATGATTTTACCACAAGACGTTGCCTTTGTAACTAAACAAATTGAAACTGTTTATGGTAAAATTATGAATCAAGAATTTAATACCGGTTGTGGTAAAAAAGATTGTAGTTGGTGTAATTTTGTCAAGCACAATTTTGAAGATGCCACTTTCGAAATTCCACAGCAGGAAGAGGCAGAAGACTAATCAAATTCGATAAACTAAAACTAATCAATTCGATTTTTCATTTAGTTTATCATTAATATTATATTTGCCTGTTGCTTTTTATAAGCAATACACAAATTACTGATTATGAGAGAAATACAATTCAGAGAAGCACTTAGAGAAGCCTTAAATGAAGAAATGCGCAAAGATGAACGCATATTCTTAATGGGTGAAGAAGTAGCAGAATATAATGGCGCCTATAAAGTAAGCCAAGGCATGCTAGAAGAATTTGGCGAGAAGCGTGTAATTGATACCCCAATTTCGGAATTAGGTTTTGCGGGTATTGGTGTAGGAGCTGCCATGAACGGATTAATTCCAGTAATTGAATTCATGACTTTTAATTTTTCGCTAGTAGCCATAGATCAAGTGATTAATGCTGCAGCAAAAATGATGTCGATGAGTGGTGGTCAATTTCCAGTGCCAATTGTATTCCGCGGACCAACTGGAAGTGCAGGCATGTTAAGCTCACAACATTCTCAATGTTTTGAAAACTGGTATGCAAATTGCCCAGGTTTAAAAGTAGTAGTACCTTCAAACCCATACGATGCAAAAGGTCTTTTAAAATCTGCTATCATCGATCCCGATCCTGTAATTTTTATGGAGTCGGAACAAATGTATGGCGACAAAGGACATGTACCCGAAGAAGAATATTATATTCCAATTGGTGTTGCCGATATTAAAAGATTAGGAAGCGATGTTACCTTGGTGAGCTTTGGTAAAATGGTGAAAGTGGTAATGGCTGCTGCCGATTTATTAGCAAACGAAGGCATTAGCGCCGAAGTAATTGATTTAAGAAGTGTTCGTCCGATCGATTACGATACCGTAATTAACTCCGTAAAGAAAACCAATAGAATGGTATTTATAGAAGAGTCTTGGCCATTGGGTTCTATTGCAACAGAAGTAACTTTTAAAGTTCAAAAAGATGCATTCGATTATTTAGATGCGCCGATATTAAGAGTGATGGGCGGAGACGTTCCATTGCCTTACGCGCCAACTTTAATCGAAGAATATTTACCGAACCCTACCAAAATTATTGCGGCGGTAAAAGAAGTGATGTACGCAAGAAAATAAAAAATATTTAATTCATTAAATTTAAAAGAGTGGCTTGTAGTCACTCTTTTTTTATTTAATTTGCTGCCATAAGAATTTACAACGAATATGAATTTACATCAACATAAAATTGCAAAAGAATTAGGGGTATTAGAAAAACAAGTAAATGCTACGGTCGAATTATTAGATGAAGGCGCAACCATTCCATTTATTGCTCGATACAGAAAAGAAGTAACCGGAACCTTAGACGAGGTGCAGGTTTCGGCCATCAGAGATCGCATCACTCAATTAAGAGATTTAGATAAACGCAGAGAAGCCATTCTAAAATCTTTAGAAGAACTAGGTAAACTAAGCCCAGAACTTACTGCAAAAATAAATGCAGCAGAAACCATGTCTGCTTTAGAAGATATTTATTTGCCTTATAAACCTAAAAGAAAAACCAAAGCAAGTGTTGCAAAAGAAAAAGGGCTAGAACCATTAGCACTGTTAATCTTTGAACAAAATGTTATCGACCTTGATGCTGCTGCTGCAAAATTTATTGATACCGAAAAAGGAATCGGCAATATGGATGAAGCATTGCAAGGTGCAAGAGATATTATTGCGGAAAGTATTTCTGAAAATGCAGAAGCAAGAGCTCATTTGAGAGATTTATTTTTAAATAAAGGCCATTTCAAAAGTAAATTAATGAAGGGCAAAGAAGAACAAGCCATCAAATACAAAGATTATTACGACTGGTCCGAACCCATTAAAGACGCGCCTTCTCACCGTATACTAGCTATGCGCAGAGCAGAAAAAGAACTTTTTGTTTCACTCGAATTGGCCCCTGAAGAAGAACTTGCGATTGAAATTTTAAACAAACAATTTTTACTAGCAAACAATAGTTGTGCCGAACAAGTTGAGTTGGCAATTAAAGATGGCTACAAAAGATTATTGGCCCCTTCGATGGAAACCGAAACAAGGGTGTTCACTAAAAACAAAGCAGACGAAGAAGCCATTCGTGTATTTGCAGAAAACGCAAGACAACTTTTATTAGCTGCACCACTTGGCCAAAAGTCTGTAATGGCTATAGACCCTGGATTTAGAACAGGTTGCAAAGTAGTATGTTTAGATGAACAAGGAAAATTGCTAGAAAACACGAACATCTATCCGCACGAACCACAAAAAAAATTGACTGAATCTGCAGCAACTATTAAACAGTTAGTTACTAAGCATCAAATAAAAGCCATTGCCATTGGTAACGGAACCGCAGGCAGAGAAACCGAAGATTTTGTACAAAAATTAAATCTAGACGATTGCTTAGTAGTGATGGTAAACGAAAGTGGCGCCTCTATTTACTCTGCTTCGGAAGTAGCCAGAAACGAATTTCCGGATTTAGATTTAACCGTAAGAGGTGCTATTTCAATAGGTCGTAGACTTATGGACCCATTAGCAGAATTGGTAAAAATTGATCCACAATCAATTGGTGTTGGACAATACCAACACGATGTAGATCAAACAAAATTAAAAAAATCATTAGACGATGTAGTGATGAGCAGTGTGAATGCTGTTGGAGTAGAATTGAATACTTCTTCAAAAGAAATTCTCTCTTATGTTTCTGGACTAGGACCACAACTTGCACAAAATATTATTGAATATAGAAATGCCAATGGTGCATTTAAAAACAGAGCTGAACTTAAAAAGGTTGCAAGGCTTGGAGATAAAGCGTTTGAACAAGCAGCAGGGTTTTTAAGAATTAGCAATGCGTCTAACCCTTTAGATAGTAGTGCGGTACATCCAGAGCGATATGATTTGGTTCAAGGTATTGCAAAAGATTTAAAATGCTCCATTGCAGATTTAATGACCAAAGAAGAAATCAGAAAACAAATTGATTTAAAAAAATACATCAGTGAAGAAATTGGCTTACCTACTTTAAAAGATATACTTGCCGAATTGGCTAAACCCGGCCGCGACCCGCGTGAACAATTTGAAAAGTTTGAATTTGCCTCGGGTGTTTGGGAAATTTCGGATTTAAGAATTGGCATGAAATTGCCAGGCATCGTTACCAATCTCACTAAATTTGGGGCTTTTGTAGATATTGGGGTGCATCAAGATGGCTTGATACATGTTAGTCAAATAGCCGATAGATTTATAGATGATCCCGCAAAGGTGGTAAAGGTTTCACAAAAATTAGAGGTAACTGTTTTAGAAATTGATGTGGCTAGAAAAAGAATTGCACTTTCTTTAAAAGGAAATCCGAGTAATTCTATAAAGCGAAACAATGATAAAACAGAAACGAAAAATAAAGAGCCGCAAGATATGGCAAGCATGCTTTCGCAATTAAAATCGAAATTTAATACATAAAAAAAAGCCCTCGAAATTTCGAGGGCTTTTTTTTATTTTAAATTATTTTTGGATGACTAATTTTGTATAAGCAATTGGCGCGCCATCTGCCATAAACCTGCAAACGTAAACCCCATTCGGATAATCATTTGTAGCAATGTTCATAATTCCTTCCGTATCATCAACCCTAATTATTTCTATAATTTTACCAGCAAAATCAGCTATTACAAGCTCTTTACTTGAATATACTTTTTCTGTATTATACAATAAGGTTACTTCGTTTGTTGCAGGATTCGGAAATGCATTCACAAATAATTTATTGCTATTATAAATTATACCCGTAGCCAATTGATTATAGGTTAAAGTGATACAAACAGAGTCTGAATTGTTTGTTGTAATCACACAGTAATTAATGATAGAAGTACCCGCAGTTCCTCTTGGGTTACAATAGGTTTTTAATGTAGAGTCTTCATCACCCGGAGCCAAGGTTAATATATCTGTTGATTTATTAACTGCTGGTGGATAACAAGTAGCCCCAAAACAAAAATACGATTGTTGCCCTTTTATTAATGTTTGGATTTTGCGTTTTGCGTAAACATTTTGGGAAACAGTGCCAATGTTTTTTACATGTAATTTAATGTAGGCTAAGTCTGTGTCGTTTCCCGTAATTGTTGGTTCAGCGTTTACAAATGCTAAATTTTGCCCAAAGGAAACCTGGAACAAAAAAGTTAAAAAGAATACCAAAAGTGTTTTTTTCATATTAAAATGATTGTTTATAGATCAAAAATAAGGATTTTAACGATATTTATTTGTTTAATTAATAAAATTGCTTTAATATGGTACTTTAATAAGCCCGTTATATTAGCTTTTAAACAACATTCACTTACAAAATAAAAATAAAAATTAATGAAAAAATTATCTGCCCTATTGATCTTTGTGCTTTTTGCATTAGTTGCAGATGCACAATACTATTATTTGCCATACCTAACGGCAAATCAAAATCCAGGTAATATAAACCAAGATCTTGAACAACCAAATACAACTGGTTATACCAATATTGTCTCAACCAAAGGAAATCCTGCTTGGTCTTCTACCGTATATTTGCCAGGAGATTTTACTTTCTTATTCAACGGTAATGCAATGACAGAATTTAAAGTATCTACTTCTGGTGTGTTAACTTTCAATACTGGTGCAGTTACGCCACCAACTTACACCAATGCGGTTTTACCAAGTGCAAGTATTCCAAACAACTCCATTATGGTTTGGGGATTAGCTGCATCAACTTCAAATACAATAATCAGAACTAAAATGTTTGGTGATTATCCTAATCGTCAACAATGGATTCAATTTATATCTTACATTTCAAATGGAACTAGTGTAACAAGTTGGACTTTTTGGGGAATTGTTTTAGAAGAAACAACCAACAATATTTATATTGTTGATCAAAGAACTTTTTCAACACCATTAACTTTAACATTAGGCATTCAAATTAATGGTTCAACTGCTTATACTGTAGCAGGCGCACCTAATACACCTTCATTAGTAACTAATGGTGGTAATGCAGATACTTATGAAGATAATATCTATTACAAATTTATTCCAGGTGTACAGCCTTCAAATGATGTAGAATTATCTGCTTTAACTTTCAGCAACTTTGGTGGTGCTGGTGCTAATGTTGACATTACCGGTACGGTATTAAATGTTGGTACAGCTCCTATCACAAGTTTAACTGTTAAATATTTAGCTAATGGTTTGACTAAGTCTAATGCCATTACTGGTTTAAATATTGCAGCTAATTCAAGTTACGATTTCACACATAATGTTCCATTTACCATTCCTTCAGCAGGCGGATGGCCTGTAAAAGTTTGGGTAGAGGCAACAGGTGATCTTAATCAATCAAATGATACATTATCTCAAACTATTTCTGCTTTAGCATTTCAGCCTACTAAGCGTATTGTATTTGAAGAAGGAACTGGAACTTGGTGCCAATGGTGTCCAAGAGGAGCTGTGTTTATGGATTCAATCCACAGCGTATACCCTACAACTGCATTAACCATTGCAGTTCACAATGAAGATCCTATGGCAGTTGATGCTTATGATGCAGGTATGGCTTCTTTAATTGCTGGTTACCCTAGTGGTTTAGTAGATCGTAAAGGTGGCGAAGCAGATCCTTCAGAATTCTTTGACCGTTACGATGCAAGCATTAATGGATTTACACCATGTGATGTGGATGTAGATGCAACTTGGAATGCTGGTACTAACTCTTATGATATTGCTGTATCTAGTAAAATGGCTACAGATTTAATCGGCGATTACAGATTCAATGTAGTAGTTACAGAAGATGGTGTGAGGGGAACCGGCACAACTTGGAGACAAGCCAACGCTTATGCAGGTGGTGCATTTGGCGTAATGGGTGGTTACGAATTAAAACCGAACCCTGTGCCTGCTGCTGCTATGGTTTACGACCATGTTGGACGTGATATCTTAGGCGGTTTTGATGGTGCATTTGGCAGCTTACCAGAAACATTATTGGTAAATACTACGCATACTTATTCAACATCTTACCAAGTAAAAGCTGGTGAAAACAAAGATAAAATGGTAATCATTGCTTGGGTTTCTAGTGCGGCAACAGGCGAAATATTAAATGCGAATTACAAAAGCTTCAATATTACTGGTGTAAGTACTCAAATGGCAAACACTTTTGCACTGAGCACATTCCCTAATCCATCTAATGGAACAACAAACTTTGAAGTAAAAATGCCAATCTTAACAGGTAATATTTCATTAGAAATTTATGACCTAATGGGTAGAAAAGTATATGCTACCGAAGACGGTTCTGTTAACGGTGGTTCTAAATTCTTTACTTGGAATGCCGATGCATCTATTGCAAACGGTATATACCAAGCAGTTGTTAAAGTTGGTGCAGAATCGGTTGCTGCGAAAGTAGTTTTAACTAGATAATTTTAACCAATACATTTTTAAAAAACAGCCAGTAATTTACTGGCTGTTTTTTTATTTTCAATAAGCTGATATTTGATTAGATTAGCAATAAAATTTACACAATGAAAGCAAAAAAAATAACACTACTTTTTTTATTTATCTGTGCCGTGTTAAGCGTAAATGCTCAAAATAAAATACCGGCCGTAAATGTAAAAACAATTGATGGTGCTACCTTCAATACCGCTAATATGGTAAATGATGGCAAGCCTATTATTATTGATTTTTGGGCTACTTGGTGTAAACCTTGTGTGCAAGAATTAACCGCTATAGCAGATCTTTACGAAGATTGGCAAAAAGTTACTGGCGTAAAAATTTATGCTGTTTCTATAGATGATGCTAGAAACTCTGCAAGAGTGAAACCCTTTGTGAATACACGAGGATGGGAATACGAAATATTATTAGATCCGAATGCAGATTTAAAACGTGCTTTAAATGTAGGTGATATTCCACACACATTTTTAATCAATGGTAAAGGAGAAATTATTTATCAGCATGCGGGTTATGCGCCTGGTGACGAAAACGAATTATACGAAAAACTACTTGGCTGCATTAATCCAGAGGTAAAATAAATAAAATGAAAAAAGTTTTAGCAGTAATACTTTTCTTTTTGACTTTTCCTTTTTTAGCGAAGGCTCAAGAAAATAATAAATTTGGTGCAGGGGAAATTCATGGAAATTTTCAAATGATGGCACAAAATTATTTAGTGGACTCTACCATTGGAGCAAAAGAAGTAAGCGAAAAAATTCGAATGAATAGTTTTGCAAACTTGAATTATATCAATGGAAATTTCAAAGCAGGCATGCGTTATGAGTCTTACGAAAAAGCATTATTAGGTTTTGATCCAAGATATAATGGTAGCGATATTACTTATCGCTATGCAACCTATACCAACGACGATTTAGAGTTTACCATTGGAAATTATTACGAACAATTTGGATCAGGTTTAATTTTCAGAAGTTACGAAGAGCGTGGATTGGGTATAGATAATGCCATGGATGGTATTCGAGTAAAATATAAACCAACAGCGGGTGTGTATTTAAAAAGCGTCATTGGCAAGCAAAGATTTTATTTTGCAAAAGGTGAAGGAATCGTAAGAGGCTTAGACGCTGAATTTAATTTAAATGAAATATTAAGTACTTTTCTGCCAGAGTTTAACCCCGAAAAGGCACGTTATACCTATATCTTAGGTGGTAGCATGGTGGGTAAATACCAAGCAGATAACGACCCCATTAGAATCTTACCAGAAAACGTAGCTGCATTCGCAGGTCGATTTAATTTTATATCTGATAAATTTAATTTTTATACAGAATACGCCTATAAAATAAATGATCCTAGTTTAACCAATGGTTTCATTTACAAAAAAGGAGAGGCCTTGTTTGTCAGTGCAAATTATTCTATCAAAGGGTTTAGTTTGTCTGCATCTGCAAAGAGGGTAGACAATATGGATTTTAGATCGGATAGAAATGCAGATGTAAATAATTTAACGATGAGTTTTTTACCTGCAATAAGTAAACAACACACCTATGCATTACCTTCCTTTTATCCATATGCTACGCAGCCATTAGGCGAAATAGGCGAACAATTTGAGGTGTCGTATAATTTTAAAAAGGGCAGTATGCTTGGTGGTAAATATGGTACTTTGTTTACTGTTAACTTCTCCAATGCAAATAATTTAGACACTACACAAACTGGAAACGAACAAGGATATTCAGCAGCGTTTTTCTCCAAAGGAAAAATGCTTTTATATAGAGACCTCAATTTTGAAGTCGTAAAAAAAATCAGTCCAAAATTAAAAACAACTTATACGTATATGTATCAAGTTTTCAATAAAGACAAAGTGCAGAATGTATCTGGATATGGAACTGTATTTGCGCATATCGCTGTGTTTGAAATGCAATATAAAATCAATAGCAAAAAAACTTTTCGTGCAGAATTACAAAGCATGAGAACCAAACAAGATTTTGGCGATTGGGCTGTAGCACTAGCAGAATTTACTGTTTCGCCACATTGGTTCTTTGCAGTTATAGATCAATTTAATTACGGTAATGCCATAGCAGAAAAACGAGCGCATTATTATAGTGGCAGTTTTGGATATACTAAAAATGCCACCCGCTTTATTATTGGCTATGGCAAACAAAGAGAAGGGTATTTATGTGTTGGAGGAGTATGTAGATTAATTCCGGCATCGTACGGATTATCATTTTCTATTAGTAGTACTTTTTAAAATGAAAAATATGAAAAATAGTAGCTTATTTTTATTTGGCATCTTCGTCGCATTTACATTAGCTGCATGTGATGAAATTACCGGACCCTATACAGAGGAGGTAAATGTTACAGAAGGTGGTCGTAAAATTTTATTAGAAGATTTTACAGGACATCAATGCGGAAATTGCCCTACTGCTGGATTAGAGGCTGCAAAACTAGACTCTATATACAAAGGCCGTGTGATAGTGGTGGCTACTCATTGTGGCTTTTTTGCAGACACATTCAAAAATGGAAAATATAGTTATAATTTCAAAACACCGGTTGGAGATGAATTAGAGGAATCCTTTTCTATTGGAACTTTTCCTAATGGAATGATAAACCGACAAGCAAAAGATGGTAATTATAAAATTTTTACTAACAGATTACTTGCTTTTAGTGAATGGAGTTCGAGTATTGCGATGGAATTAAATAAAACTGCTGCGGTTAACTTAAGCCTTTCCAAAAACTACGATACATTGTCTAGGAATTTAAATTTAGAGGTAGAAATTGAATACCTAGAAAAAGGAAATATCAATCAACAATTAGTGGTTTATTTAGTAGAAGACAGTATCATTAATTGGCAGACATGGTATCTTCATATACCAGTAGATGTTCCTGACTTTGCACATCGCCACGTATTAAGAAAAAGCCTGAATGGTACTTGGGGTGATCGTTTGAGCGGAAGTGTTAAATCTGCCGGTCAAATCATTTCAAAATCATATACTACAACTATTAGTTC
>CAJBBN010000146.1 GCA_903951325.1 uncultured bacterium
ACATCCGGATATTCGTTAATGGTCCATTTCCAGGCAGTATCAGTGCGCGGGGAGGAAGTTTTTGTATACATTTTAATGGGTTCGCCAGCGCACTTTGTTTCGATTTCAATATCAAAATTAAAAGGAGAACGAACGGTAATGTCTTTTCTGATTACAGTACTACAACCATTAATAGGATCTGTAACAGTTAAGATAACTGTTTTGGGACCTGCAAAATTATAAGTATGAATTGGAAAGAGTTCTTCTGAAATCATACTTGCATCTAATTCCCACAAATAAGTAAAAGCATTGATTTCTGAATTAGCCGCAAAATCTAAAGTGAAGTTTACAGGGTCACCAATACAAACTGAATCTGGATTGAATTCAACTGCAGGAGAAAGTTTAAATGATTTTATTCCAGAACCGGAACAACCTTTGTCATCTTCAATTTCTACGCGTAAATCTACATTCCTTCGACCCGCTAATTCTGTAGCAGGCAAATTGTAATCGTATTGATTTTTGCCTTGGTATATTAGAGAGCCCGTTGTGTTATCAAACCACTGAACAGTATTGAAAGGTAAAGTTAAAAAATATGGTTTAATTTTAATGGTATCTTCCTGTGAAACACAGATGTTGGGATCCCCCAAGATTTCTACTCTAGGTTCACCGGTTCGTATAGTATCTGTTAAAATAGTCTCACAACCATTAATATCAATCACTCTTAATTGAACTGGAAATGCTCCAACACCTAAACCACCGCCACCATCAGATGAGAAAATCCATTCTACCGGATTTTGGAACCAATTTAATGGATCAAGTGCTTTTAAAGAATCAAATTTATATGGTATCAATCCATCATCCCCAGTCCATTCATAATAGACAATTCGAGGTGTATTTGGATTCACTACTGCCTTTAAATTAATAATAGAACCAGGACAAGCGGAATCATGTTCCAATTTTACATCTGGTAATGGCCAAACTAAAACAGAATCTGATATATCTATTCGACATCCCTTAGAATCTATTACGGTAAAGGTAAATTTCTTTACTCCAGATGTAGGATAAGTATAACTCACTGTATCTTCATTACCCGCGGCAAAACCTTCGAAGCCTAACCACCTTACAGTTGAGTAAGGAGGAACTCCACCATATAAAGTATCTAAATAAAATTTAGTTGGCGTTCCTAAACAAACGGTATCGCAATGTAATAATGCTGTTAATTTTGGATGGAAAATAGTATCAATTGTGGAAACCGAATTACACCTAATGGTATCATAACTTTCTACTTTGTAATAGGTAGTATCATTACATAAATTATAATTATCAATTGCGGAAGTATTGGTGGTATCAGCATCTCCATCATCAATTGGGACCCAAGTATAAGGATTGATGGTTTCACTTCTATAAACGGTATAACCTATGTTTGATGAGAATTTGAAAGAGCGAATGCCATTCCAAACTAACCTTGCTTGATTACTCCTCGTAAAATTTGCAGTCAATTTCATTGGACGAACAGGATACACTTCATCGTCTACCCCACATAAATTTACTGCACGCACATAATATTCGGAAGTGTCACCACCGGGTGGTTTAAAATCTATATAACTATATGTTTTTATATCCGAGATTGAATCTAACTTTTTACCGTCTCTATATATAATATATTTTATAAAAGTGTTTGGATCACCAGAAGATACACCCCAGCTTAAAAACATGTTTTTGGTTTCTTGATTGTACGTGATACATTTTATTGGTGGAGATAAATAAAAATCCGGTGGTAATAAATTAACAGAAAACGTTCTTATTGTTTTACCAGGCACCCGACAATAATTATCCTTAGCTGCAACCACAAAATTGTAGACACTAGATTGTAATCCTTCACAATCATTAAATTTATCTAAATTAGCACAACTTGTAGGCCAATATAGCCATATTGTATCATTTAGAATTGCTGTAGATGATGGAGGTGGATCTGTTTTATAACCATAACCATAAACAATATTCTCTCCTATATTTTTAATTTCAACAGGTTTTGCATTGTTTAAAGTTGAATATTTAAAATCATTTTTGTTTTTAGTTAACATTGCACATGGCGGATATGGGCATGAATCTGTATTCGAATTAGTCTTACTCATGGCTATGCCATTTACGGTAATTTCCATAGATTGTGGACTTAATCCATTATTGATTCCTGGCAATGAATCTCTAATTATAATGGGAATCAATATTTTTTTACCCGCTATTAAATCTATAGAATTGGATGTATTATTATTAAATGGTTTGTAAACCGAAGGATATCTATTGCTATTAGTACTTGAATTTGCTGATATTATCGCTATCTGTACGTCTCTAATAATTTCTGAAACTTTTTGATCACATTTATAAGAAGCAACTTTAATAACTGAATTATAAGAACCTTTGTTTAAAGGTTTAAAAGTAAATTCTCCCGTTTTAGCATTAAATTTATATGAGTTTGGTGTAGAACCAAATGGATTGTTTTTGTTATAATTATCATTCGACCATATATCAGATGGATTTTGTTTGAAGTTAGGATTTAATGTCCCATCAACAATAGGATCGTCGAGAAAATATCGTAAATCATCTAAGTCTTTATCAATAGAATTATTGTTGAAGGTGAATTCTTGCCCGGTATTATATAGCAAAGCGGCGGGAGATTCTGAAAAACTAGGTGCATTATCAAAACAATCTTGGATGGACTGTGCATTTGTAGAACCATTAGGCATAAATGGGTACATGTTGGTTAATAAAGTCATCGATACAGCTGAAGGATTTTTAATATTTATAATTTGAATATTTCTATTACCATTGGTATAAGTGAATCTTACAGGAGTATTGGCGTCTGTTGGCGGGGCTATGCCAGTAAAATCTATAAGGCCTGATACTAAAACAAATTTTTCAATTGCACCCACTTCTTGTTCTGAACAGCTAACTGGAATTGAAGTTATTGGATATGAACACGTAGGGGTTATATCGATTCTGGCAATTTTACTTATTTTAATAGTTTGATTGTCTGCGGTTGGGGCACCAAGCAATCCTGAATTCAATAATGGATCTAAAGTTCCATTCATATTCCAAACTTTTATTTCACCTGTCGCAAAATCGAAATCAAAGCCCTCACAATTTCTATATATAGTTACTGTAAATTTATATTTATTTTTACTGCCATCTTTTACACATTCCCAAGTAATTTCCCCACCCATTAAATGGCTAGCAAATACTTTTTGAGAATTTAAAAAAAGTGCAATTAAAAAAAATGCAATGAGTACTCTCTTCATAGGTTTAAATTTTGACCAAAACTCAAATATAAACAATTTTAGTGCCAAAAAAAGCGGTTTTGAAAGAAGTTTATTAACAAATAAGTAACATTAAATTTTTGTGGTTCATTTGCATTTTATGCTATTTCGAGACAGTCTGTAAAATTCATACTGAAAAGTGCAGTTTTGAAGGCTAAAAGCATATTTTTTTATTTTTTTTAGCTAAAACTCATTAATTTTTCCGTTATTTGCGTCAGTTAATTGGTTCGGTAGCTCAGCTGGATAGAGCAACGGTTTTCTAA
>CAJBBN010000147.1 GCA_903951325.1 uncultured bacterium
CCATCTAACACTAAAATTCTGTTGGCAAGTTCTTTTCTAATAGTTGACATAAACAAATAATTAACCCAATGGGCGTATATACTATTGCTTATCTGAAAACCAGGGAGCTGATATTCCTTATCGTTCTCGAATTTCGAGTAGATTTTAGCACCTTGTTAGCACAGGTTGCTAAGACATCGTAGGGTCTAGTCCCTCCGTCTTTCTTGATAAGCAAGGCAAAGTAAAGAAATTTATGATTGAAATACAAGAAAATAGCAAAAATTAGGCTAGGCGCTTAGTCATAGTAGCATCGATGAGATCGAATAGCTGCTGTGGCTTTAGGTTTCTCCAGTTAAAATCGTCGAAATCGCCACCAAAAGAAATATAATAATCGATATTGGCGCGTTTAAATTCTTCGATTACATGCTCCCTAAAATTGATTCCCGCTATCCATCCCTCTTCGATTTCTTGAAACCATTCTTCGTAATAGCAATCATCGGAGCAATGAAAGTTTAAAATGTTTTCGCCTAATAAAATAAATTTATTGATGCCTTGTGCTACTAATAATTCAATGATTTCTCTTTTCAGAAACATGATATCATTGGTAATGCAATCGTTCCATTCTCCAATAAATTCGATGATTGCAAAATTTTTATCGTAATCGACAAAAATTATTTTAAGGTATAAGGTAGGTGATCCGAAAAAATCCCATTGAGGGTGAATATAAAAATTATAGATCGTTTCGGAAAACTCGAATTCGCTGTATTCCTTTCCATAGAAGGGAGACAAGTCATCTTCCGCCGAATTATAATCGTCTCTCCATTTGTAAAAAGGCTCAATATCGTGCATATTATTTATTTGTAAATGCTTCCATCGCTTTTCTTACATTTCCATGTAAAGCAATTAATTCATTAGCTAATTTTTCGTCGATGTTTAATTCGTCCATGAGCATTTTTGCGCCGCGGTGAATTAATTTATTATTTGATAATTGCATGTCGACCATTTTATTTCCTTTCACCCTACCCAATCGAATCATACAAGCGGTACTAATCATATTTAAAACCATTTTCTGTGCAGTGCCCGATTTCATGCGCGTACTCCCGGTTACATATTCGGGACCAACCACCACTTCTATTGGAAACTCGGCGGCATTGGCAACTGCCGATCCTGTATTACATACAATTGCGCCAGTGGTAATGCCCGCTTGCCTGGCAGCGCTTAATCCGCCTACCACATAGGGCGTGCTGCCAGATGCTGCAATGCCAATCAAACAATCTTTATTTGTAATTTGATAGTCTTGTAAGTCTTTCCAGGCTTGCGTTGTATCGTCTTCTGCAAATTCAACCGCTTTGCGAATGGCGGTATCGCCTCCGGCAATAATGCCAATTACAATTCCATGTGCAACACCAAAAGTTGGAGGAATTTCCGAAGCATCTACCACCCCTAGTCTGCCGCTGGTTCCCGCGCCAATATAAAACAGCCTACCACCTAACTGTAATTTTGGAAAAACTGCTGCGATCAATCGCTCAACGCTTGGCAATACGGCATTTACAGCTAATGCAACTTTTTGATCCTCTGCATTAATATTGCTAATTATTTCTGCAATCGATTTGTTTTCTAATTGTTCGTAAATAGATGATTGCTCTGTAATTTTCTCCATATGATTGAATATTGAGGATGGTAGCCTTATTAAAAATACAAATTAACTATATTCGTATCGTAATTGAAAACAAATATTCAATTGTCGAAAAATAATTTACTCATGCGCCATAAAAGAAGATTTAATTTTGCTCAACCTGTTTTTTTTAGCCTATTACTCCTCATTGGTATGTTTTTAGGATTCAAATTCCATGTTGAAATAGGCAGCCTTTTACATAGCAAAACAGGCAATAAAATTGATCAGGTATTTAACCTTGTGGACAAAAAATATGTCGACACCGTTGATTTAAAAAAATTAGAAAGCGAAACCATTGAAGGTATGTTGTCGCAACTCGATCCACACAGTGTATACATTCCAGCCGAAGATGTAAAAAAATCAAATGAAGATTTAGAAGGTAATTTTGAAGGCATTGGCGTAGAATTTTTTATCGTGAAAGACACTATTTATGTAGTGTCTGTTATTCCAGGTGGCCCATCAGAAAAACTAGGCATCAAAGCAGGCGATAAAATTATAAAGGTGAATGGTAAAATTGTAGCTGGTAAAAAAATTAAGAACGCTGAGGTGACCGGTTCGCTTCGTGGACCAAGTAATTCATTTGTTAAAATTAGTGTGAAACGAATTGGTATTGCAAAATTAATTGACTTTAATATTCAAAGAGGAAATGTTCCATTAAACAGTTTAGATGCAGCATACATGGCCGCTCCAGGCATTGGCTATATTAAAATAAATACTTTTGCAGCCACTACCTACGACGAATTTTTTGAAGGAATTACCAAGCTAAAAAAACAAGGATTAAAAAGTTTGATTTTAGATTTAAGAGGAAATCCGGGCGGCTACCTTAGTGCGGCCATTATGATAGCCGATGAATTTTTAACAGCTAAAAAATTGATCGTATATACCGAAGGCAAATCTTCGCCTAAAAAAGAAGACTTTGCCACCGCTGCTGGAAATTTCGAAAAAGGTAAATTAATTGTGTTAGTAGATGAGGGTTCTGCATCGGCTAGCGAAATAGTTGCAGGCGCAGTGCAAGATTGGGACAGAGGAATTATTGTTGGCAGAAGATCTTTTGGAAAAGGATTGGTACAAGAGCAAGCTTTATTAAACGATGGGGCTAGTTTAAGACTTACTATTGCAAGGTATTATACCCCAACGGGTCGGTCTATTCAAAAACCGTATAAAGATGGCTTAGATTATTCGGCTGATCTTTACAATAGAATGCGCCATGGTGAACTAACGAATGCAGACAGCATTAACAATGACGCTCAGAAGCAATTTAAGACCCCATCAGGCAAAATAGTATACGGTGGAGGTGGAATTACACCCGACGTGTTTATACCGCTTGATACGTCAGCATATAGCGCTTATTACAGTCAAGTTGTTGCCGAAGGGATATTATCTGAGCTTTGCTATCAATTTGTAGATAACGAACGCCAGAGTTTAGCTAAATATAAAAATGTAGACGCATTTGTCAGAAACTTTAACCTTCCGGCAGGCTTTATGGGCAATTTGCTGAAAAATGCCAGCGCAAAAAATATTAAATATGTGGCACAAGAGTGGTTTCGCTCCGAAAAAGCAATCCGATTACAAGCAAAAGCACTTATTGCCCGTCAGTTGTTTCAAAAAGAAGGTTTTTATAGGGTAATGGCCTCAAATGATCCAGCCTATTTAAAATCAATGGAGCTTTTACATCGCAATTAACAAACCATACCATTTGCAAAAAGCCTCTATACTGTTTGTATAGAGGCTTTTTTTATAATTAATGGAAAAATAAGGGCAAAAAAAAAGCCTCTCGTATCCTACGAGGGCTTTTAATCTCTTCTGGTGAAGACTACTTTGTAGAATCTGCAGCTGAAGAATCTGTAGCAGCTGAATCAGCAGCCATAGAAGCAGCGTTAGAAATTGAGTCAGCTTGAGCTGCAGCAATTGAATCAGCCATTGCTTTTTCTTTTGAAGCTTTTTGCTCAGAACTTTCACCACATGCTACGAATCCAAAGATTCCAGCAGCTAATAATACTAATAATACTTTTTTCATTTTCTATAATAAGATTTTAAAACGCAACAAAGGTAAAATAAATATTTTTAATACAAGCTCTTTTTTTAAAAAAAAATCAAAAAACCTACTTCTGTCTGAAATAAATAGCGATTGGAGCGCCCGAAAAATCGAAGTTTTCGCGGATTTTATTCTCCAAATAGCGTCTGTAAGGCTCCTTAATGTACTGCGGTAAATTACAAAAGAAGGCAAAAGCAGGCGAAGAACCCGGTATTTGGGTTACATATTTGATTTTGATGTACTTTCCTTTGACACTTGGCGGTGGATAACGCTCAATTACCTCTAGCATCACCTCATTTAATTTAGAAGTGGGAACATGCTTAGTTTTATTGGCGTATACTTCGTTTGCGGTTTCTATAGCCTTAAAAATACGCTGCTTGTTAATAGCAGATGTGAAAATAATGGGCACATCGACAAAAGGAGCAATTTTTTCTTTGATTTTATCTTCAAAGGCTTTGCTCGTTTTTTGGTCTTTCTCTACTAAATCCCATTTATTCACCAAAATAACTACGCCTTTACGGTTTTTCTCAATTAAATTAAAAATATTGATGTCTTGCGACTCAATGCCTTCCATGGCATCAATCATCAAAATACAAACATCTGCCGCTTCTAGCGCCTTAATAGTACGCATCACCGAGTAAAATTCGAGGTTCTCGTTTACTTTGGTTTTCTTTCGCATGCCCGCTGTATCGATCAACATGAAATCATGTCCAAATTGGTTGTAATGAATTTCAATAGAATCACGGGTAGTTCCAGCAATTGGCGTAACAATATTTCTTTCTTGACCAAGCAATGCATTTACAATCGAAGACTTGCCAACATTTGGTCTGCCTAAGAAAGTATATTTTGGTAATGCGTTTTCTTCAAATGGTATTTCTTCAAAATGCGAAACCACTTCGTCTAATAATTCACCTGTTCCGCTACCGGTCATCGATGAAATACAATATGGATCGCCTAAGCCCAATGCATAAAATGCAGATGAGTCGTTAATTTGATTATTGTTATCTACTTTATTCGCAACTACTATAACCGGTTTTTTAGCACGACGCAAAATATTTGCAATCTCATCATCAAGATCGGTAACACCTGTCGTAACATCTACCATGAAAACCAAAACAGTTGCTTCTTCAATGGCAATAATTACTTGTTCTCTGATTGCAGCTTCGAATAAATCTTCGGAATGCGCAACATATCCACCAGTATCAATAATCGTAAATTTCTTTCCGATCCATTCTGCAGTTTCGTAATGACGGTCGCGCGTTACTCCGCTAAAATCGTCAACGATTGCTTTTCGTGATTCGCACAACCTATTGAATAGCGTGGATTTGCCAACATTCGGTCTTCCTATAATTGCAACTATATTACTCATGTCTTTTGATTTTTAAGATTCGTATCCGAATCCTTTTAAATAATTCTTTTTATTTCTCCAGTCAGGAATAACTTTTACGAATAAGGATAAAAATACTTTTTTACTTAAAAATATTTCCATCGCTTCGCGCGATTTAGTTCCAACCTTTTTTAATTTTTCGCCTTTGGTGCCAATAACAATTATTTTTTGCGAATCTCTTTCCACAATAATTTCGGCATCTATGCGTATGATATTTTCTTCTTCTTTGAAAGAGGTAACAATTACCTCTGTACTGTATGGAATTTCATTTTGATAATGGGTCATGATTTGTTCACGCACCATTTCTGAAACAATAAATCTTTCGGTACGATCGGTATACGTATCGTCTTTAGGATAGTAGGCCGGATGTTCCGGTAAGTTTTCGAGCACAAACTGAAAAACAGCTGGCACATTGAAATTTTCGAGCGCCGATATTGGAAAAATTGCTTGAGGATTCAACAAATTTTGCCAATAAGCTAATTTCTCTTCCACTTCTGCTTGCGACTTACAAGTATCTATTTTGTTAACTATAACGGCAACTGGCGAACTAGTTTGTGACAACTTAACAATTACATCTTGTTCATCATATTTTTCGTGAATGTCTGTTACGAATAAAATAATGTCTGCATCAACTAAAGATTGATTCACTGCCGACATCATAGATTCTTGCAAACCATACATCGGTTTAATGATGCCTGGGGTGTCTGAAAAAATAATTTGATACTCGGGTTCGTTCATTATTCCGAGTATTCTGTGCCTTGTAGTTTGTGCTTTTGGGGTGATAATACTGAGCCTTTCGCCGATCAAAGCGTTCATTAAGGTAGACTTTCCTGCATTAGGCTTACCTATAATCGACACAAAACCAGACTGATGACTCATAAAAAAAATTAAATTTGGATTACAAAGAAACGAATAATATCTTTGCAATCCAATTAATAAGCGCCTTTGGGCAATTTGAGATTGTATACAGTGCGGGATGGAGCAGTTGGTAGCTCGTCGGGCTCATAACCCGAAGGTCATAGGTTCGAGTCCTGTTCCCGCTACCTAAAAATAAAAAAGCCTTTTAGATTTTCTAAGAGGCTTTTTTGTTTTTAAATCTTACGATTATTGACTCATAGTTATTATGTAACCTTAAAAACTAGCTGCAAAAATTAAAAGAGATTCTAAATAATCTAGCTGTAGTAGTATTCTTATTTAAAAATACAACAATAGCAATACCCGACAAACTCAATTAGTTAGCAGTGAAATTTTATATTGCACGCCGTTTAAGGTAATGACAAGATATTTTCCGCTAATCCCACCAGCTGAAATGTCTTCCAAATTAACTCCTGTTAATTTCAAATCCGAACTAACTAAATTAATTGCACCGCTATTGGCAGTAATATTAACTGCTGATTTCGAAGTAATATCTAAAGCACCTGTCCCTGATGAAGTAGTTGAAGAAATTGCCAAATTTCCGCTACTCGTGTTAACAGAATTACCATTCATGTCCAAAGGCCTATGAAAATTGGTTTCATTATCTGCGCCGTTTATTCTCACAAACTCAGTTAAAGTACCATTTACGGTGGTATTTAAGGATAATGAACCATCATAATTTCCAATACTACTGTTACGAATATTTGCGCTTATTCTTGCGTATTCTTGGGTCGTATTTATATACGTTTTTGCTTGATAAGACATTTCGCCAATTGAGGCACCAACTGTAGAAGTGTTGCTGTTAAACCGCATCACACCAGAACCTCCACCCAATACTTTCCATATTACATCAGATGCATCGTAATAGTAATACCCTGTTGAGGTGATGTTGGCCAATTTGGCATTGCTATAAGTTCCAGCAATATTATTGATATACACAATGGCTCCATCTTGGTCTGCAGTATAAACGGCAATTTTTGCATCTAACTGCGCTAAGGTCAGTGCAGGAACCTGAAGGCCATCTGCAGTGCTGGTGCTATTAGGAGCGCCAACTACATGTAAGGTTGTTTTAGGAGCTGAGGTACTAATACCTACTTGAGCATAAGAAACTGTTGTTCCTAAAAACAAAATAAATGCTACTAAAAGATTATTTTTTTTCTTTGACATTTTTTTAAATTCTTATAAATTATTTAATAAATACTTTTTATAAATGAATAGTTAAAATAAGGAAATTTAGATACTTTTAAATTGAAATCCGCTAAAGTATATTGACAAGCTGATCACCCACCAATCCCGGTATAGCTTGGCAGCAATCTTGTTTTAAACAAAA
>CAJBBN010000148.1 GCA_903951325.1 uncultured bacterium
AAGAAATTGGCAATAGCCTGATTTTCAATTATTTAAAATAAATTTTAAGCTAAGCTTAAGATTGATGCGTAAAAACCGTCTTTTTTGCTTGGGTTTTAGAAAAGGTAGGGCAATTGCATTTTGATTTGCAAGCTGCAAATAAAGTACAGATCAAAAACCCTACTAATAAAAAGGCGATTTTAATTTTCTTGTTTTCCATATTTAAAGATAAGCTTTTCTGCTATAGTTTTAAAAAAAACAAAAGCCAATAAAACACCCAAAATGTTGGCTATTTGATCTTCCCATTCGGCAAAGCGATAAGTGAAAAAATACTTTTGTGATAATTCGATGATACCTCCCCAAATAAAAGCAAAAACAAAAACTATTTTGTAAGTATTTTTTTTAAGTGCCGGATAAGCCGATTGCATTTTAAATCCAAACAATAATAAATTGGTGAGTGTAAAATAAAAAATGAAATGTACTAGTTTATCTGCACCTTCAAATTGTAACAAGCCTATCTCGGGGAGTTCTTGAGGGCGCTTGTCGCAAAGATAAGATAGGATGGCAAGCCATCCTATCCAAAATATATTAAACCTCCAAAAGCGCTTAGGCGCCGATGATTGATTGGTATGCATCTGCGTTTAACAATGCCGATAATTCTGCAGCATCTTTGATAGCAATTTTAACCATCCAACCTTCGCCGTATGGATCGCTGTTTACTAACTCAGGATTGGTATCTAATGCTTTGTTGAATTCCAATACTTCTGCAGTAATTGGCATGAATAAATCCGAAACAGTTTTTACTGCTTCTACAGTTCCAAAAACTTCTTCTTTAGCAATTGTTTTACCAATGGTATTGATGTCAACATAAACGATGTCACCTAATTCGCGTTGCGCAAATTCGGTAATACCCACAGTGGCAACATCGCCTTCAATGCGAACCCATTCGTGGTCTTTAGTGTACTTTAATTCGGTAGGAAAGTTCATTGTGTTTTAATTTTTACCAAAGGTACAATTTTTTGCTAAAAAAGCTATGCCCCAATGTTAATTCGGATACTAAAACCAAGGCTCGTAATAGCCGTTGGGAAAGAGGTCGAAATAAATGGTTTGGTTACTAAACGATCGTAAAATAGCCTTACTTGGAAACGCTGGTTCAATACATATTCGACCGAAGGTTTAATACTAACGACCCTCGAACCAGAAATTACTTCTGATATTTTTTGATCTAAACGATGCACCACGCCTCTATTGTATCGAATGCTAATATCACATTTGACATTCAAATCGTTTTTCAAAACGGTTTGCGAATTACCAATGGCAAAAGGAATTTTTAAATTATTGGCAATGTAACCAAAGCCAATATTGTATTCTTGTGTATTTAATTGTTCTAAACGGGTATTAGCAAAACTCACCCCAATATTTCTACCTTGTTTAAAATCGACATTAAAAGTCATACTGTTTTTCATGGTCATGTCAATTCCAATAACTGGCGAAAATTGTTCGGTTAATGTAATTTGTTGAATCTCGTATTCTGGTACAAAATTATTGGTCGATGCATAACGAATAGCTTGCGTAGTTGGTTTGTTAAAGGAATTCACATTATAGGTAGAATTGTAACCATGTGTCATTACAAAATTGGAGAAATTATCTGCAATAATTGGAATGCGTATCAAGCCGCTATAATTCACTCTCCAATTGGGTTTCGGAATTTTTGGAAAAGGAGATAAAGAATAATTAGTAGGATTTTTTCCGGAATAAGCCGATAAGAAAGCGGGTATAATTACTTGTTGAGAATATTTTCCAAAGCCGTCGTAAAAACCAGTTGAATCAATTGTGGTAATGCCTCTTTCGTTGGCTAAGCGTTGCGAAATAATAAAACGATTACTTTCAAAAGTGTTAAAGAAAGTTGAAGCCCCATCGGAAGTTAATTTTTCGAAAGCAGAATTAAAAGCCATAAATGACATCGTAAAATTACCCGTTTCGGTTGGTGCAAAAGATTGAAAAGTACCATAGGTAGGGCTTAATGGGTCGCTATTGTATTTAAAAAACTCGGCATAACTAAAACCCATCGAACGCTGAGCCGTCACATCTATGCGCATATCGGGCATTGGTTCTATCGAAGCACGTAAACTCAATTCGGTTCTATCGGTATGTGCATAACGATTGGTGATAGAATCGTAGGTGGTAATCCAACCATTCCTTGCTGCTGCAAAACGAATATCTTGTTGACCACCTAAAATAAAATTATAACCCGGCGCATTGTTATCCGAATTACTCATACCCAAATAATCAGTTTTTGGAATATAGCCAGGCAATACTTGTCCGCTTGTTTGACGATAAGTAATGCCCACATTACGCAACATAATTAAGGTACGCGCTAAAACTTTAAAAACATCTAATTGACTAGCCGCTGCAGCCATACTATCTTGTTTGGCTTGCTCTTTATCTTTCGCTTTTACAATTTTTAATTTTTCGAGTGGGTCGTTCGCATTTTTCTTCGCAATTGGTTTTGATCTACTAGGCGAAATTAATGGCTTTAAATAATTTGATTTTCCATATAAACTCAACAAATTTAATTGCGGATTCACTTGCAAACTTCTAGAATTAGAAATAATATTTTCGAATTGCAAACTCGCAAGCGAAGCTGCCTTCCACTCGTAACGGCCATTGTAGCTGGTACTCATGGTCACCCAATCGAGCATAGGTAATTTATTAATAGGTACTTGATAAGTAGCCGTAGTTGTTTGTGTAAACGAAGTGTTTCTTCCTAAAGAACGCAAATTAAATAGCAAAGAATCTTTTTTGTCTTGGGTATCTATTCTACCCATTGGTTCGTCTACGGTGGCTAAATTTGTTGCCGCATAATCAAACTTTAAAGATTTTGTTAATTCATATCGCACACCATATACCCTCGAAATTCTAAAATCCTTATTGAAGGTTGGCAAAATTCCAATCAAATTGGTATTCACATTACGCACTTTGTTTTCAGTATAATTTCTGTCTACATCTACTCTAAAATCAATCGAGGTAGGCGAATAATTAAAATTAAAATCTTTAATTAATTTCAAAGCAGGCCATTTAATTAATTTATCGAAAGGCTTTACATTTACCGGATTGTTCGAAAAATTATAGCCTACAGCAGCTTTATATGTTTTCTGAATATCATATTCGGTATTGAAACTTCTTTTCAATTGATCGGTATAGGCATAAGTGAAATTGAAGTTTTCAATATCATAAATGCGTGGGTCGCGATCTTGCTTTACGCGTTCTTTTTTCACGTTCGTAAAATTAATACTCTTACGACGGGTATAATCTTCGGTAATCGCGCGAATCGAATCTTGGTCTTTTTTCGATAAATCACTTAATACATTTTTCAATAAAATATCGGGGTTACCTGGCGAAAATTGTGGTGTACTAATGGCTTGCGAATAACTTACATACATGGGCACTTTAATTCCTGCGGAAGCTGGAAAAAATTTACCCAATTCAATGTTAGTGGCTACATCCATTTGCACATCGTTGGAACGATTGCGTTCCGATACTTTTTTATCGACCGAACCAAAACCGTACGTACTTTTACTACCCGAAAGTGTTACATTGGCTAAATCTGCTAGTTGTGCATTCACCCGCCCAATTGCAGCCCAGCCGCCTGCTTCATCAAAATCGGTTAAGCGCAATTCGTTAAACCAAATTTGTACACATTTTGGATCTTCTGGTACATTGGAAATATTTCTAACACCCACTACGATAGATCGCACATTTCCTAAATCCGGATTTCCTTTAATCCAAACTTTATTTTTTCCATCTTGATAAACAAAGTCTACGCCAACAGGCAGCTTCGCATTGTTTCGTAATTGTTTTGCTAATTGTAAAACCGCAAATGGAATTTGTAATTTATTATAGTCGGGCCAAATTTCTGCAGGTAATTTTTGACCAGGCAAAGTTACTTTTAAAGGAATTTCGTATTCATAATAGTTATCCGAATAATCTAAACCAAAACGAACAAAGGCAGCCATTTCATCGTTGCGTACATTTTCGCCTTCGGCATGCACAAACATTTCGACACGCTTATACGATCTAAAATCGTAACTGCTAATTTTATAAGCCATCGCTTGGTCATCTTTTTTAAAGTTACAAGCATTCAATACCATGGCTTGCTCATTAATTCTTGAGGTTCCTCTAATGTCTTGTAAGTTCTGCTCCTGTATAATGCCAGGCGGCAATACATATGGAATAGGAATGCGATTTCCGTTTTCTTCGATGTTGATGGTTGATAAATCAACAATGGCCGTAGACTTGGCGTTAGTGCCTTCGCCGGGTCTGATGGATGGATCTAATTTACGCCACTCGCCACGCACCAATTGTAATCTTGCAAAACGAAGCGTTGCGGTATCGGACCAATTGGTCATAAAAGTTCTGATGAAACGTATGGCACGGAAATCTTGAATTTCGCCCACGCGTTTTTCATATTTCGCAATTGGAATTCTAAATTGATACCAAGTTACATTTTCGGTTCTACCGTTTGGTAATTTTTTAGCCGCTACAATTTTATCGGTGATGAAAGAATTTTCGTCGGGGTTTTGTAATTCTGAGGGCGATAAATGCACGCGGTATTGAAAATACTCATCACGATCACTTTGCGCATTGTCTCTGTTAATGTCTTCTGTATCTGGATTTGGAGAGGAAGCGGTATTGGCAATCCCAGTCTTGGCGGTCGATTGCGACTCGGTTGGCGAATTGCCTTCGGGTGCATTGTATAATTTATAGCGGTCTTTAATACTCGCTTTTTCTGCATCTAAATCGGAACCTCTGTAATAATGATAATCATCGGCGGCTGGATCGACTACCGCTTGCAAATAAGCAGGCGAATTGCTACCAAATTTATTTGCTAATGCATCTAAATAATTTGATTTAAAAAAAGTAGATTCTTCTACATTGTTCAAACCATCTAAACCCACATCTTGATATTGTCTAGCCGAAACTTCGTTATCAAATGCAGTTGTTAACGGCGGAATTACGCCAACCCTTCCCCATAAAGTAGAATCGTATCGCGCCGCATTACCATCTTTCGGTAAAGCATTTTCGATCGCTTGACTACCATCTTTTAAAATATCTTCCGAAATATTTCCAAGGTTGAAATACAAATCGCCACCCGAAGATCCTGGATTGTAAATAAAAGGATCCATCATCCAAAACTCAATGAATTCAACATTTAGCGCTTCAAAATCGTTCGATTCTAACCTACGCATAATACCACCCCAAGAAGCCGTAGGATTTTTAAAAGTTCCATCATCGTTCAATCGATCGACCGAAAAATTATAAGGGCCTCTTTCTTTTGGATAAAAAGTTAAATCGAGTGTAGATAAAATAGTGGGCGTACCCGTTGGCATTTGTTTATTCGGAAATACTTCTTGTTCGGTCACCTCGCGGTTGTAATGATTAGATAATTGTGTTTTATCTGTTCTAATATGCGCGGGCGTAAGTATGTTTGTTCTACTAAAAAATAAATTATCTATTTGATAATGCGATAACCTTGCACGATTGTAACCATAACTTAAATCGTTAAATAATTTTGATTCTGGAAACATCACGGGTGTACTAGACATAGTCCAAGCGTTTGCCATACGCAAATCGATGGTTGATCGCGTGCCTTCAAAGTCGTCTATGTAAGAGGTTCCTGTATTATTACCGCCCGTGTTCAAAGCCGCTGCGTGCCCAGGGTCTAGCATGGCGTATTCTCCAGAGATCGTAACCGACGAAGGTGCTTTGGTATCGATGAATGGTAATTTATCGACCAATTTAGTTAACAAACGCGAATCGCTTCGGTAATTAAAATCGAAACCATACATATTATTCGCACTCGGTTCGTCGCCTATATTTACTTTCGGTGTTAAAGGGCGTTCGGCTAAGCGAACCAAGGTTCCACCCAAAGTTAATTTCTCATCAAATTTATAATCAAAGCGCGAAGCAAAATACATACGCGATTGAATACCAAACAAAGTAGAACTTTCTAAATCTACCGTAATAACTTGTCCCGAACTTAATATACCTTGGTTAGTAATTTTTACACGACCAATATTATAATCTACTTGGTAATCGCTGCCTTCTACCAATAATTGCGTACCCGCTTTTACCACTACGGATCCTTGCGGAATATTAATAGCATTCAAAGAAAATTCCGAATTACTTATAGATTGAAAAGAGCCTTGAATGGTAAATTTATTTTTGCGCGGAAATTGTTGTGCCCTAAATTTGGTTGAGTCGTATAACTCTGTAAAAGCAGTATTTGCAGCCAAAGTTAAATTACCATCTGCCGCAATTTTATCGTATAAGTATTTACCAAATGGTTCAATTTTTGGAAATATAATTCGACCGTTAGCCGAGCTAACCGTTATGCCATCCACAAAGTCGAATACGCCATCGGGTGTTGGTGTTTGTTTTACATCTAATTTATCTAAACCCATTACTTGAATGAGGGGAAGATTTTTTATTGACTCCGGACCGTCTGGTAAAAAATTAATATTGTTGGAAGTTTTTTCGTCGAGGTATAAAATATTTAGTTTAAATTCTTGCGGATTAACTTGAAAAGCATTTAAGGAATAAATATTTTTCATCATCAAATCCCAAGTTGGCAAACTGGTTTTTAATGAAACGTTTTTCAAAAGCTTTGTGACCAAAACAGTTGCCGGATTGGTTTCTTGTCTTTCGTTAGAAAACTCACCAACCGTAAATTCTTTTCCATTTACCGTATAACGATATGCAACCGATAAAACTTCGTCTGTGTTTAAAGGTGCGTTCAAAGAAATATAACCTAACTGCGAATTGAAAGTATATTCTCGATCGGTTAATTTTCTTGCTCTTATTTTAGCATAGTTGTCCGGGCCACCTTTATCATTAAAATAAGTATTAATGGTATTGTCTAAAACTATTCTTACCGAAGGAGGCATTAAATCTAACAGATTGTTTGCAGGAATTGCACCATTTACGCTACTGGAGTTTGGATATGGATCACTGCTGGTAATGAAACTTGGATCGGTGGTAAATATGCGTTGGTTTTCACCTAAATCAATGAGTGCTAATAAATCGCGGGTATCGTCTAAGCCATTACGAGATCGGTCGGTCACCCAAACTTCTACCCTCGAAATTAGAACATTAGACTTCACAATGGGTGGACTCTCTAAAGCTTTATCGTAATTATCTCTGAAATATTGCGCCAAGAAAAAATGTTTATTGGCTTCGTAATTATCTGCTAAAAATTTGAATTCCGTTTTTTGTGCACCGTTGGTAATTTTAATTTGTTTCTTTTCCGATTTCTGTTGCGAGAACACACTTGTTACGGTTAACTTTCCAAACTGCAATTGTGTTTTTACTCCAAACAAACTTTGGCTACCACTAATTAAACTACTGGTTAAGGGTAAAGAAACATTTCCTAATTCAATTTTCTTGATGATCTCGTCTTCGTAACCCGTGTATTCTAATTTCGTTTGATTTTCGAAATCGAAAGTGGCTTCGGTATTATAATTAATAGAAGTTTTTAATTTATCTCCAATATTACCCGTTACATTTAATTGTATTTTTTGGTCGAAATCAAATTGCGTAGTACTGCGTTGTCTTTCGCTTAATAAAGGATTATCGTTTCTGTTAAATCGGCCCGAAAAGATTAATTCTGCTGTACCTTGCGGGCGAATGTCTACTTTACTTCCTCCAAATATGCGATCGAATACTTGGTTATTGATATATATTTTTGGGGTCAAACTATTGCCACTCACCAAGGCGTTTTCGGAAGCGCGTAATTTCCAATAATCTAATTTACTTTTTTGTGCTTCTTGTTTTTGATATTCTTCAAAAGTTAAATAAGTGGGCGCTTTATAAAATTTTCCACCAATACTTTCGGTAATGGTGTACATTTTGGTGTTCGGATCGTACACTACTTTACGCTCTAAGTTAGGAGGATCTTTTAAATCAATTTTCTTTTTGGCGGGTGTTAAAGTGGCAGCAGGAATTACCGCAGAAGAATCTAATAAATCAACATCAATGGCATAGGCAAATACACTTGCATCTGCTGCTGATAAAACAGACATTGCAACTGTAATTGTAATAACTATACCGACCACCCAACGCAAAATGCCTGGAATGTTTTGTTGATTTTTCAAATTAATGTTTGCTGATGATACCTCGGCGCTGCTATAAACTTTTTAATGCCGCTTTGATAATTAGTTCGACCGAAATAGTGCCTTCTGCAGTTCTCATCACTGTATCAATTGCTTTATCGGCCGCATTTTTATTAAAGCCTAACATAACCAATGCAGATAACGCTTCATCTCGCGATGTATTGTTAATTGGAGCAGATAAAAGTGTGCTAGGACCCTCTTTTTTCAACTTATCTTGCAATTCTAAGATCAATCTTTGGGCAGATTTTGGACCAATTCCTTTAATTCGCTGAACCAGAGGCACATCGCCTTTAATAATAGCTTCCTGAATTTCTAATGGAGAAATAGAGGAAAGCATCATTCGGGCGGTGTTTGGACCTATTCCAGATACCGAAATAAGGTGCGTAAACAGTCTTCTTTCGGTCGCCTCGTAAAATCCATAGAGGGTATGCGCATCTTCGCGCACATTCAGGTAAGTATGTAATTTTAGGTTTTCTTCTGCACCTATTTGCGCATAGGTATGCAAAGAAATATTGATAAAGTAGCCTACCCCCCCTGCTTCAATCACCACCTCTGTTGGGCTTTTACTAATTAGTTTTCCGTTGATATGATAAATCATTATTTACGCAGCTTAATGGTTTTTGCCATAATTTTTGCACCCAAACTTCTGGTTTTAGTAGCAACTTTTTGCAATCCACTTTCTTCTTTAGATTGTGCATCTACTACCGCAATGGTTACCATGTTTACAATTTCTCTTACCGAAGATCCTAATTGTAAAATGTGAACTGGTTTTTTCATACCAATTAAAATGGGACCCACAGCTTCGGCACCACCGATTTCTTGCAAAATTTTATAGGCTGCATTTCCAGCATCTAAATTTGGAAAAATTAAAGTATTTGCTGGCGCTCCATTTAAAGTAGAGAAAGGAAAATTGTCTTTTAATAAATCTGGATTCAATGCAAAGTTTGCTTGCATCTCACCATCTACAATTAATTCGGGATGTTGTTGGTGTAAAATTTCTACTGCCTTACGCACCTTCATGGGGTTTGGTGTTTCGGAGTTTCCAAAATTAGAATAAGACAACATCGCAATGCGTGGACTGATGTTAAATTTATTCACCGATTTAGCCACTAGCTTAGTAATTTCTACTAATTCTTCTACATTCGGATCAATGTTTACCGTCGTATCGGCTAAAAATATAGGCCCTTGTTTGGTTAACATTAAATACATGCCCGCTACTTTACTCGTGTCGGCTTCGGTACCAATAATTTGTAATGCCGGACGAATCGTTAATGGATAATTTTTTGTTAATCCAGAAATTAAAGCATCGGCATCTCCCTGATCTAACATCATGGCGCCAAAATGATTTCTATCGCGCATCGCTTTTTTGGCTTCGTATTCGGTTACGCCTCTGCGTTTTCTTTTTTCAAAAAACAAAGCTGCATATTCTGCTACCATTTTATCTTCTACCCGCGGATCAAACATTTGCACATCGGATAATTCTAATTGATGTTCTTCTATTAGCGCATGAATTTTTTCTATATCTCCTAATAAAATTGGAATGGCAATGCCTTCTTCTTTTACAATTTGTGCTGCTTTTAAAATTTTGTAGTTATCGGCTTCTGCAAAAACTACTCGTTTAGGATCGCCTTTTGCTTTTACCGTTAAGGCACGCATCAGTTTATCGTCTAAGCCTAAGCGTTTGTTTAATTCGTCTTTGTAAGCTTCCCAATCTTTTATTTTATGACGCGCTACACCCGAATCAATGGCTGCCTTTGCTACTGCCGGAGCCACATGACTGATCAATCTAAAATCTAAAGGTTTTGGAATAATATAATCTTTACCAAAAGTGATATTTTTTTGATTGTATGCTAAGTTAACCGCTTCGGGTACGGGTAATTTTGCTAAATCGGCAATGGCTTTTACTGCCGCAATTTTCATTTCTTCGTTAATGGCTGTGGCGCGCACATCGAGTGCTCCTCTAAAAATATAAGGAAAGCCAAGCACATTATTTACTTGGTTTGGATAATCCGAACGACCCGTAGCCATGATTAAATCTTTGCGCGTATTGATCGCTAAGTTGTATTCAATTTCTGGATCGGGATTGGCCATCGCAAACACGATAGGATTTTTCGCCATCGATTTTAACATCGCTGGGGTAAGTGTATTGGCCGAAGATAAACCGATAACTGCATCGGCATCTTTCATCGCATCTTCTAGTGTATGTAAATTTCTTTTAGTCGCAAAATGTCTTTTGGTTTCGTCCATGTGATTTTTACGATCGGCGCGAATTAC
>CAJBBN010000149.1 GCA_903951325.1 uncultured bacterium
AGAAATTAACCTTAAAACCAAGTAGTATATAATTGGTAATTCTGCGGAAGTTTATCTAATAAATTTCTTTGCTCTTCCGAAATTTCTTTGATCTTTTTAGCCGGAGAACCCGCATAAATATACCCACTTTCGCAAATCGTATTTTCTAATACCAAAGCGCCTGCTGCTACAATACAATAAGGTTCTACTACTGCGCCATCCATCACTAAAGCACGCATACCAATTAATACATGGTCTTTTATCGTGCAACCATGTACAATAGCTAAATGACCAATAGACACATCGTTGCCAATAGTGGTACTTGCCTTTTGATAAGTACAATGAATCATGGCTGCATCTTGAATATTTGTTCTTTCGCCAATAGTAATAGTGTTTACATCGCCCCTAATGATGGCATTAAACCAAACACTACTTCCGGCTCCAATAGTAACCTGGCCAACAATAGTGGCGTTATCTGCAATAAAAACGGATGGATCTATTTGTGGTAAAATTCCTTGTACTTCTTTAATAATTGGCATAATTTATAAACCTAGTTGTTTAGATAAACGTAACATTTCAATGATTGGTTTTTTTGCTTTCGCTATTAAATCGTCTGACAAATTAATTTCTGGTAATTCGTATTTTAAACAATTATAAATTTTTTCTAATGTATTTAATTTCATATGTGGACAATCATTACAGGCACAATTAGCAATTGGTGGTGCTGGTATAAATGTTTTATTAGGACTAGCTAATATCATTTGATGAAGAATACCAGACTCTGTAGCTACAATAAATTCAATACTTTCAGATGTTTTACTAAAATTTAATAGTGCTGTTGTAGAACCAATAAAATCTGCTGAATTTAAAATTGCTTCTTCACATTCTGGATGTGCTAATAATAAAGCTTGAGGATTTCTGAATTTTAATTTATTAATTTTTTCTAATGAAAATACTTCGTGAACCATACAAGCACCGTTCCATAATAACATATTTCTGCCGGTTATCTTATTGACATAAGCACCTAAATTTTTATCGGGTGCAAAAATTATTTTTTGATCTTTTGATAATGAATTTACAATTTGAACAGCGTTTGCAGAAGTACAAACTATATCAGTTAAAGCTTTAATTTCTGCCGAACAATTCACATAAGAGATCACTAAATGATCTGGATATTTTGCCTTAAATAACTTAAAATCAGATGGTTTACATGAATCTGCTAAAGAACAACCCGCTTTTAAATCGGGTAAAACAACCTTTTTATTAGGTGATAATATTTTAGCTGTTTCAGCCATAAAATGAACACCTGCAAAAACAATCATATCAGCCTTTGTTTTTTCAGCTTGTTGAGATAAACCTAAACTATCACCAATATAATCTGCGATATCTTGAATATCTGAATCTTGATAATAATGTGCTAAAACAACCGCGTTCTTTTCTTTCTTTAATTTATTTATTGCTTCAATTAAATCTAATGTAGGATCAATTGGAAAATCCAAAAAACCGTTTTCATTTAAATCATCAATAATTTTATTTTCTGAAAGCGTAGCAAGCATATTCAAAATTGTAAATTATTAACGGTATAATAAAATATCATTTTTCTTTTTAAAAAGAAATTGATGGTGATGATGAAGGCGTTGATAAGCCTAACAACTTTAAGTAATTTTTCTAAATAGGGAGTTATATACGTGTTGTTCACATCTTATAAACAAGCGCGGCCCATTAAATGCCTAATAATCATCTAACTAACAATTGTGAGATACTTATGAATTGTTATTCAGTTGATAAGAGTATTGTTAAATTTGTGAACAATTTGTGTATAAGCTGCGCAATTTTGCGGAGAAATGGAGGATAACTTTACTTGCTTGATCAAAATAAAAACTTATCCTATAGTTCTGCGCATTTTATCAACAGTAAAAAGGGGCTTATGCACAATAATAAAAGGTGATAAATGAAGAAAACAGATTTTTTGATCATCGGTTCGGGTATTGCGGGTTTGAGTTTCGCATTAAAAGCCGCTGCATACGGAAAGGTTTGTATTATAACCAAAGCGAACGAAGAAGAATCGAACACCAAATATGCACAAGGTGGGGTGGCGGTAGTCATTGATAAAGCGGATAGTTATGCCAACCACATCAACGACACACTGGTTGCTGGCGATGGTTTATGCAATACCGCAATTGTTGAAATGGTGGTTAAACAAGGGCCCGAGCGCATTCAAGAAATAATAGATTATGGAATTAATTTTGATAAGAACCCCATTGGCGATTATCATTTAGCAAAAGAAGGCGGCCACTCTGCGCACCGCGTATTACACTTTAAAGATATAACCGGATTAGAAATAGAACAAGTTTTACTAGATAGGGTACATCAAAACCCAAACATCGAAATTTATAGCCACTACTTTGCACTAGAGTTAATAACCGAACACCACCTAGGCAAAACCGTTGATAAAAATGCGGACAAAACCTGTTTTGGAGTTTATGTATTAAACACCCAAAACCACCAAATAGAAACCATTAGTGCTAAAATTACCCTAATGGCCAGCGGGGGCGCAGGTCACGCCTATAGCACTACCACCAACCCAACCATTGCAACAGGCGACGGATTGAGTATGGTTTATCGCGCCAAAGGAAAAGTACGAAACATGGAGTTTATTCAGTTTCACCCAACAGCACTTTATGAACCAGGTGTATATCCAAGTTTTTTAATATCGGAAGCATTAAGAGGGCATGGTGGTATTTTAAAAAATAAAAAGGACGAAGCTTTTGTAAACGCTGTAGACTCAAGGGGCTCGTTGGCTCCAAGAGATATTGTGGCAAGGGCGATTGATGCAGAAATGAAAAAATCTGGAGCCGACTGCGTGTATTTAGACATGCGCCATATAGCTAAATCGGAGCTCTTGAATGAGTTTCCAAATATCTTTGCGAAGTGTTTAAGCATGGGTATAGATATGAGCACAGACTTAATACCCGTGGTGCCCGCAGCGCATTATATGTGTGGCGGAATTTTAGTAGACGAAAACAGTAAATCAAGTATTCAAAATTTATATGCCTGTGGAGAGTGCGCAGCCACAGGCTTACACGGCGCCAACCGTTTAGCATCAAATTCTTTATTAGAAGCTTTGGTGTTTGCGCATCGAGCCATCGAATCGGCAAAAAAAGAAATTGATGCAATAGAAAACTGCACCAACATTCCAGACTGGAATGATTTTGGTACTTCCCAATCAAACGAAGATATTTTAGTGACACATAATTTAAGAGAAGTACAAAGAATTATGAGCGATTATGTTGGCATTGTTCGATCCGATTTTAGATTAGCAAGAGCTATGCGTCGGCTGAAATTAATTTATGAAGAAACCGAAAGTTTTTATAAACAAACCAAACTATCTGTGCCCTTGTGTGAACTAAGAAATTTAATACAAGTAGCCTATATTATTATAAAATCAGCTACTTTGCGAAAAGAAAGTCGAGGCCTACATTATACCACAGACTATCCGCATAAAAATAATCAAGAAATAAAAGACACCATATTTTAATACCTTATTATGTTTGAAAATACAGGCCGTACAGAAATTGCTTCTTTAGGTGAATTCGGATTAATCGAACACCTTTGTAAAAACATTACGCTCCACAACAGCACAACCATAAAGGGTGTGGGCGACGATGCTGCCATTATAAATCATGCAGCACAACAAACCGTATTGAGTACCGATCTATTATTAGAAGGCGTTCATTTTGATTTGGCTTATGTACCACTCAAACATTTGGGATATAAATCAATTATGGTAAACCTAAGTGATATTTATGCCATGAATGCAAAGCCAACACAGGTGCTAGTTTCCTTGGGTTTCTCGAGCAGGTTTTCTTTAGAAGCAGTCGAAGAATTATATGCGGGCATGTTGTTAGCTTGTAATAAATATGGCGTTGATTTGGTAGGTGGCGACACCTCCTCCTCTAAGCAGGGCTTGGTTATTAGCGTAACGGCTGTTGGAATTTTACCCGAAGGTGCAAGTGCTGTTCAAAGAGATACTGCTAAAATAAATGATTTAATTTGTGTGTCGGGAGATTTAGGCGCAGCGTATATGGGCTTACAAATTTTAGAAAGAGAAAAACAAGTGTTTTTAGCAAACCCGCAAATGCAGCCAGAGCTAGCCGGATTCGATTATATTATAGAAAGACAATTAAAACCAGAAGCCCGAAAAGACCTGATAGATTTATTAGCAGAAATAGATGTGCTACCAACCGCAATGATCGATGTGTCTGATGGCTTAGCATCAGAATTAATTCATTTATGCAAATCATCAAAACTGGGCTGTACTATTTACGAAGAAAAAATCCCGATTGATCCGGTTACCATTAATGCCGCACGCGATTTTAATTTAGATCCAAGCATGTGCGCGCTCAATGGCGGCGAAGACTATGAATTACTTTTTACCGTGAGCCAATCGGATTTCGAAAAAATAAAAGGACAAATCTCTTTTTCCATCATTGGCCACATGACCGATGAGGCATCGGGAACCGTTATGGTAAGCAAAAACGAAAAGGTATATCCACTCCAGGCGCAAGGCTGGAATGCTTTTGCGGGCAATTAAGCTGTTGGCAGAAGCGGCCGAATCACCCCCATTTGCGACAATATGAACACCTATTATATTTTTTTACTAAATTGAATTTTATAAAAAAAATCCGATGGTTAAAAAAGCACTTAATCAAACAAAAAAAGTAAGTTTTATATTTTTATTGTTTTTTGGTTTGAATGCCGCAAAAGCACAAAATCAAAAGGTTTCCGGCAGCGTAAAAGATAAAATTACCAGACAAGGCATTTATTCGGCAACGGTATCTGTAAAAGGAACCGCACAAGGAACCAACACCGACCTCAATGGTCGATTTGTATTAAACCTCGACCTAAGCACCAATAAAACTTTATTGATTACCTATTTGGGTTATAAACCCATGGAGCTGCAGGTTTCTAAAAATAAAAACAACATAGATGTTTTATTAGAAGAAAATGTAGTAACCAGCAAAGTCGCGTTGGTACAGTCTTCTAGGCTTACCGAAAAACAAAAAGAAGCGCCGCTTACCGTGGAGTCGATGGATTTAATTTCGATTAAACAAACCTCTGCGGCGAATTTTTATGAAGGCTTAGGCCAATTAAAAGGAGTTGATTTAACCGCGGCAAGTATAGGTTTTAAAGTCATCAACACCAGGGGTTTCAATAGTACATCGCCGGTAAGGTCTTTACAATTAATAGACGGGGTAGATAACCAAGCGCCAGGTCTCAATTTTTCTTTGGGTAATTTTTTAGGTTCTTCCGAAATTGATGTACAAAAAGTAGATTTAATTGTAGGTGCGAGTTCGGCCTTTTTTGGTCCAAATGCTTTTAATGGCGTAATTAGTATGCAAACCCGCAACCCCTTTAATTCTGCGGGTTTAACGGTAATGTCTAAAGTGGGCGAACGCGGCTTATTCGAATCTGCGATTCGTTATGCAAGGGTATATAAAAACAGAAATGGCATAGATAAGTTCGCCTTTAAAACAAATATTTATTACATGCGTGCTTATGATTGGGAAGCAACCAATATGGCTGCAACACCACAATCTACAGTTGGTATAAACAACCCTGGTGGATACGATGCGGTGAATAGATATGGAGATGAAAATTTTGATCCACGTGGGAATAACTCATCTGATAAAAATGGAAGAGTTAACTACCCAGGCCTAGGCATATGGCACCGTAATGGTTACGAAGAAAAAGACCTAGTAGATTATAATACAAAAAATTTAAAATTAGCTTCGGCGTTACATTATAGAATTAATCCTAGCACTGAATTAATCTATGCTTTTAACATGGGTAACGGTACCACGGTTTATCAAGGCGATAACAGGTATAGTTTAAAAGACATTTTATTTTTTCAAAACAGATTAGAGCTTAAAGGAGAAAATTGGTTTGTTCGCGCTTACTCCACGCACGAAGATGCGGGTAATTCATACGATGCTGTTTTTACTGCACAATTATTACAAGATTTACACAAGCCATCGTCGAGCGGAACGGGCTTAGTGGGTACTACTTGGAGTGGCGACTACCGAAATTACTGGGCTAATTTTATTTCTAAAAGAGCGCGCAAATTACCAGGTTATCCACCACAAACATTTCCATTTGATTTTGATGCAGCAGATTCTGTTTTGAATGTTTATACTGATTCTGTAAAAGCTTGGCACGAAGAGGCGTCTTATTTTGCCAACTTGGGCACCTCGCCACAGGGTGCAGATCCAACTAGCACTATTTATCAAAACGCTGGATACCCCTATGTAGATAGATTTGAGCCGGGTACCGAAAGATTTGATTCTGCGATGAATAGCATTACATCTAAAACTTCTTTTACAGAAGGCGGCTCTAAATTTTATGATAAATCTGCTTTGTACCATTTACAAGCCGAACGCAAAGTGGTGCTAGCCAATGCCGATGAAGTATTGTTTGGGGGTAACTTTAGAAGATATACGCCAAGCTCTAGGGGTACTATATTTAGTGACACAGCGGGCCGCGTAATTACCAATTCTGAGTTTGGTTTTTATGCTGGTTACGAAAAAAGATTATTAAACAATCGCTTAAAATTAAACGCAACCGGCAGGATAGATAAAAATCAAAACTTTGATTATGTCCTATCACCAGCGGCTTCGGCAGTGTATACGAACGATAAAAAAGATGTGTTTCGTTTTTCGTTTTCGTCTGCCATTAGAAACCCAACACTGGCCGATCAATTTTTATATTTTAATGTAGGCCGCGCAAGGTTAGTAGGTAATATCAACGGTTTTGATTCCCTCATTACAGTGCCCTCTTTGTTTTCTTTTTTCAACTCACAAAAGCTAGATTCATTACAATATTTCGATGTTGATCCAGTTAAACCAGAAAAAGTTAAAACAGCCGAAATAGGCTATCGTGCTACCTTAGGAACGGCCTTATTTTTAGATGCGAGTTATTATTTCAGTATTTACACCGACTTTTTGGGTTATAAATTAGGTATGGATACAAAAATTGACACTTTCAATAAAAGGGTAATAAAGGCAGACGCTTATCGTGTGGCAGCCAATTCAAAAGAGACGGTTACCACACAGGGTTTTTCGGTAGGTTTGTCTTATTTCTTCCATAATTTTTATGCATTAACCGGAAACTATTCTTGGAATGTATTGAATTTGAAAGGCTCTATAGACCCTATTATTCCTGCGTTTAATACACCCGAACATAAATTTAATATTGGTATATCCGCTAGAGATTTGGATACCTACATTGGACAAATTCATTTAATTAATTGGAGCTTTAGTGTAAACTATAAATGGATTCAAGGCTTCCAATTTGAAGGCTCTCCTCAGTTTACCGGATTTGTACCTACCTACGATTTATTCGATGCCCAAATAAGTAAAGCGGTACCCAAATTAAATATGACATTTAAACTTGGCGCTTCTAATTTATTTGATAAAAAGAGTTATCAGGTATACGGTGGGCCATATGTGGGCCGAATGGCTTATTTTTCGGCTACCTTTGATTTGGCAAAAAATAATTAGAAAAATTGATGAATTAAGCAGAATAAACTATATTTAAAAAAGGAAACCAAAAAAAAATCAATATGAAGAAAAACTTACAATTCTTATCATTGATCGCAGCGACTTTATTTGCAGGTAATGCAATGGCGCAGCGATATGTAACGAATACATTTACGAATGTAAGCGTTACCCCGAATATTATTTATGGAAGTAATTATTCGGTATTATCAGGAGTACCTGCTATGTCAGATTTAAAATTAGATTTCTATGAGCCAACCGGCGACACAGAAACGGCGCGTCCATTAGTAATTGTATTACACACTGGAAGTTTTTTACCCAAGGGTTTAAATCAATCTCCAACAGGTGCAAGAAATGACAGCTCAATTGTAGAAATGTGTAAAGAGTTTGCTAAAAAAGGATATGTTGCAGCAGCAGTGGGTTACAGAATGGGTTGGAATCCACAAGGAGACCAAAACGTTCGTACGGGAACCATCTTAAATGCAGTATACCGTGGTATGCAAGATGCTAAAAATGCGGTTCGTTATTTCCGTTACGTTGCTGATTCTAGTGCTAGCACTTACAGAATAGACACGAACAGAATTGTATTATGTGGACAAGGATCCGGAGGTTATATTTCATTGGCTTGTGGAACTTTAAACAAACCTTCAGAAATTCTATTATTAAAATTCATCAACCAAACTACACAAATGCCTTATGTAAATCAGCAAGCAGTTGGAGATTTTGATGGTTTTGGTGGAAACCCGGCTTACAATAATGCAAACAATTACCCAGGTTATTCTTCAAGTGTAAACATGACTACCAATTATGGTGGTGCAATTGGTGATTCATCTTGGTTAGAAGCAGGCGAAGTGCCAATTGTGGGTATGCAAGGTAAATTAGATCCATTTGCGCCATACAAAACAGGTGGTGTATTTGTACCGGGTACCAATCCCCCATTATTGGTTGTTGAAGCAAGTGGTTCATACGATATTGCAGATAGAGCAAGTCGTTTAGGGGTAAACAACATTTTCAAAACACCCGCATTTACGGATGCTTATTCTACAGCAGCAGCTTCTAATAGCAATGGCTTAACCGCTTTATTCTCATTTGATGGTATGGCTAACGGTAGCGCTCCATGGGAATGGTGGGATCCAACAGATCCAAAGCATGATAACGGTTTGGCTTCAAACCCACTCATGTCTAAAGCAAGAGCCTTATTGTATATCGATACAGTTCAAAACTTCATGGCTCCTAGAATTGCAAGAGTATTATTCCCATCAACAGGAATCACGAATACATTTGCTACAGAAGGAAACGTAAGTGTTTACCCTAACCCAGCTGCAGATATTTTAAATGTAAGAGTAGAAGGCTTAAACGGCGCTGCTTATGCAATTGAAATGTTAGATGCAACAGGAAGAGTGGTAAGAAACGAACAAAACTTAACAGCACAATCATACGTTGTAAATCGCAACGAATTGTCAAATGGTGTATACTATGTAAAAGTAACTAGCGGTTTAAATCGCAAGGTGGCTAAAGTGGTATTATACTAATTAGCTTATTATAAATTAAAAAGCCCGAACATTTGTTCGGGCTTTTTTTATGCCTTCATTTTTTCTTTTATTTTTAAGAAAGGTTTCTCGAAATAATAATGAAATAGGCTGGCTAATAGGATGGAAAGTAAAAGGTAGCAAATGAGTAAAACACTAGCATTTAATAGGGTGCTAGCGATAATGAAATTATTTAAAATGCGAAACAAAAAGGTATAATGAATTAAATAAAGCGAATAAGAAATCACGCTTAAAAAAGTAATGCCATTGACCAGTTTTATGTTTTTTGGTCCTGTCCAATTTGCAAAATAAAATAAACTTAAAGCAAAGCCCAAAGAACTAATGCTCGTAAAAAAAACGACATTGAAAAAAGGAAAATATTTTTTATAAAAAATAAAATAAGCCAGCGGAACAAGTATCACTGCAATTACTAACAAGGCGTTTTTATATTTTACAACCAATGTGTTTTTGGTTTTAAAAAACCAAGCAGCCAACACGCCATACATTAATGCATCTAATCTAAAAGCCACTACCTTTCGAATATTTTTATCCCAAGCGCTCAGCTCAAATTGCCCTTGGAATTGCGTATATCTAAAATAGGTAAACAGGCATAATAGCAGCAAAAAAACCATTAAAAGCCTGTTTTCTTTGTTTTTTGCAGGAATAATAAATGCCAACAAAACACCCAAAGCCAAGCTAATATAAAACCACTCTTCGACCGATAAACTCCAAGCTTCCGGAAAAAAACCCGGATGCGACAGGTTGATGTTTTGTAGAAAAAATAAATAGCGAAAATCAAAAGTAGTTGGATAAGCAACGAGGTAATTGATGCTTAAGAAATTGATCAATAACGCAATGAGATAAACGGGAATGGTTCTAATCCATCTGCGTTTCCAAAAGTCAACAAGCATATTTAGGCTAAAGGTTTCCGCTTGTAAAACTTTTGTAATTAAAACGCCCCCTATTAAAAACCCGCTGAGCACAAAAAATAATTCTACTCCCCAATAACCCAAAAAAAACAAAAGCCCTGCCTTTGGAAAAAAGCCGGCAACAAAAATCCAAGCATGGTAAAACAGGACCATTAAAATGGCTGCAGCACGCAGCAAATCTAAGCCAATGGCTCGTTTGCTCAAATCGGGTAAAAAGAGTTTAAACAAAACAGGTTTATTCTGGGGCCGTAAAATTATCTTCCTCGTCGACTAAGTTTTTATCCAATTGCTTGCTAGCTTTGGCCCCTAATTTTTTTAGGTTTTCTACACTCGAAGTTAAACTGCCGCGTCCGCTATGTAATTTACCAAAAGCTTCATCATAAGTTTTTTGTGTACCATTAATTTGTGCGCCAATTTTTTTCATGTCTTCGGTAAAGCCCACAAACTTATCGTATAAAGCTCCCGCTTTGGTGGCAATTTCGATGGCGTTTTTCGATTGTTGTTCTTGTTTCCAAATAGAAGCTACTGTTTTTAAAGTCGCAAACAGGGTAGATGGCGTTACCAATACTACCCGCTTAGACCAAGCAAAATCGAATAAATCTTGTGCATGTTGAATGGCAATACTAAACGACGATTCGATAGGAACGAACAGCAGCACATAGTCTGGCGAATTAATGCCGTATAAATCGTGGTAGTTTTTGTTACTTAAACCAGTGATATGTGTTTTAATAGAAAGTAAATGTTCTTTGATAAATTTATCTCTACCCTCTTCTGTATTTTCGTTCACTAATTTTTCGTATGCTACCAAAGAAACTTTTGCATCAATTACGATGTGTTTGTTGTCTGGTAAATTAATAATTACATCGGGCTGAAACCTATTGCCATCTTCGTCTTTAAGGTTTAAACCCTTTCCTTGTAAGGTATAATTTTGACCTTCAATTAATCCACTAGATTCTAAAATTCTTTCTAAAACCAATTCACCCCAATTACCTTGCTTCTTACTATCGCCCTTTAAAGCGTTTGTTAAATTAGTTGCTTCGACAGAAATTTTATTGGTAAATTTCATGAGCTCTTCGATAGAACCCTTCAGTGTATTGCGTTCTGCGGCTTCGTTTTTATAAGAACGATCTACCTTCTCTTCAAAATCTTTGATGCGATCTTTCAGCGGACTTAAAATAACATCTAAATTATTTTTATTCTGCTCTGTAAATTTATGTGATTTTTCGTCTAAAACTTTATTGGCAATGTTCTCAAACTCTTTGGTTAGTGTGCTTTGAAGCGCTTCTAATTCTACTTTCTTTTCGTTGAGTTTTTCTTTTTGAGAAAAATAAGATTCTTCTGCTTTGGCTATTCTAATATTTACCGCATTTAATTCGGCGTCTTTACTATCAACCGCATTTTTATATTGCTCTTTTTCGTTGGCAAGCAATTCCATTTGCTTGAGTTGTTCTTGTAAAGTAGCAGTTAAGCCGGCTTTTTCTTTTTCGAGTTGCATCTCTTTTTGGAAATCCAGTGGGTTCAGCCCCGATTTATTGCGCATATACAGCACCCCAAGCAAGGCGCCAAGTGCTAAGCCGATGATTAAAAATAGCATACTAGTCATTTAACAAAAATAACAATTTAGCTTGCTTCCTTTCGAAAAACTTTTCAGTTCTTGTGCTATTTAGTAGCTTTGTAAGCATTAATAACAATTGAAATATGTTTGATAATTTAAGTGATAAGTTAGATAGGGCCTTTAAGATTTTAAAGGGTCAAGGAAAAATTACCGAAATCAACGTTGCAGAAACGATTAAAGAGGTGCGTAAAGCCCTATTAGACGCCGATGTAAATTTTAAGATTGCAAAAGACTTTACCGATCGCGTAAAAGAAAAAGCATTTGGCCAAAGCGTACTGACTTCGGTATCTCCCGGTCAGTTAATGATTAAAATTGTGAACGATGAATTGGTTGCCTTAATGGGTGGCGAAAAATCGGAACTGAATTTAAAATCGAATCCAGCTATTATATTAATTGCAGGTTTACAGGGATCTGGTAAAACTACCTTTTCTGGAAAACTAGCTAATTACTTAAAATCAAAAGGCAAATCTCCCTATTTAGTGGCGGCCGATGTGTATCGTCCGGCAGCAATCGATCAATTAAAAATATTAGGGGCACAAATAGATGTACCCGTTTTTACCGATTACGAAAGCAAAAACCCCGTTAAGATTGCACAAGAAGCCATTAAACAAGCAAAGGCAGCAGGACACAACGTGATTATTATTGACACTGCGGGTCGATTGGCGGTTGATGAGCAAATGATGGACGAAATTGCCAGCGTAAAATCGAGTGTGCAACCACACGAAATTTTATTTGTGGTAGATGCCATGACCGGACAAGATGCGGTAAATACCGCCAAGGCGTTTAATGATCGCTTAGATTTTGACGGAGTAGTTTTAACAAAATTAGACGGCGATACCAGGGGTGGTGCAGCGTTAACTATTCGTGAAGTAGTTAGAAAGCCTATCAAATTTGTGGGTACCGGCGAAAAACTAGAAGCCATCGATGTGTTTTATCCAGAGCG
>CAJBBN010000150.1 GCA_903951325.1 uncultured bacterium
ACTTTAGATGCATCTAGTTTCGATTCATCAATTACTCGAGCACTTCCTAAAACTTGCTCTAGTTTAGAGATTTTTAGCTCTAACAAGCCTTGAGCTTCTTTAGCTGCATCGTATTCGGCGTTTTCAGACAAATCACCTTTGTCCCTAGCTTCTGCAATTTGCTTAGAAATATTTATACGCTCTACCGCTTTTAAATGCGCTACTTCTTCTTTTAATTTCTCTAATCCCTCTTGCGTAAAATAAGTTACTTCTGACATAATAAAAATTGTATTAATAAAAATCTTGTTGGTGCTGATAAAATAAAAGAAGACCGTATATAAATACGGCCTTCTTTATTAAAAAAATAATTTATAAAATTATAAGGTAATGCGTGCAGCTATTGCATGCGTTCCATCATATACATGGGTTACTCTATAAGAATAGTCAATTGCAAACGAAGCACCTTTATCATTTAAAGGCAATTCAATGGTACTTCCAAAAGTTAAGCCATTATAAACACTTGGAGATATTGATGCATCTCCAATATTTTTCTCGCTGTTGTATGCTCCTCTAAACATTAAAGAATTTTTGTAGCTATACTCTATACCTAAACCAATTAAATCGTTAGAGAATGAATTAGAAGTAAAATTAAACATTGGCGTTACACGATGGTCTTTTTGAAAATATAAATCGTACGATAAACCCATGTTTAATAAAGAAGGAATTTGATAAGCTTGTGATTTACGGTATCCTTCTACTGCGAATGGCAAAGTAGGATCTGTAAACGTAGCCATCAAACCATCGCCTTGCATTACCATGTCTGGACCAATGTTACGCAATGCAATTCCGAATTTTAATTCGTCGTTATCACCACCTGTATATTGAATACCTGCATCTAAAGAAAATCCTGACGAATTTAAATCTGCAATTGATTGCTGAATGCCTCTTACCAAAATACCACCGTGAATACTGTTAGAGAATTCTTTCGAATACGCCAATGCAAAGTTCACTAATTTAGGAGAGAATTTTCCAATATTTCCTTCGGGTCTATCGTTGGTTGTTACATCGATATCACCAAAATCCATTGACATGATACTGATACCTAATACGCCAGAAGTTCCTACTTTTTGACTCAATCCAAATGCGCTGATGTTTACATCAGAACCTTTTAACCAAGTTGTTCTAGAGAATACTGCTTCGGTATTTTTAGTATAAGCTAATCCGCCAACGTTGACGTTCATGGCTTCTACACCTTTTGCCATTGCCGTATTGATACCACCAAATCCGGCACTACGCGCCCAAGGGTTAATCAATAATTCTGTTGCACCGCCAGTACCTGCGCGCTCGCCATTACCTGCAATTAATATTGCAGGTAATAAAGCGCCTAATATTGTAGTACTTACTATTTTAAAAATATTTTTCATATCTGATTTTTAATTCGTTCAACAATTAAAAGTTTGTAAAATCAACAGGTCTCATTACACCTAACCATTTCAGCGTTTTCTCGCCAATGCCAGGGCAATTAATGTGAATAATATACACACCAGTTGCAATTGGAATTCTATTTGCATTCCTTAAATCCCAATCAATACTAGTGGTAGCCGCATCAGATTTTTTAAATCTGCGCACTAACATACCATTGGTGGTATATATTGTTACCGTTGCTTCTGCAGGTAAATTAGTAAACCTAACTCTGTTAATGTTTTTGTCTGGTTCGTAAGTTGAATATGCATAGTATGGATTAGGCACCACATTAATTAATGATAATGCATTTTTATTATCCTCTGCCACGTTGTCAAATGCCGATCTTACAGAATTTTGCGTATTGAATTTATAAACTGGTACGCCATTTCCTGTTGCATCTGTTGCGAATTTTACAAATGGTTTTGAAACACGCAATCTTACTCTTGCATCTGTCGATAATAATTGCTTACCCGGAGCTAACACAGGAACCGTAACCCAATCAACCATATAGTATGCAGTTTTTTGATCTGCATAAAGAGGGTTAAGGATATCTGAACCATTTTTACTTAACAATTTAAACAATTGAACACACCCATCGTATGGACGACGTGTTACATATACGTGGTGACGACCTCCACGATTCAAGAAACTAGTGTTTGAAGTAGGATTCCATTTCATATCCGCACCATTTTCTTCTGGTAAAGCAGAAGCTTCCGCAAAGAAAATATTTACGCGTTCCCCGTTTTCTAAATTGATGGCATAACCTGGGAACTTACTTTTACCTGTACCATATCCAATATCTTTATTTCTCAAGTTCATGCGTTTTGCATTCCCTTCAGAAGGCTCAATGGTTCCACCAACAGATGATTCTACTACAATACATTCTGACCATTTGGTGGTATCGCTAGTAAATACGATATCGTAACTTCCGATTGAATCGAATTTATAATTAGGTCCTTTTGTTTGTATGTCAAACAATGGGCTTGTTTTCTTTAATTCGTTTGAAGTTGGATTTCTTAATAATTTATATGGCGCCCAAGTACCATTTAATACATTGCTGTAAACCTCGTTCGGATCTACGGTTGCATTATTTTCAATCCAACCAGCAACTGCAGGAGTTGTATTACCAACTAATCCACTGTAACCTGATAACCAACTTTTATTTTTATCTGTGTAAACAATAGACGCTTCTAAGAAGTTGTTGTTGTTTAAAATTGCAGTAGCAGAACCTGGCGAACCTAAAGTATTGTTCACCCTAATTGAAAAACCAAGTGGTTTTGCATTCACTAAACGAGGTAGCCCGTTCGAACCTATTGTGTAAGTACGAATTTGTGCTGCTTGCTCATTTTCATTTAAAGTAGTACTGGTATTATAAGTAGTATCCGAAACCATTAATGTGTCATTGGTATCATCGTTTAATAATACATAACTCTTCATGTCTGCAGTAAATTCTAAGCGGTAATTTGCTTTTTCTAAAATAGTAGGATTGTAAACATTAATAGTTACTGGGCCTTTGCTTACCGCATATTTTGCTTTCGGTTTTGTTGCGCCTTTTAATACACCAGAAATAATATCCGATTCAGAACTTGGATCTAAATCTAACACTGCACCACCATTACCTGATCCAGCAAATCTAGTTACAGCTAAACCTTCGTCTGCGATACCATTGATTTTTCCGTTTAAAACTTGGCGATTAGGCGTTACCTTTACTACTTTAGTACTAGTTCTAGATGGTAAGTATTTGGTGAACAATGCAGAATCTGCAACTGCATATGGAATACAAATAAAGTAATAATCGTTTCCGTTAATAAATTTGCCATCGAAGCTAGAAGAGAACTGATCGGTAGCTACCTCAAAGTAATGTGTAACTCCTTTGTTTTCACCGTCTATTTCAATTACCGCTTGCGTGTTTTGTGTATTTGCATCAAAAGATTTATTGATTACCCTTGAAATATTATCTTTAACATCTACTTGTAAAATTTCAATTGCTTTAGAAATATCCTTCAAGTTACTTACCGAAACTGTTTGATCTTTTACTTGATAGATTCTATAACCTTGGAATTTGTAATTGTATAATTTCAAATCTTCGTTATCTAATTCTCTTGCATTGTATCTTTCGCATTTATTTGTTCCCTCTAACATGATTTTAATTTTCTTGTCGCCTGGAACCACAACCATATTTACTGGCTCTGGACCATTTGCCAATTTAAATGCATTGTCAAATAAAACTTGTGCTTTATCATCACCTACTACTGCAGCTGTGATAGATGCTTTGTTATCGCCTTTATCTGCACGACCATAAACAGCACCAACAATTACTTCATTAACTGCGCCTGGTTGTAAAGTAAATGGACCTGATGATTGAACCATACGTCTATCCCCTGGTTCAGTGATTTCATCCCATGGTGCACGGCCATCTGGATCTGTCGAACCAGGGAATGCATATAAACAAGTATCGGTACCACCTCTACCTGTTGCTTGACCATAAGTTAATGGTTGCCCATCTGCCCAAAAGCCTCTTAAGTAACGGTATAATTGAACTGCGTTGAGTGGATCCGAGTTTTCATTAGGTCGACCTTGGTTGGTAAAGAACATAAAAGTAGACATCGGTAATTCATTTCCATTTTCATCTGAAGGCCCTTTGAAATAATCGATACCAAAACATGGAGGCGTTGCACCATAACCTGGAGAAGCGCCATCGGCATCATCATTATCGGCATTATATGTATATGCAAAACTTCTTCTTTTTGGAGGAAGTGGACCCGAAGGGCCATCACTATCTATCAATGCCATGTTACATCCTACAAAGTCGTCTTCTGGACCACCTAAATCTGAATCGGTAAATACACCAAAGTAAGTTTTAAATAATGGAGTGCTTGAACGGTTATAAACAGAGTACTTATAAAAAGTCATATTATTTAATTCGTTCGATGTTTTGAATGCAAAAGCCAATGCATGAACTTCTAATCCAATGGCCTCGCCACCTGGATAAGCAGTATGCACCCCACCTTTATCGTTGTATACCCACCAAATCATTTGATCTGGTTTAGCACCTAATTCGTTAGGATTATAAGTTGGATAGTCGCCACTAGCTGTATTGTAATAACCATCGCCGTCTGCATCAAAGAATGGCGCCATAAATTGCGCTTGTCCTCTACTTGCATCTCCGTTACCTGGCCATTTTGCAATATTCTCCGAAACAACTCCGCTTGATAAATATTCTGTAATTTCTGGACGCAATACGCTGTAATGTTTATCCCATGTTTTACAATCATCTTTAGTAATAGTAGCTGTTAAAGTGTCTAATGGGCCTGGCCAATAGTCTATACCTGTTTGACGATAAGTTAAACCAGCGGTTTTTAATTGTCCGCCGTCGTCTTCACCACCGAACCACAAAGCAGATGCGAAAGAAGAATGAATACTTCTTTCTCCTGGATCAACTTTAGGTACTTCATATCTTGCGCCTCCACCGCCAAAAATATCCCACCACATATCTCCGCCGTTTAACAATCTACAACGTACATTATTAACATCTAAATCGATTTGTGAGGATGCGGGGTCGCAAATATTTGCAGCTCTCATTTGTGTACGCGGATAGGTTGGTGTACCCGCTCCCGGGCCTTTGTACACATCGGCCTTTACTTGTTCTACTCCTAATGCAAGTGTCAAAAAGGTTGCACCAAAAAAAGTAGCTAGTTTATATGATATATTTTTCATTTTCATTTCTCTTAGAAGTTATAGATTGCACCAATTCTAATTACTCTTGGTAATTTAAAGTTATCAGGATTATTAACTGCTATATGATACATATCTATGTATGCTTGTGGATCTACGAATTCAGTTAATGGTTGAACCGCTTGCGGTGAAGTTAAATAACCGTCATCATCAGGTAAACCTGTAGCTGGATATAAACTTGCAATTCGTTTTGCATTCAATACATTTTGAACCAATACATATAAATTTAAAGAGGAACTTCTTCCTTTTCCATCAGCTGCTTTAGCAGTTAATTGGAAATCTTTATCCATTCTTAAATCCATATTAATTTGCCAAGGTAAACGAGAACCATTGATTTCTCCAATTAACCTTCTAAAACGGGTATCGTCTGCAGAAAGAATATTCTGAACAATGTTTTGTGAAATTCTAGAATAAGGAGTTCCAGAACCAGCTCTGATAATAAAGTTAGAACCGAAGCCTTCTAATAAACCTTTCAAAGCAGCAGGCCCATTATAATCTGTACCCATACCATAACGGTAATCAAGTGAAGCTACAATAGTATGTCTTTGATCGTAATCTAAAGGCAATGGAATTCTAATTGGCTCCGACTCCCCACTTGAAATTAAATTTCCGGCAGATGATGCGTTAGAACCTGTACCGTTTGCAAACTGTAAAGTATAGGCAATGTTTGCAGACAAGTTATTGGTTCTTCTTAAATCATACTGTAAAGTAAAACCTTTAATAGTACCAAAATCTTGGTTTTTAAAAGTGATATAAGAAGCAGGATAAGCTGTTGTAATTTGTACTTGTTGGAAGTTATCTTTTAACTCTTTATAGAAAGCTGTTAATGTTAAGGCAGAAGTATTTCCAATTTTTTGTTTGAAACCTAATTGGTAGTTGATGGTTTTTTCTGGTGCAATATCTGGACTCACCAAAGAAACACTTTGTCTACTCAAAGAATATAAATAATAATTGATTGGATTACTGAATACATTTGAACGAGGTCGTTGCGTTAAGATGTCGTAGTTAGCAAAGAAATTTGCTTCGTCCGATATTGGGAACGAGAAAGCAATACGAGGCATGATTTGCGTTTGAGGCACATAATCTTTAAAGCCCGATTCAACGCCCTTTGCCTTAACTACTGCATTACCATTTTCGTCGAAAGTGTTTGCATTTAACCAAGGGGTAACTTTACCATCTTGTAAACTTTTAATCGCGTCTACATCTTGAACAGCATTACCTGCTGCATCAAAAAATTCATCGCCCATTCTGTAACCTCTAACGCCACCAGCTTGTTTATCGTTAACATAAACAACTGCATCATCGGAAATATTTTTAGGTTTGCCAGTGATTTCGCCCGCTTTTCTGGTATCATATAAAGAGTATCTGTCTTTCAATACTTGTTGGTTGGCATCGAAACGATCGATACGCACCCCTAAACTAAAGATAACATCTTTATAAGTAAATTTATCTTGAATATAGCCAGCAATATATACTGGTCTGAATGCACCAACCATCCATTGTTTATCAGAACCCTTTTCAAAAAAATCAGTGATCGTAATATTTTCTGCACTTTTCGTTCCATTAAAACGATAACCACTATAAGTATAACTTACTCCAGCTGGATTTAAATTATCTAATAAAGTTTCTGCACCAATCAAATTTAGAGAGAAAGTAGAAGGATCGTAAGCATCCACATCTAAATAATCTCCTGCTTTTAAGCCTAATTGATTTCTAGCATTTTCTGCGAAAGATGAAGCGGTTGTATAATCATTTGCTCTACTCCAAGTTACCGTATCGCCTGAAAAAGAAACACCTGCAGCGGTTAAATCAACGATTGAATATCCTGTAGTTGAATCAATACTCAAAGCCGATTTATCTAAAGTCAAATGACCATTTGCTTGTTGACGCATAGTGTTCCATAAGTTTCTTGGGTTGATTCTAAATCTGCTTTCAATTCTTTGCTCGTACTCTAAACCAACTTGGATGGAGTGATTTTTAATATCGGCAGAAGCCATTGCAGAAATTCTATATTGATCCCTCACGTTTTCTTCGTAAACATTTGCAACCGCACCTGGTTGGTTAAATAAACCACCATAAATAGATTGTAATCCAGTGCCATTTACAATACCGCCTAAACTTTGAAAATCAGTTAAACTTTGAATAGTACCCTCGTTAGTTTCGTTATTGACAAATGAATACAATGAAGTAACATAATTTGCTAAATATGGATTGGCAAGACCTGCATTAAATAAAAATGAGGTGTCTTTAGAACCGGTTCCAACACTTTGGTAACGAACCGTATCTCCATTATTAGTTAAGATAGTGTCTGTTGAAACATTTGCGCCATATCTGTTTGCACGAAGTGTTTCAAATTTACCAATGTGACCATAACTAAATAAATTTGCTTTGTGATATGGATCTTGTTGGATAAATTTATCTCTAGAGAAATCTGCTTGTATGGTATAGTAAGCATTTTTTAATAAGTTTTTGCTTTCGTCTTCGCCATTATTAATGAATTTTTGGGTATAACGACCAAACACACGATATGTATTTCTAGTAAATTCTTGGTTGTTATCAGAATTATATAACATGTTAGACCTGTTATATGCTTTTCTATATTGGCTAGTACCAGAGAAACCAAATTTGAAGGTATTATTTAAACTTGGTTGGAAATCTAAACTTGCATTAAAATTGATGTTACGAATTTCGTTTCCGTCTTGTGCCTTTACTTTGTCTAAATTTTCATTTTTTGTAAAGTTACCAGTTGGCGTAGCCACAATTGGATTGGCAGATCCGGGGGTATAACTAAAAAGTGCTGGATTTTCTCTAACATATTTTAATTGCTTTTCGTTTGCTTTCCAAGCACCAACATAAGAAGGATTTTGATCTCTCTTGCTTTCTAATTCGCCCGATAAAAAGAAACCTAAAGTTGGCCTTTCGCCTTCTTGTCCTTTATTATGAACTAATAATGGACCGCTCACGTTTCCACTTACTAAATTATATCCGTAACCATCTAAAAATTCGGAAGTAGCAGCTTCTACACCACCACCTAATTTTCTTGATGGACCTTTAGTGGTGATGGTAATAATACCACCCGTTGCATCTCCGTATTGAGCAGGCACACCCCCAGTAATTACTGAAATTTGCTCTATCGCACCTTGAGGCACACCGGTAATTCCCCTCACTTTTACACCATCAATATAATAATCGTTTGCATCATCTCTAGAACCCTTCACTACTAAACCATCTCCTTCATCTGCTTGGTAAACACCTGCAGTTGTTGAAACTAATGAGTTAATGTTTCTGGTAGGAAGTTTTACAATTTCTTCTGCTGTTAAAGTTCCTCCTGCAGTATTGTTATCTCTTTCAATCAAAGGTTTCGCGTAATCTGTTACGGTTACTGTTTGAATGTTAGTTACACTTGGTGCAATATCTGGATTGACATAGGTTTGTCTGTTAGAGTTAATAATAACTCCGTTAATAATCCTTTTACTGTAGCCAATGATTTCCACGCGGACATCATACTTACCTGGAGAGATTGGTTTGATAACATAGTTGCCATCAAAGTCAGTTTGTTGCGCAGCAATCTGAGTTCCATTTAACTCTACGATTACTCCTGCAAACGGCACTCCCTCTTTAGTCTTAGCGTCTACAACCTTTCCTCTTAGCTCACCAGCACCGCTTTGTGCGATTGCCGCTTGACCAATTGTGATGGTTAACAAGACTAAGAATGCGTAAAACTTTCTTATCATAATGTTGATCTTAGGGTTTATTGATTTTTTTATTAAAAATAAATATAATGTTAATAATAGATAAAATGCAAATTTTAGTAAGAGAAATGTTACAATAAAAATGCAACCTTTTGAAAGTGAATTAGAATTGTATTAAAAATCAATTAATTAGCCGAATTTTTAGCTGATTTATTTATTGGTGAAAAAACTGAATGGTTTTTTGGGCTAAAACCGATGCAATTTTATAATAAGATGCTTCTGTCCAACCTGCTATATGACTGGTTAACAATACTTTGCTTTCTTTACACAATAGATCGAATGTTGCTTGCTCAGCTACATTTAATTGATCAATTTTCTCATTTTCAAGCACATCTAGCGCTGCATAGGCTACTTTTCCGTTGTTAATATATTGAATCAAAGCGGCGGTTTGCAAAACAGGACCTCGCGATGCATTTAAAATCACCACGCCAGTTTTTAAATTAGAAAGAAAATCAGCATCAATTAAATATTTTGTTTCAGTAGTTAAAGGTACATGTATAGAAATAATATCTGCGCTGTTTTGTAATTCGTTAAGGCTTACTTCCTGTGCAAATTGATCGGAATAATTTGTAAGATATTTATCGTAGGCAATAACTTGAACACCAAAGCCACTGAGTTTTTTTGCAAGTGCTTTTCCTGTATTTCCATATCCAATAATGCCGATTGTTTTGCCGCCAACTTCTATGCCCCTATTTTCTTCTCTTAACCAAATTCCATTTTTAATTTCTGCATTTGATTTAGAAATATTGCGCATTAAATTTAACAACATGCCAATAACATGTTCGGCAACCGCATCTCTATTTCCTTCTGGCGCATTTATTAAAGTAATACCATTTGCTAGACAATAAACTTCGTCAATATTATCCATCCCTGCACCCGCTCTAGCAATTAATTTTAAATTTTTAGCGCCAGAAATTAAATCTTCGTCAACAAAAAACTTAGATCGCACTAACATTCCATCATACAATGGTAATAATGCTTTCAGCTCATCTCTGCTGTTAATATTTAATCGATCATCGACTAAAATATTAGCAGAAGCCAATTCATCAAAAAATATTTGATGAATATCTTCTGTTACTAAAATTTTAAAATTATTTTTTTTCATCAATTGCTTTTGAAATTAATTTTGTTAGCCAAACAAAGTCGCTTACGCTTAACCTTTCGGCCCTTAAATCAAACATTTTTTCTTCTTGAATTTCCGATGTTAAATATTTTCGCAAAGCATTTCTTAATGTTTTTCTGCGTTGGTTAAACGCAGCTTTTACAATTTCTCTGAATAAATTTTCGTTCGCGCCATCGTACACATTTGTGGTATTTCGCAAAGCAGAAATTACGGCAGATTTTACTTTGGGTGGCGGATTAAAAACACCTGGGTTTACAGTAAATAAATATTCAATTTCGTAATCAGCTTGCATCAACACACTTAAAATTCCGTATGCTTTTGTTCCGGCTTTGGCCACAATTCTTTCGGCCACTTCTTTTTGAAACATGCCCACCATTTGGCTAACTTTTTCTTTATTATCTAGCACCTTAAATAAAATCTGTGAAGAAATATTATAGGGGAAATTACCAATGATGGCAAAATCCTTGCCTGGTTCCACAAATTTCTCAAAAGCTAAGTTCAAAAAATCGCCAGAAATAATTCGATCACCTAACATAGGATATTTTTTTTCCAGAAAAGCAATCGACTCTCTGTCTATATCAATTACGCTCAAAGCTATGGCTTGGTCTGTAACCATGAAATCGGTTAAAACCCCCATGCCTGGGCCCACTTCCAACACATTCAACACCGCGCCTTCTTGGGTTTGAAGTGCCTTTACAATTTTATGGGCAATGTTTTTATCCGTTAAAAAATGC
>CAJBBN010000151.1 GCA_903951325.1 uncultured bacterium
AAGAAATTATGCTGCGCCTACACCGCGTAATAATGCAGAACCTACTAACACTACTCCAATTAGAAATTATGCTGCGCCTACACCGCGTAATAATGCAGAACCAACTAACACAACGCCAATAAGAAATTATGCTGCGCCAACTCCGCGTAATAATGCAGAGCCAGTGCCAACAAACCCAACACCAAGAAGCTACTCGGAGCCTACTCCGCGTTATAATACCGAACCAACTAACACTGCTCCTATCAGAAATTATTCGGCACCTACACCGCGTAATAATGCAGAACCGGTGCCAACTAGGAATTATTCTGCGCCAACACCACGTAATAATGCGGAGCCAAGTACACCAAAAAAATATTCGGCACCAAGCACGCCTAGAACCTATTCAGCACCAAGCAGAAGTAGCAATGGTGGTGGCGGCGGATACAATGGTGGCGGTGGTTCTGGAGGTAGCAGACCTAGCCCATCAAACAACAGACCACGATAAATAAATTGAATTTAAATTTATTCAGATGATAAAAAATATTTTAGTTGCGGCATTGGCAACACTTAGTTTTTCTTTTGCTCAAGCACAATATGTAGAAGATGCCTATCGCTTTAGCAACAATACGCTAAATGGAACCGCCCGAATTTTAGGAATGGGCGGTGCACAAACTGCATTGGGCGCAGACCTTTCTAGTATTAGCGGAAACCCAGCAGGATTAGGCTTTTACAGAAGCAACGATTATAGTGTTTCACCAAACTTGCGTTTCAATAATTTAGAAAACACTGTTTTCGGAAAATTAAATGCAAATAACCATACCAATTTTAATTTAGGAAATTATGGTTTTGTATTAACACAAATGAATCAAGATTATACGGGCAGAGAAGTGAGTAATGGATGGGTAAGTTTTCACTTTGGATTGAGCGATAACAGAACCAATTCATTTAAAGAGAATAGTTATTTTTCTGGCGTGAATAATCAAAGTACTTTTAGCTCTTATTTAGCTGCCAGTGCTAATAATTACTACGGTTCAACGGGTTTACCCGATACTAATATCAATAGTATATACGACATGGCTTGGTATGGTTATATGATCGATTTTGACACTACCTTAAATAAATATGTTCCGATTGCCAATAATGCTACTACGCAAATGCAAAGTTCAAAAAGTGGTGGTTACGAAGATCAAGTAAATATTTCTTTTGGTGCTAATTACTCTAATAAATTGTACTTAGGTGCGAGCATTGGTTTAGGTTCTATTGAATACAGCAAACAAAGCACTTTTAAAGAAAGTAATATCAATGATCCCCTTTATAAAGTATCCGAAATTAAACTAAAAGAATCTTTATTTGTAAGCGGAACCAGCCTCAACTTCAAGCTAGGCGCCATTTACAGACCCATCGATTTAATTCGTTTTGGATTAAGTTTACAAACACCAAACTATTATACCTTCAACGAAAATTTTACTACCGATTTAAGTTCTGTTAAAAATGGAGTAACGCAAAGCTTTACTCCACTCGAATATTTATTCGATTATAAACTGGCAACTCCTATGCGCATCAATTATGGTACGGCTTTATTTTTTGGCAAAACAGCTTTAATTAGTGTAGATCTTGAACAATTAAATTACAGTGCCATGCGATTAGATGCTGTTAGTGGTAACGAAGATTTTGGGCCCGACAACAACAGTAAAATTCAAAACACATTTCAACAAAATACCTATAACTTACGCTTAGGCGCCGAAACAAAATTAGATGCCATTACCTTGCGAGCAGGCTATGCGCATTATGGCGATGCCTATAAATCTTCAGCAATAGACCAAAGTAAAAAAAGTATTACCGCGGGCTTAGGCTATAGAACAGGCGATGCCTATGTGGATTTTGCCTTTGTGCAAACCAGCTACGAATCTGCTTTTTACCCTTATTATGCAGCCAACCTAGACAATCCAGTGGTAAACAGCAGCAATACCATAAAATCTTTTACGGTAACCATTGGTTCGAGGTTTTAATAGGCTAATATTTTGTTATTTTTGCGAAACAATTAACCAGCTTAATTGTCAATATCCTAAATAACCAAAATGGCTTATAAAAACTTGCAAGATTTTATTGCAGCACTCGAAAAAGAAGGCGAATTGGTTCGCATCAAAGAATTTGTCGATCCTAAATTAATCATCACCGAAATAACCGACCGTATTTCTAAGCAATACGGTCCTGCCCTTTTATTCGAAAATACCGGTACCGAATTTCCTTTACTCATTAATTCTATGGGTAATTACAAGCGCATGTGTATGGCCTTAGGGGTAAATAACATGGATGAAATTACCCACGAAATTGAATCCATGTTTAAAATGATTACGAGTCCAAAAGACTCCATCATGGATAAATTAAAAATGATTCCAAAATTGGGTCAAATTTCTTCTTGGATGCCCAAAACAATTTCGGGAAGAGGCGCCTGCCAAGAAGTAATTCAAAGCGAACCCGACATTACTAAATTTCCGGTGCTTACTTGTTGGCCAGAAGATGGCGGCCCATTTGTAACCTTGCCTGTTATTCATACCAAAGATCCACATACTAACATTAGAAATGTAGGCATGTACCGCATGCAAGTATTTGGTCCCACTTTAACGGGTATGCATTGGCATAAACACAAAGTATCGGCGCGCCATTTTAACGAATACAAAAAATTAGGTCAAAAAATGCCTGTTGCTGTTGCATTAGGTGGCGACCCAATTTATACATATGCCGCAACCGCTCCATTACCAGATGGAGTTGACGAATATATTTTAGCAGGTTTTTTAAGAAAGAAAAAAGTAGAATTGGTACAATGCATTACACAAGATTTGCAAGTGCCTGCCGACGCCGATATTATAATTGAAGGTTATATAGACCCGAGCGAAGATTTTATCTGGGAGGGGCCCTTTGGCGACCATACCGGTTATTATTCTTTGGCCGATTGGTATCCTCAATTTCACATTACCTGTATCACCCATCGTAAAAATGCGGTTTACCCTACTACCATAGTTGGTATTCCTCCGCAAGAAGATGCTTGGATTGGTAAAGCCACCGAAAGAATATTTTTAGCGCCTATTAAAATGACCATGGTTCCCGAAATTGTAGACATGGTTTTACCAATGGAAGGGGTGTTTCATAATTTAGTGATTATCAAAATCAAAAAAGATTATGCAGGACAAGCTTTAAAAGTAATGAACTCCATGTGGGGTGCAGGCCAAATGATGTTTACCAAAATGATGATTGTGGTAGATGGCGAAGTAAACATTCACGATCAAAAAGCAGTGGCGAAATATATTAGCGAAAATGTAGATCCGCAACAAGATATTGTTTTTAATAGCGGGCCAATGGATGTACTCGATCACTCTTGCTCGAAAGCAGCATTTGGTGGTAAAATGGGCATTGATGCGACTAAAAAATTACCTGAAGAAATGCGCTTCGACCAAGCCATGCCAATATTTGAAAATAAAAATGGGATTGCCAAAGAAAACATCAAAGCCGCATTTCCAGAAATAAAAGATATCAACGATTCGCTTTTAAAAGAAAATATTTCTTTAGTTTTTATTGCGGTTGAAAAAAATAGAAAAGGACATATTGCAGAATTAAGTAAAGCCCTTTTTGAATTGGAAGATTTTAAGATGGTAAAAATTATTATTTTCTTAGAACACACGATTGATATTTCAGATATAGCGGATGCAGTTTGGCGATTCTCTAACAATGTAGATCCAAAAAGAGATGCATTTGTGATTAGCGTAGATAGCCAGCAAGAGCCTTCGCACATTGCCTTTGATGGTACTAAAAAAACCAAAGAGTTTGATGGCTTTACCCGTGATTGGCCAAATATTTTAGCCAATACGCAAGAAGTAATTGATCAAGTTGATGCCATGTGGGATAGATTAGGCCTAGGCCCAATGCCTGTTTCTCCTTCTAGAAAATATTTAGGTCAACTTTATGGAACTGGTGCAGTGGTAAAGGAGTAATTGTTTTTTATCGTATAACATCTACAAAATTGACACGCTCAAAATCAACGCCTGCAGCCTTTGCGCAGTCTTCGTCGATATTTGCATCTCCTAGAAATAAAACTTCAGAAGGTAATAATTGATGATCGGATAATAATTTTAACATCGCATCGGGTGCTGG
>CAJBBN010000152.1 GCA_903951325.1 uncultured bacterium
ATGTAATCCCCTTTTTCATATTTCTTTTACAAAGTTAAGAAATAAAAAAGCTTTCTGAATATTCAGAAAGCTTTTTTATTTCTTAACTTTGTAAAAGAAATATGAAAAAGGGGATTACATTTTTAGTTTTAATTATGTATTTAATGGCCATGTCAAAGGCTGTAACTCCATTTGTCGCCTATACACTTAACAAAGCTTACATTATTAATGAGTATTGTATTAACAAGGCTAAGCCTGAGTTAAAGTGTGATGGAAAATGTTACTTAAAAAAACAAATCGAAAAGGAAAACGCTTCCCCAATTAGTAGTCTCCCAATTAAAGATGATTTAAATATTTCAGCGCATGTAAAGGCCATTAAAAATCAAGTTCCAATGGTGACTTATTCTTATATTGCATTTTATTATAACGCAGAATTATATCACTCTATAATTTTAAATAAATTATCTCCTCCTCCCAAACACCTGTTTTTAGTATAAAAATTGCATAACAATTTCTTATTTTAAACAGATCAAATGAAAAGAATATATTTTCTTTTCCTGATGATTATAAGCTATTCTACTCTAAAAGCGGGTTGTGATATGTGTAATATGTATGTAGGACTAAACCCTAACTACAATAAAAACACAATAGGCCTGAGGTATAGGTACAGTTCTTATTCCGATTTAGGAATGATACATACCAATGCAAGTGGAAACTACAATTCCAATAACAGTGGAAAGTTAAATTATAGATCATACAGGACAACAGAACTTTGGGCAATGTATTATCCAACCCCCAAAGTTCAATTATTATTTGCAATTCCTTATATGGATAACCGTTTGGTTATGGAAGATAATCTAAAACAACAGGTTTTAGGTCTAGGGGATTTAACATTGTTAGGTAGATATCAAATTTTAAACAGAAATACAGATTCTAGCCATAATAAACAGCGCCTTTTTATAGGTTTTGGAATAAAAGCACCAACAGGTCAATACCAAGATTTAGATTATGGCGGTATGTTAGATCCGCATATTCAACCTGGCACAGGAAGTTTTGATTATTTGTTGTCGTTAGGATATTTTCTGAAGTCACCTTCTGACTTTGGATTTAATATTGACGTCAATTATAGAATTACCAATACGAATCCAAACGAATATCGTTTTGCAAATAGATTAAATTCAAATATGCATTTGTTCTATCAATACCATTTCAATGATCATGTAATTATGCCAAGTATTGGATCTGCGATAGAATTTGCATCATTAGATATAAATCAAAAAATTAAACAACTGGCAAGTAATGGTACAATAATAAATGGTGTTTTGGAGTTAGATTATTTTTATCATCAATATGCCATAATTATGAGTGTACAATCGCCTATTTATTCACATTTTAACGATTCCAATGCCAAACACCAAGGTAGGTTAATGGTAGGAATCAATTACTCATTTTAAAAAATCAGATATGAAAAAATTAATTATTGCAGTATTATTTTCAGGAGTATTTCTAACTGCTTGTAAAAAAGAAGAAGTTGCACCAACACCAACAGGTTCTGGACCAGTATCTATTTATTTTGAACACTTATTTGGTGCTTCCACTTTTAATCTTGGTCAAAATTATATAACAGCGAATAACGATACAATGAATTTTTCATTGTTTAATTATTTTGTGAGTAATATTGAATTAGTAAAGGCAGACGGTTCGGTTTATACTTATCCAACAGATAGTAGTTATTTTTTAGTAAAAGAGGCATACGATTCAACAAGAACAATCAATTTGAAGAATATTCCAGCTGGTGAATATGTTGGCGTACGTTTAATTATTGGTGTGGACAGTTTAAGAAATACGATGCCTTTAACTAGTCGTACTGGAGTTTTAGATCCTGCTACAGGAGCGGCAGGAATGTATTGGTCTTGGAACACAGGTTACATTTTCCTAAAATCGGAAGGTACTTGTTCTTCTTCGCCTTCAATGATGGGAATGTCAAAAATGTTTCAACACCACGTTGGACTTTATGGTGGAATGAATTCTCCAACAATCAATAATGTTAAAAAGATTAATTTAACATTCCCTGGAACTTATAAAGCCATTGTAGGTAGCGGATTAGCACCTGAAATTCACACAAAAGTTGATATATCTAAAATGTATAATAACGTGGATTTTTCAAAGTATTCTATGGTTATGGTTCATTCATATTCTGCAACATTAGCAAATAATTATGCTACTATGTTTGAAGTGGAACATGTTCATAACGATTAATTTTATTAAACATAACTTAAAACCAAAAACCAATTCCGAAATTATTTTTCGGAATTGGTTTTTGTAAATTCATCCCATTTCATTTTTAAATGAAAATCTTTTCCAAAATATTTTAAAATAGGGCTAAGGTCTTTTGGTGTGAGGTAACCTGGAACAACGGTTAGTAGTCCTAAATTTTCATCTAGGAATACCGTAGATGGATAAGACATTTGACCATTTAATAATGCAACAGCAAATTCGTTTGCTTTATATTGATTTTGAAAAGTAAAAATTTTATTATCAAAAAAGATACTATCTCTCGTTTCCGCATTTAATTTAACAAAGTAAAAATCTTCATTTATTTGCTGAATAATCCCTTCATTTTGATAGGTTGATTTGTCCATTTTTTTACACCAAGAACACCAATCGGTATATACATCTATCACTAACTTTTTAGGCTTTTGCGCAGAAAGTTGACGAATTTCGTTGATCGAATATTGTTTTAAAGGAGCATTTTCACCTTGCGCATATGCCATACTAAGTGTAGAAAGTACAATTATGATAGCAAGAAGGCCGTTTTTGGCTTTAAAGGGCATAAAATTCATTTTTTTTAGAAAAAGTTGATACAATTACTATATTTGAAATGCACGCAAGTGCATGTTTTTCATAGGTAGATGTAGGGTCGAATAGAGCAATCTTTTCGGCCCTTTTTTATTTTTCTACGCTGAATCCAAATATATTTTTAAATTTAAATCAAATCGGGGAGATTATTGTTAGTTTGATATGAGTAAGAGAAAAATAATTATAGGAGTGACAGGTGCCAGCGGAGCCATTTATGCAAAAGTATTGATGGATAAGCTTGCTGCTCTTAAAAATCAGTTTGAGAAAATTGCCATTGTCTTCTCTGATAACGCGAAAGATGTTTGGAAAGTGGAGCTTGGCCAGGAGTATATCCAAGATGCTGCTTTCGATTTTTATGATAAACAAAACTTTTATGCCCCTTTTGCTTCTGGTTCGGCTCAATACGATACCATGATTATTATTCCTTGTAGCATGGGTACGATGGCGCGTATTGCATCTGGTGTCTCCAACGACCTGATAACCCGTGCGGCAGATGTAATCTTGAAGGAGCGCCGCAAATTGATTCTAGTGGCACGAGATACGCCTTTGAGTTTAATTCATATCAATAACATGAAAACCATTACCGAAGCGGGTGGTATTATATGTCCAGCAAATCCTTCTTTTTATTCCAATCCTAAAACCTTTGAAGAGCTTGCCGCTACTGTAGTGGATAGGGTATTAGATTTAGCCAATATTGACCATTCTGCTTATCGCTGGGGCGAATAAGCCTTAAAATATTTCCATAAAAAAAGGGAATCAATATTGATTCCCTTTTTTTTATTTCTTTGCTTTCAATTGTTTTTCTCTTTCTTTTTGCATGTCTTCTAATTTCTGTTGAAACTTAGATTTTTTTGCACTCGCAGGTTTCTTTTTATTTTCTTGAATTTGTTTATGCAATTTACTGTCATCTACAAATTTTCTGATTAACCATTGTTGACCAAATGTCATCATGTTGGCTACAAAGTAATAATAGTTTAAGCCAGCCGCAACATTGTTTAATACACCCATAAACACAATTGGCATAAGGTATCCCATCCATTTCATTTGGCCTGTAGCGCCAGAAATTTGATTATTTAAACGGGTATAAATTAAAGTAGAGGCTGTCATTAGGATACACATTAAACTAACGTGGTTACCGTAAATAGTGGAGATGATTGGAATTTCACCCCAAGAGAATATAGCATCGTAAGTTGACAAATCGCCCACCCATAAAAAACTTTGTTGTCTTAATTCTATAGAAGAAGGGAAGAAGAAGAAGAATGCAAATAAGATTGGCATTTGCAACAATAAAGGAACGCAACCACCCAATGGGTTTACGCCAGCCTTCTTGTATAACTTCATGTATTCTTGTTGTAATTTAGTTTGATCGTCATCGCCTACTTTTGCTTTAATCTCATCCATTTCTGGTTTTAAGATTCTCATTTTTGCAGTAGATAAATAAGAACGATAGGTGAGGGGTGATAAAACTAATTTTAAAATGATGGTTAAGATTAAAATGATAATACCATAATTTAAATTCATTTTTTCTAATGAATTAAAAATTGGAATAACTGCATAACGGTTAATATATTTTAACGGACCCCAACCTAAATTGATTTGTTTTTCTAGGTTATTGCCAGCCGCAGCTAGTATATGGTATTGATTCGGACCGAAATAAAAATTCATTCCAAAACTTTCCGAAGGCAATCTTTTAATTGGAATAGACAAATTCATGGTCATATCCTTTACCTTATCTGAACTTAAATCGATATTAGTATTGATCACACCATTCGAAAATGTTTCATCAGCAATTAATACCGAAGAAAAGAAATGTTGCTTAAAAGAAGCCCATTTAATCGAACTTTCTAATTTTATATTTTCACTATTTGTTGGACTGATGTAATCCACATCGTCTTTATCGTATTTATAATATATTGTGGTATTATCTCTTTCCAATTTCATATCTTTCTCATTTTTCAATGAGTTGACATGCCAGCTTAAATCATAATAACCTGTATTGTTACTGATGATATTATTCATTCCTTCCGATTTAATGTCGAAATCTATTAAATAAGAATCACCTTTTAACGTATAAACAAAATCTAGATATTGCCCTGTTTTTGAAGCCAGGCGCATGGTTAAGGTGTTAGAATCTTTTTTGAGTACTTCGAAAGAAGAACCAATTTTTTCGAAATATAAATCGGAGGTATTGATTAAATCGTTTCCTACCGTATAGCTTAAATTAAATTTGCTGTCTTTTTGATCGAATAGGAACAAAGGTTTTTTATCCCAAGTTTTATATTCTTTTAGTTCTACTGCAACAATGCTTCCGCCTTTAGTAGAAATAGTCGCTTTAATTTTTTCGTTTTCGATAACTACCAATTCTTCTTTGCCTGCTGTTGCTGCACTTAATACATTACTAGTATCTAGTTTAACAATACTAGAGTCGCTTTTTTGAGCAATCGTATCGATGGCTATGGTATTGCTGCTATTGGCTTTAGCTGCTTTAATGGAATCTTCTTGTTTTTGTAATTGTTGCAATTCCGATTCCGAGGGTTGCATGTAAAAACTAAAGCCAATTAATATAATTGTCATTAGTAAAAGGCCTGTTAATGTATTTCTATCCATTATTATGTGTGTAATGCTGTGTGCAAACCTACGCTAAATCATTGAATTTGTAAAAAAAAAGCACCGAAAGAATTCGGTGCTTAATTATCTGACAATCAATTATTTATTTATTTTTTTTAATTTTTTGACCGTATTTGTGATCTGCAGCTGCAGCTACAAATTTTACAAATAAGGGATGTGGATTGGCCACGGTACTTTTTAATTCGGG